>JBDLTZ010000016.1:0-23678 GCA_039805565.1 Chloroflexota bacterium | reverse complement strand
CGCCCGCGTCGGGGTGGTGCAGCCTGGCCATGGCCTTGCGGATCGCCCCGATCTCGTCCTGCGTCAGGCTCAGGCCGAGCCCGGCGATCTGCACCGGTGCGGCGGCGCCCTCGGCCCGCCGCCGCCAGTCGTCACGCTCGCGCTCGAGCTGGATATTCACGCGCGCGATCTGCGTCAGGTTGGACACGGTCTTCTCGTAGGCGCGCTGGCACTCCCCGTAGCGCGCGCGCTCCTTGTCGAGCTGCCGCAGCAGGGCGCGGATCGTCTTGTGGGCCTCGGCCAGCTCCTGCTGGAGCCAGCTGTCCTCGATGCTGGGCGCGCGGTCGTGCTCGCTCACCACAACACTACCTCCTCGTGAGTGACGGTCTGCGTAGGATACACGCCCCGCGGCCTGAAAACATCGTTCCCGAGACCGTTGATTCTCACGGTCTTGCTATGCTATCATGCTATTACTCAGGCGGGGGGCGAGCAATCGCCCTCCGCTTTGTTATCCCCAGCGCGGGCCAAACTTCGTGTATCATGCCCGCGGACCCGCCCAGCAGAGAGAGGCCACTATGCAGACACCCTCGCGCGACGAAGCGCTGCGCCTTGATGCCCAGGACGAGCTGGCGCCGCTGCGCGGCCAGTTCGTGGTCGCCGACCCCGAGCTGATCTACCTCGACGGGAACTCGCTCGGTCGCCTGCCGAGGCGCACCGTCGAGCGCATGCGCGCCGCCGTGGCCGACGAGTGGGGCGCCGACCTGATCCGCGGCTGGGGGCGTGGCTGGTACGAGGCCCCGGCGCGCATCGGCGACAAGATTGCGGCGCTGGTGGGCGCCGCGCCCGGCCAAGTGCTGGCCTGCGACTCGACGTCGGTCAACCTCTTCAAGCTGGCGATGGCGGCGCTCCAGGCGCGCCCCGGCCGCACGAAGATCGTCAGCGACGCGCTCAACTTCCCCTCGGACCTCTACATTCTGCAGGGGTGCATCGACGCGCTCGGCGGGCGCCACGAGCTGGCGCTGGCCCGCTCCTCGGACGGCGAGCTGACGGTGGACGAGGGCGAGCTCCTGGCAATGATCGACGAGCGCACCGCCCTCGTCACGCTCTCGCACGTCACCTTCAAGAGCGGCTTCATCTACGACGCGGCGGCGATCACCCGGCGCGCCCACGAGGTCGGCGCGCTGGTGATCTGGGATCTGAGCCACTCCGCGGGGGCCGTTCCGGTGGAGCTGGACGCCTGGGAGGCCGATATGGCAGTGGGGTGCTGCTACAAGTACCTCAACGGCGGCCCCGGCGCGCCCGCCTACCTCTACGTCCGTGCAGCCATCCAAGAGGAGCTGCGCTCGCCGATCTGGGGCTGGTTCGGCCAGCGCACGCCGTTTGCCTTTGACCTGGCCTACACCCCGGCGCCCGGCGTGGCGCGTTTCCTGGCCGGCACCCCGCCCATGCTCTCGCTCGAGGCTGTGGAGCCGGCGGTCGAGATGCTGGTCGAGGTCGGCATCGACGCCATCCGCAGCAAGTCGGTCGCGCTCACGTCCTACCTCATCGCCCTGCACGACGCGACGCTGGCGCCGCTGGGCTTCGCCCTGGGATCGCCGCGCGATGCTGCCCGGCGCGGCTCGCACGTGAGCGTGCGCCACCCGCAGGGCTACCAGATCAACCAGGCGCTGATCGCCGAGATGGGCGTGCTGCCGGATTTCCGGGAGCCGGACAACCTGCGCCTGGGCCTCAGCCCGCTCACCACCTCGTTCGTGGAGGTGTGGGAGGGCGTGGAGCGCATTGCGCGCGTGGTGCGCGAGAAGCGCCACCTGCGCTACCCGTCCGCCCGCCAGGCTGTTACGTAGGAGGGCTCTCATGTCTACCGACGACACGGGCGCGGGCTGGACCGAGACCAACTCGCAGACCTTCATCGACCACGGGCGCTACTTCGTCCCCGAGCGCGAGCTGCAGATCGACATTATCTGCGACCTGATCCCGGCTGGCGATTTGCCGCTCCAGGTGCTGGAGCTGAGCTGCGGCGAGGGGCTGCTGGCCGAGGCGATCCTCGAGCGCCACCCCCAGGCGACCGTCACGGGGCTGGACCTCTCCCCGGCGATGCTGGCCGCCGCCGAGGCCCGGCTGGCGCGCTTCGGCGAGCGCTTCCGCACGCGCCAGTTCGACATCGCCGCCGCAGACTGGCGCCGCCCCGCGGCCCCGGTGCGCGCGGTAGTCTCCTCGCTCGCCGTGCACCACCTGGATGGCGCGGGCAAGGCCCGGCTGTTCCGCGATGTCCACGCGATGCTGGAGCCGGGCGGCGCGCTGGTGATCGCCGACGTGATGCTGCCCGCCAGCGCGGCGGGGACGGCGGTGGCCGCGAAGGGCTGGGACGAGGCCGTGCGCCGCCGCTCGCTTGAGCTCGACGGCGACCTGCGCGGCCTGGAGCTGTTCGAGCGCGAGCACTGGAATATGTACCGCTACCCGGACCCCGACCCCGACTCGATCGACCAGCCCTCACGTCTGCTCGACCAGCTGATCTGGCTGACGCAGGCGGGCTTCGCGGAGGTAGACGTGTACTGGATGGTCGCCGGCCACGCGCTCTTCGGCGGCCGCCGGGCGGGGTAGGGTCTACAACGCCAGCTCCATCTCGTGCTGGCGGTCCACCTCGACGAACCCGGCCGCCAGCAGCGCCTCGGCCTGCGGGCTACCGGCGGGCTCGTTGACACTGCTGAGGCGGGCGTGGCGGCTTTGGAGCGTCTGGAGCACCGGACCTGCCGCGGCGGCGTCGCGCGCGCCGAGGTCCACGATGCGCGCGGCCTCGTCGCCATAGCTCAGCGCGTAGGCCAGCGGCGCCCCGTGGTCACCGGCCTCGTCCAGCACCAGGCAGCGGGGCGCACCGCGCATCAGCAGGGCCGGCAGGTCGCGCTGCCACGCCGGGGGCGAGGGGTGCAGCTCGGCGAAGTGGCGCATGGGCGCGGCCCAGCTCGCCTCCACCACGTTGGAGGGCGGCAGGGGCTGGTCGAACCCCTCCGGGCGACGCCACTCGACAATCAGCAGGTCGCGGGTCACGACCAGCCCCGCACGCCGGTAGGTGCGGATGGCGCGCTCGTTGCGCGTGAGAACCTCCAGCGTCAGCCGCCGCGCCCCTGAGGCGCGCGCGTTGACGACCATCGCCTCCGCCAGCGGCAGCGCCAGCCCTCGCCCGCGGAAGGGCACCGTCACGCCGAAGCCACCGCACCACGCCACTCCCGGCCGCAGCCCAAGCAGCGCCAGGCCGGCCGGCTCCCCGCCTACCCGCATCACTACCGAGCGCCACAGGTCGATCCCCTCGACCCGCACCTTCCACGCCAGGTCCTCGGCGCTCTCGTCGGCAGGGTAGAAGTACTCCGCGAACGAGCGTGTGAACAGGTCGGCCAGCGCCTCGATCGAGAGCGAGGACGCGGGCACGAAGTCGATGTCCTCGGGCATACTCCTATCTCCACAGCTCAGCGCAGCGCAGGTCCTCGAGCGCGGCCATGGCGCGGCGCAGCTGCATCGTCCAGAGCCAGCGCATGCGCTCGCGGTCCTGCTCCAGCACGCACCACTCCACCGCCACGTACACCGACTGGACCGCGGCGAGGCGGTAGTCCCGCCAGAGCTGCTCCCAGCCGTAGTCCGCCACGCCGCGCCGCGCCAGCCCGGCGTGGTAGGCGCGCAGCGCCGCCTGCTCCAGCCTGCGCCGCTGCTCCTCGGGCCAGAAGGTGCACATCAGATACGCCAGATCTGAGACCCCCAGCCAGCGCGTGAGCGACCAGTCGAATGGCTGGCGGTCCACCAGGTAGACCTGCCCTGCGCTCTCAAGCGGCGCCAGGATGTTGCCGGGGTTCACATCGCCGTGCACCAGGCAGATCCCGCGCTGGTCGCGCAGGCGCTCGCGCATGAGCGCCGGGTGCCGCGCGAAGATCTCGCCCAGCAGCGGTCGCCACGCGGGCGCGATGTCGGCCCCGGCGATCGCCAGCAGCGGCTCCAGCCCGCGGCCGATGTGGTCCATGTAGCGGTCCAGGTCCTCCTCGCCCGCCGGGCGCTCGCCGATCGCCGCGAGCTGCGCCGGGGTCCAGCGGTGGGTGTGCAGCGCCGCCAGCGCGTCGCCGATCGCCTCGGCGATGCCCGGGGTGATCGCGCGCTCCCAGGTGTTGCCGTGCGTCGCCGAGACGTCGTCCAGCAGCAGGTGGTACGCCCGACGCTCCTTGTCGTAGCGCGCGTCGTAGCAGCGCACCAGCGGCCCGCCCGCCAGCCCGGCGTAATCGCGCGTGTAGAGCAGCACCTCCGACGGCCCGAACACGGCGTCCTGCACCATCTTGAGAAACAGCGACTCGGGCAGCTCGCCCGCCGAGCCCGGTCGGTAGCTGAGCTTCAGCCGCGCGTTGTGCGACCAGCTGGCGCGCTCGCCCTGGACCTCGACGCGCTCGACGCCGCCCGCGGTGAGTGCGTCGGCCCGCGTAAGCGCGGCGTCGAGCCACGCGGCGCTGATCTGCTCGGCGCTGGTGATGAGATGCTCCACGTGCGTTCCTTCAGTATCGTGACGTAGGAAATACATTGGGGGAGGTGTGTTTTCCAGGGGCACCCATAGGGTACCCGGCCCCCAGGCCCCCGCTCTGCGCTACGCGCTGTGTTCGGGGAGGTTCGTTCTGTCCCAGGCTCTACAGCAGTGAGCATACCACATAAGCCGTCTCGGTGGTCGTGCACAGCTTCCTGATGCCCTCAGGCTCGAGCGTTCAGCCGCTCTACGTTCCGCCCAGGAGCGGCAGGTACTGCCACTGGCCGTGCACCGTGCCCGCGGCCGCGTCGAGCCATACCAGGGTAGAAGTGCTGTTGTTGCCCTCGTCGAGCTCCTCGAACCAGCCGTTTTCGTCTGCCACGGCGCTCAGCTCATAGAAGCCCGGCGCGAGGCCGGTGACGTCTACGTACTGACCATGCATGTACCAGCCGTAGATGTCGCCCCACCCGATCGATAGGCCCATCGTCAGACTCAGGTTGTTCGGCCCGCCGCAGCTGCGGTACTGCGCGCGTTGGGGAGCACCCGTGCGCGATGCCTGGTACAGGCGGTTGTCGGAGAAGCAGAAGCCCTGCTTCGCCCCCGCCGCCGGCTGTTCCCCACCAAGCGGCGTGAGCGCGTAGTCTTCGAGCTCGCGCACGTGCCAGTGGTCGTGGCCGTCACCCGCGAAATGCATCACGGCGGGCGTGGCGACCTCGCGCCGGGTGCCGTCTTCGCGGTACACCCGCTGCCGGATGTCGGTCATCAGCTCGTCGGAGGTACTCGCGCGCGAGGCGTATAGCTCGAAGGGGCCTGCGCCGAGGTTGACGATCTCGGCGGTAAACCGCAGCAGGCGACGGCCGTCGGCGGTGGCCTCGAGCCGGAAGTCGCGCAGCGGCGCCATCGCCAGGTCAGGGAGCAGCTCGCGCAGGGTCTCGGCTGCGGGCGCGGGGGAGGGAATCAGCAGGAGCCCGGCCAGGAGCAGGGCGCGAACAAGTCTCTTCACAAACACTCCCGGCATACACCATATCAACACTGTCACCCCCTCTCCCACGGCAGGGAGAGGGGGCGAGGGGTGAGAGCCTTCAGCGCATCTCAGCGCCAGACGCTTCCCACCCCACACATCCCGTTACACGTGCTAGCGGAAGATCGTTGGCAGCGCCACCAGCGAGCGCGTGTCGGTGACCGTAGCCGTCACGGTCACCGGCGTGAGCGCATCGTAGGCCGGGTCGTCGCTGGCGAGGGTATGTGTGATCGTGCTCGTGTGCATCGCCTCCTGCGCCAGGTCGG
Organism: Chloroflexota bacterium; assembly: GCA_039805565.1. Classification (GTDB taxonomy): domain Bacteria; phylum Chloroflexota; class Chloroflexia; order Chloroflexales; family Roseiflexaceae; genus CALJIC01. Next base: position 17,920 of record JBDLTZ010000016.1, on the reverse strand, counting down.
TCACCGCTGTGACCGTCACCGTCTGCGGCGTGCTGAAGTTCGCCGGTGTGAACAGCAGCAGCGTCGGGCTCACCACCGTCTGCTCGTCGGTCTCCAGCGTCACCGTGACGTTCGCCGTCGGCGCCAACCTCAGCGCCACGTCGTAGGTCCGGCTCACCCCGCCCTCGCCGACCTCGACAGGCGTCGAGGTGAACGTCAGGCCGGGGCCGTCGTTGTCGGCGATGTTCGCCGTGACGGACGTGATCGAGATACCATTATAGGTGGTATCGCTGCTGGTCGCTGTGTGGGCGATCGTGCCGGTGTGGTTGCTCTCCTGCGCCGAGTCGTCCACCGCCGTGACCGTCACCGTCTGCGGCGTGGCGTAGTTCGCGGAGGTGAAGGTGAGCACCGTCTGGTTGACCATCAGCTGCGCGTTCGGCGTGACGGCGACCGTCACGTTCGCCGTGGGCTGAGAGGTGAGCCGCACCGTGTAGGATCCGGTCGCGCCGCCCTCGGTGGCGCTCACGCTCGTTGGCGTGACTGTGACCCCGGCCGAGTCATTATCGGAGATGGTGACCGTCACGGGCGCGCCGTTGAGGCCGTTGAAGATGTCGCTGCTCGCTGCCTGCGACGTGATCGTGCCCGAGTGGGTTGACTCAGCCACCGCGTCGTCCACTGCCGTGACGGTCACGGACTGGGGCGTGGTGCCGTTCGAAGGGGTGAAGGTGAGGGTCGTCGGGCTAGGCGTCACCTGGGCGTCCCCTGTGAGGGTGACGGTAACAGTGGTGGATGGTAAGGCGTTCAGCGCCACGGTGAACGACCCGGTGGCCCCGCCCTCGGTCGCGCTGGCCGTCGTGGGGGTGACGATAAGCACAGGTCCGCCCTTATCCACCGCCTCCTGTGCTGTGGCAGGTGCTGAGAGGGTGAGCCAGCCCAGCGCCAACGCCAGGATGGCGGCCAGGCCGGTCAGCGTGCGGCTGATGGGGGTCTTGCGGTGCATCGTTGCTCCTTGCCCCTTTCGCTTGTGCGTGCGCGGGGCTCATTCGCGAACTTCTTCCAGGTCCTCTACGGTTGGGTGCTGTGGGACGTGGTCCTCCTCCATGACGTCCCGCTGGCGAGGTGTGTGAGGCGTGCACGAAGTGTGCCGTGGGCGGCGCGTGCTACAATCCCCACCGACTCGAATCACCAGGCAGGAAGGAGGGCCGTCGTGCGGGCTGTTGCGATCACCGGCTTCCTTGGGACCGGCAAGACGACGCTGACCCTGGGTCTGGCCGAGGCGCTTGCTGACCGCGGCGAGCGCGTGGCGATTATCGAGAACGAGCGCGGCGGCATCGGCGTGGACGGCGCCTACCTCGAGGCCCACGGCCTCACGGTGCGCGAGATCCGCGCCGGGTGTGTCTGCTGTGAGCTGGTGCTGCCGCTGGTGCAGACGGTGGTCGCCCTGCGTGACGGCTTCCGGCCGGACTGGCTGATCCTCGAGGCCAGCGGTGTGGCCAACGCCGACTCGCTGCGGGCCGGCCTGGCCCAGCCTGGGGTGGAAGACATCAGCTGGCTGTTCCTGGCGCTGCTGGACGCCTCGCGCTTCGAGCGGCTCTGGGGCGAGCAGTACGGGCTCGGCACGCTGATCCGGCCGCAGGTGGCTCAGGCCGACCTGCTCGTGCTCTCGAAGATCGACCGGCTGCAGGAGGAGGAGATGCTGGCGACCGTGGAGCGGGTGCAGGCGCTGCGCCCGGAGCTGCCGCTGCTGCCCTTCATCCCCGACGACCGGGAGTGCGCCGAGGAGATCCTCGCCGCCCTGGCGGGCGAGGGGGGCGCGGTATGAGCGACGCCGGGAGCGCTACGGGGCAGGCGGTGCTGGAGTGGGAGCGGCCGCGCGAGTGGCCCGAGCTGCGGCGGCTGGCCGAGGGGCTGCTGGCGGAGTGCGACGAGCGCCTGCGCGCCGAGCTCCCCGACTGGATCGGGCACGTCAAGGCGCTGGTGGCCACCGGCGAGGGCGCGGCCTACGCCTCGCTGACCGGCGCCGGCGAGCCGGTGACCTGGCGCGGCGCCCTGGGCTCACCGGCGGCGCGCGCCACCGTCACGCTGTACGCCATCGTCTGGGCCGCGCCCGAGGAGCTCGCGCGGGCCATCGTGGACGCCGCGCTCGAGCGGCTCCGGCATCACCTATAATAGGCGCGGCTCACCGACATTCCGCACGCAGGAGAACTCCATGTCCAGCCCCTTCCTCGCCGATGCCCAGGCCCTCGCCGATGAGATCGTCGCCGTCCGCCGCGACCTGCACATGCACCCCGAGCTCGGCTTCCAGGAGGTACGCACCGCCCGAATCGTGGCCGACAAGCTCGGCGCCCTCGGCTACGAGGTGATCACCGGCGTCGGCAAGACCGGCGTGGTGGGCATCATGTCCGGCGGCCAGCCCGGCGAGCGCACGGTGCTGCTGCGCTTTGATATGGATGCCCTGCCGATCCAGGACGCCAAGGACGTGCCCTACCGCTCGCAGACCCCCGGCGTGATGCACGCCTGCGGCCACGACGCGCACGTCGCGGTGGGGATCGGCGTGGCCTCGGTGCTGGCGAAGCACCGCGAGACGTGGGGCGGCACGATCAAGCTCATGTTCCAGCCGGCCGAGGAGGGCCTGGGCGGCGCGCACGCCATGATCCGCGACGGCGTGCTCAAGGGGCCGGACGTGGACGTGGCGCTGGGGCTGCACGTCTCCTCGGGCCACCCCACCGGCACCGCCGTGGTGCGCTCGGGGGCGCTGCTCGCCGCCGCCGACGGCTTCGTGATCACCGTGCGCGGCAAGGGCGGCCACGGCGCCCGCCCGCACGAGACGGTGGACGCGGTGCTGGTAGCCTCGCACATCGTCGTGGCGCTCCAGACGGTGGTGGCGCGCAACCTGGACCCCGAGGACATCGGCGTGGTGACGGTCGGCAGCGTGCAGGCCGGGCTGGCCGGCAACGTGATCGCCGACTCGGCGGTGATGCGCGGCACGATCCGCACCTTCAGCCGCGAGGCGCGCGAGCTGCTCCACCGCCGAGTCCGCGAGGTTGCCGAGGGCGTTGCCGCGACCTTCGGCGCCACGGCGGAGGTGGACCTGAACTTTGGCGTGGACGCCACGGTCTGCGCCGAGGGCCCGACCGCGCTGGTGTACGAGTCGGCCGCGGCGCTGCTCGGGGCGGAGAAGATCGACACCACCTACCGCACCACCGGCGGGGAGGATTTCTCGGCGGTGCTGGCCGCGGTGCCCGGGAACTTCTTCTTCCTCGGCGCCCGCGACGACGCACGCGGCATCAACGCGCCGCACCACAACCCGCACTTTGACATCGATGAGTCGGCCCTGCCGCTCGGCGTGGCGATTCTGTGCGACAGCGCGGTGAAGGCCCTGGACAAGTAGCGTTACAGGTGTGACGTGCAAGGCGCGACATGCGGCAGCTGCTCGGGCCTTGCACGTCGCGCGTATTGGATTGAAGTGTGGAACAGCAGCTCTCGTCCACCCAGGCGTCTCGGCGTGAGCGCCCGTGGAGCCCCCGGGTCTCCATCGCCCTGCTCATGGGCTACTTTGTCCTGTTCGGCGTCGTCGTCGGGGGCCAGGGCGTGCTCTGGGCCGATGTCAAGGCGGCGCTGGTGCTCGGCGAGGGGGCCTTTGGCACTTCGCAGCTCGTCTCGCCGGTGATCGGCGTCACCATCCTCCTGCTCGGCGCGCCCCTGATCGCGCTGGCGGGCAAGAAGCGCCTGGCCCTCGTAGGGCTGGCGGTGCTGGGCCTGTCGTCGCTGGCGATCGGAGCGGCCGGCGGCCTCTGGGCGCTGGTCGCCGCGATGGTGCTGGCCGGCGTCGGCTTCGGCGCCGTCGAGCTGGCGATGAACAGCGCCACCATGGACTGGGAGCAGGCCACGCGCCGCAGCGTGATGAATATCATGCACTCCGGGTTCAGCGGCGGGGCGGTGGTGGGCGCGCTCGCTGCCGGGGCGCTGCTGCAGTGGGGCTGGCTCTACACCGGGGTGCTGGCGCTGATCGCCGCCTGCTGCGGCCTGGCGTTCGCCGCCACCCTGCCGGTGCGCTACCCGCCCGCCGAGGCGGTGCCCGCCTCGGCAAGTCACCCGCTGGCCGCGCTCAAGCTCCTGGGGGGCAATGGGGCGCTGCTCCTGCTGGCGGTGCTGAGCCTCCTCGGCGTCGTGGGTGAGAGCGTTGCCAACACCTGGAGCGTGATCTACCTGCGCTCGCTCGGGGCCGAGGCGTTCGTCGGCGGGGCGGCCTACGCGCTGTTCAACGGCACGATGTTCGCCGGGCGCCTGGTCAACCAGCCGCTCGTCGCACGCTACGGCACGCGCGCCTCGCTGCTGGTCTCGGGGGTGCTGCTGCTGGTTTCGGGCGCGATGCTGATGCTCCCCGGGCAGCTGTGGCTGGCGGTGGCCGCCTTCGCGCTCGCCGGGCTCGGAGTGGCGGGCGTGGTGCCGACGGCGCTCAGCGCGGCCGCCGTGCTGGTCCCCGGCAGCCCCGGCGCCGTCACGGGTGCGATCATGGCCGTGACCTACCTCGGCTTCGTAGTCTGCGCACCGCTGATCGGCTGGCTCGCCGAGCTCTTCTCGCTCCAGGCGGCGCTCGTGAGCGTGGGCGTCAGCGGCGCGCTGATCCTGCTGCTGGCACGGGCGGTGCCGCGCTCAAATCGTGAGTCGTGAGCCCTCGCGCTGCCGGCCGGCACGCTTTTGCGATCACGTTGCCCACGATCTACTCTTGCCAGGGTCTCCTGTACTTGATACAAACTATGTATAATATCTAGAATCCGCATAACCTGGAAACGAGCCGCCCATGCGTCTTCTCCTCGCTCTGCGCCTGCTCAGCCTCACCCTTGTGGTGCTGTCTTCCGCCGCGTGTGGTGCGGCTCTCCCGCTCGCCCAGGCTCCCGCCCCCGTCCCCGTGACGGCCGGCCTGCCCTCCCCCACACCCGTCCCGCCCACGCCCGTCCCGCCCACGCCCGTCCCGCCCACAACCACGCCTGTTCCACCCTCCCCCACGCCCACCCCAGCGCCGATCGTGCCCACGCCCACGCTCGCACCCCTCTCGGCCGAGCTGCGCGAGCAGGTGTTCCTCGAGGTCTGGAGCCTCGTGCGGGACCGCTACGTCTACCGCGACTATCGCGGCCAGGACTGGGACGCCGTGCGGGCTGAGTTCGCGCCGCGCGTGGCTGCCGCCGAGGACGAGGAGGCGTTCTACGCGCTGATTGAGGAGCTGATCGATCGCCTGGGCGACGAGCACTCGCGCTTCGACACCCCGCAGGAGGTGGCTGAGGAGGAGGCGCGCTTCAGCGGGAAGCTGGTCTACGCGGGGATCGGGGCGCTGGTGCGCGAGGAGCCCGAGGGCGTGATCATCACGCGGCTGGCGCGCGGCGGCCCCGCCGAGGAGGCCGGCATCGAACCGCGCGATATGATCGTCGCGGTGAACGGCACGCCGGTCAGCGATACCGTCACCATCGGTCCAGGCGGGCCGATCGGCGCGGTGCGCGGCGAGCCCGGCACGACCGTCAGCCTGACCGTCCGCACTCACCTCGGCCAGATGCGCGAGCTGAGCCTGGTGCGGCGCGTCATCCCCGGCGACGCTTTCCCGGCGGTCGAGGGGCGCCGCCTCGGGGGCAGCGATATCGGCCTGCTGATGATCGAGACGTTCAGCGCGGCTGACCTGGAGCGCCTGGCACGCGCCGAGCTGCAGCGCCTCGTGGCCTCAGGCCCGCTCGACGGACTGGTGGTGGACGTGCGCGGCAACGGCGGCGGCCGCGTCGACCTGCTGCTGGAGGTCGTCGGACTGTTCGTGGACGGCGGTACGATCGGCACGAGCGAGGGGCGCATGGGGAGCCGCGAGCTCCAGATCCCGAGCGACGACATCGTGCCGTATCTGGCGGGTGTTCCAGTGGTGGTGCTGACGGGCGAGGACACGGTCAGCGCCGCCGAGATGTTCGCCGGCGGCCTGCAGGCCCTCGGGCGGGCGCGAGTGGTGGGCAAGCCCAGCGCCGGCAACACCGAGAACTTGCTCGGCCACATCCTGCCGGATGGCTCGCGCCTCTGGCTGGCTGAGCTCGTGTTCCGCCTCCCGGACGGCACGCTGATCGAGGGAGCCGGCGTCCAGCCAGACCAGCTCGTCGAGGCCGACTGGTGGCGCTACCCGATCGAGGAGGATCCCCAGATCCTGGCCGCCGTCGAGATACTGCGCTTCGCCTCGGTCGCGCCCGCCGTGAGCGGCCGGCAGTAGCCTACACTTCGCCGATCGAGACCCCGGTGATCGAGCCGCCGCTCACTGTGCCGGCGTCGACGTCGCTGGTGGCGTTGATGATCCCCGCGCCGCCGGCGTCTCGCACGGCGCCGATCGTCACGCCCACCACCTGGCTGTCCTTCAGCTCGGCGACACGCAGGTTGAAGGCAGCGTTCACGACTTTGCGGGCCTGCTCGCGCACCTCTGGCTCGGCCGCGCCCGCGAAGAGCTGCCCGTCGGCGGCGCGCATGGAGAGCACCGGCACAGCCCACTCCGCCCCCTGCGGCTCCAGGTTGAAGATCGCCAGCCGCCCGGCCGCCACCGCCTGCTCCAGCGGCGCGCCGCCCACCAGCGCGCCGTACAGCGCCGCGTTGAAGACGCGCGCCCCCTCCTCCGAGACGGTGAGCTGGTGCGCCACCACAGCCGGCACCTCGGCCCGGATGAGCGCCGGCGCCACCCCGCTCCAGATGCTCGTCCCGTCGCGCCGGCCGGTCTCGCACCCGCCGAGCACCGCCAGACGCACCCCGGCGCCGCGCAGGTTCGCCCCAAGCAGCTCGGCATCCACCCGCTGGTCGTCCAGCGCCACCGTGCCCACCCGGCTGATCGTGCCGTCGGGCGTCTGGCGCTCCACCAGCGCGCCGTGACCGGTGAAGTGGAACACCTCGGCGCCGGCCACCGCCGCGCGCACGTCCTCGAGCGAGGCATCCTTGAGGTACACCGCCTCGATGCCCGCCGCCCCGCCGAGCGCCCCCTCGATCGCCCGCCGGTTACGCGCCAGGTCCACCGGCGGCAGATCCTCCGGCGAGGCAAGCGCCACCACCACCCGCACCGGCCCCGGCGCAGGCGCGGGCGGGTCCACCGCCGCCAGAGGGTCGTGGCGCACCAGCGCCAGCCGAGGGTCTAGCGCCAGAAATCCCTCGCTTTCGCCGCCGCCGCTCCGCTCGACGTGTATGACCTCCCACGGCAGCGCGGCGAGCTGCGCGGGGAGCCGCAGCCGCAGCCGCAGCCCATGGCCGTCTGCCGCGGCCCGCACCAGGCTCGCGGCCAGCATCTCCCGCACCGCGCCGGGGAGCAGCGCCTCCCCCAGGCGCCGCCCGAGCGCCACGAGCCCAGCGCGCTCGAGCGCACGCTCCTCAAGGCGCTGCACCGCCGCCAGCGCCTCGCGCTCATCCAGCTCGGAGGGCACTACCTCCTCAGGGCGCATCTCGCCCGCGGGGGAATCGAGCACCCGCACCGTGAAGCGCAGCACACGCCGTCCGTCCTCGGTGCGCGCCCGCTCGGCCCCGGCCGCCTCGACTTCCATGTCCATGTAGCGCATCACGTCGCTCATAGAGATATGCTCCTGGCTGATTCCGCGGCAACCTGGCTTTGGCTCGCTGCTGAAGGATCATGCTCAGCGAAGGCCTTGCCTCTCCCTGCCCTCCCGCTTAGAAGCTGGAGCGGGTGCTGTGCACAGCTCACGGCTCACGGCTCACGGCTCAAGACTCGCAGCCCGCTCGCCGATCTCCCGCAGGATTTTCTTCGCGGCCACCTCCGAGCGCAGTGAGAGCCCCTCGTCCTCCAGCAGCGCCTCGAGGTCGTCCCGCGCGCGCTCGTAGAGCTCGGCGCGCAGCTCGGCCGGCACGACCCGCGTGTTCTCCAGGTCCTCGAAGGCCTGCGCGTAGCTCGCCTCGGGGTCGCTGCTCTCCGTCAGGAGGTTCACAAAGTCCTCCGGGGCGCCCAGTGCCAGGCTCACCAGCCCGTGCAGCAGCGAGTACTCCGGGCGCGGGCCGGACAGCTGGTCCCAGCTGCGCTGCCGCACCGGGTCCACCCGCGGCTCTACCATCTCCAGCGCGCGCCGCGCCTGCTCCCACTCGCCGGCGCGCGCCGCCGCCTCCGCCTGGCTCATGCTTGTGGCGTTGGTCAGCATAAAGCGCGACCAGGGACCCCACAGGTCCGCATACGACTTGCGCCGGTCCGGGTTGAGGTCGGCCTCGACGGCGCGCTCGAAGTCGTTCAGCGCCCGGCCGAACAGCGGCACCAGCTCCTGCCACTCGTGCCGGCCGCGCAGCTTGCGCTGCCAGGTGAGCGCCAGCGAGAAGTGTAGCCGCCCGCTCCAGTAACGGTAGGCCGCCAGCTCCTCGGCCTCCAGCCCGCTCCCCTCGGCCTCGATCAGCGCCCGGTCGACGTCGGCGATCGCGAGCCGCATCCACGTGCCGTAGTCCTCGTCACGGTACTCCTCGCCCTGCGGGCTGTTGCGCAGGCTCCAGTACAGCGCTGAGCGCGTGGCGTATGCCCGGTCGAGGTCGGTGTCGCTCAGCGCGATGACCTCGGAGTAGCGCTCCACCGCGGCGCGCATGGCGGCGGTGTAGCTCGGCGAGGGGTTGGACTTTCCGGGCAGGGGGTAGCGGGTGCCGTCCAGCCAGTACGTCAGCCCTTCGAGCGCCGGGTAGACAGGGCTCGAAGGGTCCTCGTCTCGCGCGCGCGCGAGGGGGGTGCGCGCCTCGCTCCAGGCCCCGAGCAGCAGGGTGCTCCACGCCTGGCCAGCCTGCGCGCTGACATCTGCTGGGCCCTCCTCCTCGATCGAGCGGTAGAGCTCCTGGGCGCGCAGCAGGTGGGTGGCCGCGTCGGGGGAGCCCGGCGGCGACTCGAGCTGCCCTAGCAGCAGCCAGCCCGCCGCCAGCCCGCGCTGGGCCCTTTCCTGGTTGCTCAGGTCCTGGGACGCGGCGCCGGCTGCGCCGTACTGTGCCACGGCTGCGGAGACATCATCCCACATCGCCTGCCGCACTGCTGCCTGGTCGGGCCGTGGCAGGTCGCGCAGATCGCGCGCGCGGGTCAGCCCGCGGCTGTAGCACAGGTCCGCCACCTGCAGCACCAGCGCCGCGCTCTCCGGTGAGACCCGGCCCGTGTCGTGCTGGTCGCGCTCCAGGCCGCGCCGCATGTCCAGCCCGAGCACCTCCCGCGCAATACTGGTGCACGTCGGCGTACCCGCTGCCGCCGAGTTGCCCAGGGCCGCCCCGTAGCTTCGTAGCGCGGCGTCGTACAGCTCGTCTGTCTCGGGGGCGCTTGCCTGCTGGGCCTCCATAAGCTGCACTGTCCCCAGGTTGGCGCGTATGGTGGCCTCGACCTGGGGGGACAGGGGCCGCCCGCTCGCGGGGAGGCAGCCGGGCGGAGGAGCCTTTGCCCCCGGCGTCCCCACCGCGAGTGCCGCGGCGAAGTCCTCGCGCGCGGCCGGGTGGTCGCCTGCCATCAGCGCCGCCAGCCCGTGCAGCGCGTACCCCTCCGGGGCCCCGGGCCGGAGGCAGATCATCGTGGTGAAGCTGCGCCGCGCGGCCTCCAGCGTCGGGCAGCTCTCCCCCGCGCACGCCTTGTCCTTGGCCGCCTGCTCCAGCAGGGTGTCACCGCGGACCATCTCGTGGTACCACAGCGCCGTCGTCGCCAGGTTCCAGCAGAGCAGCGCCGTGCCCGCGGCCGCCGCCAGCGTTACTCCCGCCAGCGCGGCATTCCGCAGGCTCAGGGAGGCCAGCGCGCGCAGCGGCCGGGGCGGCGTGTACACGATCAGGGCGCCCAGGATGGCCAGCGCCAGCGCAGGCGTGAGCAGGTCCGGCTCGATCTGGAGCAGGTTGGTGTCCACCACCCCGGTCACGACCACCAGCGTCAGCGTCGCGCCCACTACTGTTGTGACGAGCAGGCGCGCCGTGGTTGCCGAGCGCAGGTGTGCGGCGCCGAGCGGCTGGGCCACGAACCACCACACCAGCGGCAGCACCAGGCCAGGAGCCGCCAGCACGTACAGGTCGTCCAGGCCGTACCCTAGCAGCGGCAGCGGCGTCTGGAACAGCCATGCCATCAGCGGCAGCAGGGCGATCAGCGCCAGGGCGTACAGCACGGTCAGCAGGAAGAGCAGCCCGTGGAAGCTGCGGATGATCTCGGTGCTGAAGGCCCGGTAGCGTCGCCCGAGTCGCTCGCGTAGGTCCGCGCACAGCATCTCGTAGCGCTCCACCGTGCCGGGGATCACCAGCGTCTGTCCCGGCGCCTGCACCGTCGCGCTCGAGAAGTCGCCCAGCAGGAAGCCGAGCACCCGCCGGTCCACCGTCACCACGCCGGTGATGTCGGCCAGAGCCACGCTCCGGCCCTGCGACCCGTGGCCGTGCTCATCGTCCGTGTCCTCGATCCCCACCACCCGCCGCACGACGTCGGCCGCTCGCGCGCCCAGGTGCAGCGCGGCGTGGCGCAGCCAGTCGCCCGTGTCGAACAGCGTGCCACGGCTCACCGCGCCCTGCCAGCTCAGGCTGTCGCGCCGCAGCACGAGCCGGCCCGGCCGCCGGTGCTGGAGCTGCGCGGGCGAGACTAGTACCACCACTGCCAGCCCCGCGAGGGTGTACAGCCCCAGGTAGACGGCCACCACCAGCAGCGCGGTGCCGGTGATCGTGGCCAGGCTCTCGCCCGGCGGGCCGATCTTCTCGGATGCCGAGGCCGCCGGCTGGAGCTGGTTGCTTCCGAGCAGGCCGGCCAGGTCCCCCGGGCCGATCTGGTTGGCGTCGGCGGTGGAGAGCTGGAGCAGGCTGGAGCGGGTCAGGATGACCGGTGTGGCGCCGCCGCCGCTGATCAGGTTGTTCGGGAAGCTGTTCAGGTCCACCAGGGGCATGCGGACGGCAGGGTCGATGTCGGTGGTGAGCAGGAAGATGCTCGGCGTCTGCACCGCCAGCAGCAGCGCCGCCAGGATATATGCCGGCAGCAGCACAGTGGCTGTGACGCGGAACAGCCGCAGAAGCGGGTGCTCGAATCGCTGAGCGTAGTGCCGCTCCTCGATCCGCTCCAGCTCGGCGGTGGCGCGCCGGTGCAGCTCGTCCGAGATGCGCGCCGAGCCGGCGGTCCGCCGCAGGATGTGGGCCACCCGCCCGATCGCCAGGGGCGGGTCCACCGCGGCCAGGTCGTCTCCCCGGAGGTTGGTCACGTCGAGCCACGCGCTCAGGGCGGCTCCGCAGCTCGCGATCGCCAGCTCGTCCGCCCGCGCGGCCAGCGGGTCGTCGCGCCGCGCGGCCGCCCGCTCGGCCTGCTGGTGCTCGGCGCGCGCCAGGCCGCTCTGCGCCCGCGCCAGCAGCACGGGCGCCTGCTGGTCGACAAACGTCGGTAGGGCGCTCATCAGCACCTCCACCGCTCGGTCCGGCTTGCGCTGTGCGAGCAGCACCTCGCCGAGCTCGAGCAGCCAGACCGCCTGGCGCCAGGGGGACAGTATCGCGGCCGGCCGCGCGAGCAGCATCTCATAGCTGGCGGCCGCCACGTCGTAGGCGCCCATCAGCTTGTAGACGCGCCCCAGCCGCTCGACGACGTCGTGGGTGTCGGTGTCCGAGCCGTGGAGCCGCGCCAGGGTCCCGGCCCGCCGGTAGGCGCTCACGGCCAGCACCAGGAGCCGGGCCACGGCCCAGTCCTGCTCGCGCCCGAGGTTCTGCAGCGCGCCGGGGATGTGGATCTCGCGCACGCCCTGCGTCACCAGCACGATCAGCAGGTAGATCGTCAGCGGCAGACGCACGATCGTGTTCCACAGCAGGTAGAGGCGGCTCACCAGCCCGTCGCCCACGTCGCTGCGCTCGGTGCCGCCGTCCATGCGCCGTGCGATGGTGGTGTAGGTGTCCCCCAGGGCCACCAGCACCCGCTCGAGCTCCAGCAGCTCCTCAGGAGGCTGCGCGCCGCTCAGCTCAATCCGCCCGCCACGCCTGGTGACGCGAACCAGGGCCCGGCTGCGCCGCACGATCTGCTCGGCCGCCTGGAGGTAGCCCATTGCCGCCGCCCAGCTGCCCGGCGTGTCGCTGCGGCTCTGGTGGATTGCCTGTGCCGCCAGCGCCCGCAGGAGCTGCGCCTGCACGGCCGGTGAGCGCGTCATGGCGCGCACCTGCTCGACGTGCTCCTGCCAGCTCTCCGCCTGATCCACGGCCGGCGCGCTCACCCCCGCCGCCGCCTGCGCCTGCGGTCCGTCTCCCGCAGACATATCGAGCCCGCGCAGCAGGTGCGGCCAGCGGTAGCGCGCGGCGTACGCCAGTAGCGCAGGGTCACTCCCGTCGGCCAGCTCCAGCGCCCGCGCCGCCCGGATGTCCTGCTCGCGGCCCAGCCGCGGCAGCCCTCGCCGCACATAGTCTGCGAAGCCGCGGTGGTAGAGCCGATACGTCCTGCCCTCGGTGGGGCCGTCGCGCGCGATCACCGGCTCCAGCCGCCGCAGCGAGGCCTCGATCTGGTCCTGCTCGCGCCCCGAGATGGCGCCGAGGAGCGGCAGCGTTAGCGGCTCGAAGGCGATCGCCAGCGCCGTCAGTACGTCGGTGTCGGCGTCCCGCTCGTCGGCGTCCAGCCGCTGCTGGAGCTGCTCGAAGACCGCGCGGTAGCTCGCGTCGAGCGCCGTGGCCAGCGACAGCCCGCCGCCGGAGTCGAAGCGCAGCAGCGCGGCCGGCTCGACGCTCGGCTTGCCCTGCGCGGGGGTGAGGGCCGCCTGCCACGCGGCGGCGTAGCGCCGCACGAACAGGAAGTTGCCCTGGCTCGCTGCCGCCGCCCGCCGCACGAAGCCGGCCTCCAGGTTGGTCTCGGTGCGCGCAAGATCCGAGTCCACCAGGTGGCCCAGGAAACGCTCGCGCTCGTCCGCGCTGAGCTGGTCGATGAAGCGCTGCTCGAAGTAGGCCCGGATGTCGCCCAGGTTCTCCGCCCCCAGCGGCTCGAGGTCGTACACCCGCACCCCGGCCTGCGCCCGCAGCGCTTGCACCGCCGGGCCGGAGCGCGCGGTGCAGATCAGGTTGACCCACGGCGGCAGGTCCTGCACGTCGGCCAGCAGGCTCACGATGTTGGCCCCCTGGCCGCCGTCCCACTCCCAGGCCTGGTCGAGCGCATCGATCACGATCAGCAGCGGCCGCCCCGCCCGCTCCGCCCCGCGCAGCTCATCGTAGGCCCGCAGCGGCTCGCGCACCAGCAGCCGGAAGGCCTCGCGCGGGTGGACGGAGCCGAGGTTGAGCTCCTTAATCTCCACGCCGGTCACGCGGGTGTCCGAGGTGGCGTGCGCGATGTTCTGGTTGACGGTGATGTTGAGCTGCTTCGAGAGGGTCTGCGGCAGGCGGTACTCGCCGCCCAGCGCGTCTTGCACCTGGAGCGCCAGGCTCCGCACAAACGCGCTCGGGTCGGCCCCGTCGCGCAGGGTGCAGAAGTGCGCCAGGTGCGGGCTCCCGGCCGCCAGGCTCTCGTGCACCAGCTCGGCGGCCAGCGCGGTCTTCCCCACCCCCGGCGGGGCGACGATCACGAGCATGCGGTTGGCGAGCGCGGTGAAGTCGCGGATCACGACGCGCACCGCGGCGCGCCCGACGAAGTCGCCGGCGTCCGGCGCGAGCTGGTCGGCCACGGCGTCGAGGAGGGGCTGGATGCGAGCAGAGAGGGCGTCTGTCATGGCTGGTGTGCTCCAGGGTGCGGCTCCACACAGTCTAGCACACGTGTATCGCGCAGCTGCATACTGTCGGAGGCGAAAACGTGCGATATCAGAGTAGTCTGCCGCGCGCTCTGGTCAGGGAGCTGCGCGACCGTAGCCGTCGGCGGAAGTCGCCCGGCGCGGTCGCTCCGCGCCTCCCTTGTATGATGAAACGTTCCAGCCCGACATTTCGTTCTGCGCCTCCCTTAGTTGAGCGTCTCCGCGCTCCGCATCGAAGATATTACCGTTTTGTTACACATTCGGAACGCATACTGAGCACACCCCATACGATAATAAAACGCAGAAAACGCGCACTGCGCGCACATACAGCATTCCTACAATCGTCGGCCCTACACGAGGTTCTCATGCGCGTCGCTCTTCCTCTCCTCCGGCTGCGCCTGTCACGCGCGCGGCTGCGCCCCCGCAGCTTCGCCGTCGTCGGCCTGCTCGCCGCGCTGCTCGCCGCCGGCCTCTCCGGCGTTCTCTACGCCGCGAGCTACAGCACCCTGCTCGTCACCGCCGCGTCCAGCACGGTCTCCGAGTCGGCCGGCACCATCTCGGTGGACATCGAGCTCTCCGAGCCCGTGACTGAGGGCCTCGTGACGGTCAACGTCGTCACGCGCAACGGGCCCACCGGCCCGAACGGCGCCACCGCCGGCAGCGACTACACGGCCCACAACAGCACGCTCCAGTTCTGGCCCGGCGACGTCAAGAAGACGATCGCCATCACCGTCAACGCCGACAGCCTCGATGAGGCCAACGAGGCCTTCAGGGTCGAGGCGACCGTCGGCTCGAAGCCGGTCGGCGTGACGGTCGACAGCTCGCTCGCCAGCGCTGTGATCATCATCACGGACGACGATAGCCAGGACTTTGTCTCGTTCACCGGCCCCACCAGCGTGAACGAGAGCGCGGCCACCGCCGGCTTTACCATCACCCTTAGCGGCATAACCTCGCAGGCGGTGCGCGTGGACTACAGCGTGACGGCGGGCAGCACCTCGCCCGGCGCCACACCCGGAACTGACACTGGCGCCACCCCAGGCGAGTGGCTCATCCCCGCCGGTGTCTCCTCTGCCAGCCTGTCACTCGCCATCACCAACGACCCCCTGCACGAGGCCACCGAGTACGTCACCGTCGAGATCACCGGCATCACCGGCGTCGGCAACGCGGGCGCGGCCGTGGGCCAGAAGGTTCAGAACATCGCGATCGTCGATAACGACCCCGCGCCCACGATCTCGGTCAACAGCCCCAGCGTGACCGAGGGTGATACCGGCACCACGAGCCTCGACTTCACCGTCAGCCTCTCGAACTCGAGCGGCTCAACGGTGACAGTGGACTACGCCATCAGCGACGGCTCGGCCACGCGCCCGGCCGACTACACGTTGCCGGCGGGCTCCTCGCTTACCTTCAGCCCCGGCGAGACCTCCAAGACGGTCTCGGTCCCGGTGGTGGGCGAGACGTCGGACGAGGACGCCGAGACCCTGACGCTGACGCTCAGCAACCCGAGCGGCGCGACGATCGCCACCGGCACGGGCACCGGCACGATCAACGATAATGACGACGGCCCCGAGATGACGGCGTCCGACCCGAGCGTGACTGAGGGCGACAGCGGCACCGCGACCCTCTCGTTCGACGTCTCGCTCGCTACGGCCGCCGGGCGCACCGTCACGGTGAACTACACCACCGGCGGCGGCACCGCGACCGCAGGCGCGGACTACGTCACGAAGAGCGGCTCGCTCACCTTCAACGTCGGCGAGACCAGCAAGACGGTCGATGTCACGGTCAACGCCGATACCCTCGATGAGGATGACGAGACCTTCGACCTCACCCTCTCCAGCGCCGTGGGCGCGAAGCTGACGGATCCCACCGGCACCGGTACGATTACCGACGACGACGACGCGCCGGCGATCTCCGTCAATGACCCGAGCGTGACCGAGGGCAACAGCGGCACCGCTACCGTGACCTTCAACCTGACGCTCAGCGCCGCGAGCGGCCGCTCCATCAGCGTGAGCGCCGCTACGCAGGACGGCTCGGCCACCGCCCCGGCCGATTACACTGCCCTCTCCGCCACGACGGTCACCTTCACCGCCGGCCAGACCAGCAAGACGGTCTCGGTCACGGTCAAGGGCGACACGCTCGACGAGGCCGACTCCGACACCTTCGACCTGGTCCTCTCAAGCGCGAGCAATGCCACCATCGCGGATGCCACCGGCGTCGGCACGATTACGGACGACGACACCCCGCCTACGATCTCGGTCGCCGACGCCACTGTCGCCGAGGGCAACAGCGGCACGGCCGCGATGAACGTCACCGTCACGCTGAGCGCCGCCAGCGGCCGCAGCGTCTCGGTCAGCTACGCCACTCAGGACGGCACGGCGGTCGCCCCTGCCGACTACACGGCGATCGGCGCGACGACCCTCACCTTCGCCGCGGGCGAGACCAGCAAGACGGTTCCGGTCACGGTCCAGGGGGACACCGCCTATGAGGGCGATCAGACGCTTGACCTGGTCCTCTCCAGCCCGAGCAACGCCACCATCGTGGACGCTACCGGCGTCGGCACGATCGACGACGACGACAAGCCGACGGTGACGTTCAGCGCGATCTCCTCCAGCCCTTCCGAGAACGCCGGCACGCTCAACGTCCAGATCAGTCTCGACGTACCGGTCGTCACCGGGGACGCGATCGACGTGGCCTACACCGTCAACACCGGCAGCTCCACCGCCTCCGGCGCGGACTTCACTGTGGCGCCGGTGGGCCTGGTGCGCTTCAACGCCGGCGAGCAGACGCAGAACATCGTCGTCACGCTCACCAACGACGCGCTCGATGAAAACAACGAGACGATCGTGCTCGATCTGACCAACACCGGCAGCGAGGCAACCGTCGGCTCCCAGGGCTCCCACACGGTCACGATCGGCGACGACGACGCCGAGCCGACGGTGCGCTTCGTGGCGGCCACGCCTCCCGCGGCCAGCAACGTCGCCGAGGGTGCCGGCACAGCTACGATCACCGTCGAGCTCTCGGCGGCCAGCGGCCGCAACGTCACGGTCAGCTACGCCACCCAGGATGGCACCGCCGCGGCCCCGGCCGACTACACGGCGATCGGCGCGACGACTCTCACCTTCACCCCTGGACAGACGAGCAAGACGATCAGCGTGGCGCTGGTCGACGACAGTGTCAGCGAGACCTCGGAGACGGTGCTTGTGAACCTCTCGGGCGAGAGCAACGCCACCCTCGACAGCGCCCGCGCGACTCACACGCTGACGATCGTTGACAACGACGGGCCGCCGCAGGTGCTGTTCAACGCGCCCACGGCCAGCGCCTCCGAGAGCGCCGGGACGGTCAACGTCGAGGTGCGCCTGACGGGCGCCGCCGGCCAGCCGGTCTCGGTGAGCTACGCCGCGCACGTCAGCAGCACCGCCGCCACCCCGGCCGACTACACGCTCGGCGGCTCCGGAACGCTGACCTTCGCCGCCGGCGAGACCAGCAAGACCATTCCTGTGACGATCGCCGGCAACAGCACCTACCAGCTCGACCGCGTTCTGGTGCTGGAACTGAGCAACATCTCCACGACCGTACCGGGGGTCGTGCTCGGCGCCAACACGCGCCACACCCTCACAATCGAGGACGACGACGGCCCGACGATCACCTTCCTGCCGAACACAGGCACCGTGGCCGAAGACGTGGCCGGCGGAACGCACAGCATCACGGCCGTGCTCAGCACGCCCGCCATCGCCGGCGACACGATCACCCTCAACCTGGTGCGGAGCGGCGACGCGCAGGCCCCGGCCAACTACACCGCGCCGGCCTCCATCAGCTTTGCGGCGGGCCAGGACACGACGACCTTCAGCGTCGGCATCGTGGACAACCAGGTTGACGCACCCGACAAGACGGCCATCCTGACGATGGCGGTTCCGAGCGGCGGCAATGTCACCCTGGGCACCAACCACGTCTACACCCTGACGATCACCGACGATGACGAGTCGCCGGTGGCCACTGGCGACAGCCGGGCCATCGACGAGGATAGCGCCCTCACGCTGGACGCGCCCGGTATCACCGCAAACGACTCCGACGGTGACGGCGACACGCTGGCGGTGGTCAAGCTCTCCAGCCCGGCCCACGGCACGCTCACGCTCAACCCCGACGGGTCGCTGACTTACCAGCCGGCGGCGAACTACCACGGCGTGGACAGCTTCACCTACAAGCTGCGTGATCCGGGCGGCAACGAGTCGGCGGCGGCCACGGTGCTCATCACCATCAACCCGGTGAACGACCCGCCGACTACCGCGGCCGAG
>JBDLTZ010000015.1:0-7407 GCA_039805565.1 Chloroflexota bacterium | reverse complement strand
CGCGAGGAGCAGACGCCGCTGGGCGAGCCGAAGGCCGAGCATCTGCGCGAGTTGGACCGCTTCCAGCCCGCCTGGTGGCGCGGCGACGAGATGACGCGGACGGCCGCGCCGGTGTGGGTGCCGCTCGTTTGGCAGGCACGCATGCTGGAGCTTACGGACGTCGAGTGCGAGACGACCAGCGGGCGGGTCTACGATCCGCTGCTGTTCGAGGGGCTCTGAAAACAGCGCGGCCCCAGCGGTCTTCAAAGATCGCCGAGGCCGCGCTGTTTTTTGTCTCCGTCACGCTACACTCGGAGGCAGATGATTTGTAGAATCCTCGCTACATTGGTTATTCCGCATTCCATGCACATCCGCAAAGCCGCTCCAAGTGTAAGCACTTCTTGAGGCAATACAAAGCGCCCGGCACCGAACTGGCACCGGGCGCTCCGAAGGGGGGCGGGGATTAGGACATCGCCGGCGGGGGCTGCTTGGCGGCTCGCTGGAGCGCCTTCGTCGTCGTCCTGGTCGCCATCACGACGATGGCCTGGTACTCATGGTCGTACCACTGGACGCCCTCGAGCACCAGCGTGTCCTCGGGCGCCTTGATCGCCTCCGCGACCGTGCGCCACTGCTTGCCCGAAACATAGACAGTGTACGTCGTTGCTGGCATCTTGGAGGGGACGGGCAAGCCCTTCGGCAGAGATGGGAGCGGCCCTTCGTGGTTCACCTGAAAGAGCACAAACCCCGGGCGCTCCACCACTCGCCCCGGCCGTCCGATGATCGTCACCTTCACTGTGGTCGCCTTTCCCGCCTCTCGTACCTCCGGCATCCACGTCCCGCGGTTCTCCCACTGTGCTGTGCAGGAGCCGCTTCCTGGCGCCCCCGGCTTGTTCGCAGGGGGGAAGAAGATGCGTCGCTCGTCGTGGATGCGACCTTCGCGGATCAGCACATCCTGCACATGCGCGAAGAACACGCCGCCTGGGGATCGGCGGCGCGAGCCGTCGCGCGTCAGCATCCGCCGCTTGCCTCGATCGCCTGGGCCTCGGCAAACCAGGTGCGCGTCTGCTCCGCACCACAGAGACGAATGATTCGCATAATCTGCTTGCGTGGCTGAAGCGCGTTTTCTCCGAGTGCGTCCGCAATCTGGTCGGCAAGCGCACGAGGCTCATTTGATGAGGTCGCTTCCATGTGAACCTTTTCAAATAGGTGCTGTACATAGTAGCACGAGTGCGCGATCTTCCGATTGGTTACAGATTGGTTCAGCATCGGTAGTATTCTGCTCGCATCGCACCGGCGGCAGCCGGCGCGAGTGCAGCTTACCGCTCGCTCGCCGCCACGTCGCTCTCGTCGCTCTCGTCGCTCTCGTCGCTCTCGCTGGTGCCGCAGCATAACCACCGCTGCACGCGCCGGGGATTGCGGGGATTGCGGGGATCGCGAGGATGGTAGCACGGCGGGGATCGAGGCTTAGGCTGCGCCCGCGCCATCACCGCTAGCCGGGTTGCACATTCGTATCGCGGGGCCACCCGCATCATACCAACCGACAGCCTACCCGCCCCTGGCGGCGGCTGCACTCGGGCGCGATGAGCGCCTGATCTGATCCACTCGGCGCTCTACGCGCTGCTGATCTCACCCCACCTGGGCGTCAAGACGCCCCTCAGAGATTGCCTGCTGCAATCGCCCCCTCCGGGCACCTCGCACGCTCTCCGCGTCGAACAGCGCTCGGAGTGTGCCCACCGTTCAGCCCTCACCGGGCCGAGCGGTTTTTCGCGTTGGCGTTTGTCGCCACTTCCAGGCCAGCTTTCGGCATCGCACTCTCGCGCACGCGCCGCTCGCTGGCTTTTGTTTTTGCACCAACCTCCGCTCCCCCGGAACCACGACCGCTCGGTCGCCGGGGAGGGTGGCCGCGCCTTTTTTAGCAAAGGAGCACCACCCAATGGCTCGCCACATCGCCCAACTCGCTGCTAGCGGTGGCGGACGCATCCCGACCGAGGGCCAGAGCTTGTACCTGAGCCGCGAGGAGCTGGAGCGCGTTGCTTGCCAGGTCGCCGCCGAACTGTACCCGCGGTGCGGGTACGGCAGCGCGCTCGCCGCGCTCTCAGTTCGCGCCGATGCCGCCAAGATCATCCGCGAGGCGGCCGAGGCGTACATCGCCGGCCGCTAACTGCCCCTTCTCCCTCCCCGCCACCGGCCACTCGGCCCGGCGGGGCGGCGTGGCTTTGCTCTGAAAGGAGTCACGCTGTGTATCCGAACGAGATCAACGCCGCTGGCTGCCCGCTCTACGGGCAGACCGGCGCCACCGCCGTCCAGGGCTTCGAGGCCATCCTGGCCGCTCTGCCGCCCGAACTGCGCGCCGCCTTCGAGGCGGAACGCCACGAGCGCCAGGCGGAGCTGGAGGCTCACGTAGCCGCGCACGGCTACCACACCTAGAAAAGCACTTGTCGCTCTCGCCGTAGGCGCACACAGCGCGCCGGGCGGGCGGCTGTGTGGCGTCTCAATCAGGAGAAACACCACTATGCTGCTCGCACTCATCGGCGGAATTGTTGTCGGCGGATTCACCAGCGCGATCGTCAGCGGCCTCGGCTTCGGACGGGCGCCCGGTATTGTCATCGGCCTGCTCGTCGGCTTCGGCCTACTGCTGCACTTCGCGGCGCAAGCGGCGGGCGAGGGCCTTTCGCAGTCGATCTTCCGCTGAGATACGACTCTCGTTTTTGCACTTGCTGCCCGCTGCGCTTCGCGCCGGGTAGCCGGTGGTGAAGCACAGCAGGCTCTTGAGAAGGAGCTCGCATGAACTTCGCAACCGGCATTGCTATCGGTATCGGCGGCCTCATGTTCGCCGCGCACGTCTTCAGCCAGGTCGCCGCGCACGCGCTCACCGGCGCGCTGCCGTTCTAGAGGAGCTTGAAATGTCTTTCGTGCTCTTCTTCAGCGCATTGATGCTGCTCGCCTCAGCCGCGCACCTAAAAAACTACCTCGGCTGGAGCCTCACGCGCGACTTCCTGCGGTTCTGCTTCTGGCCGCTGGCCGCAGGTGTGCTCATCCAGTGTGGACCGGCGCTGCTTGCGCTGGTCTGGTCGTGGTTGAAGCCGCCGTTCCTCTAGCCTCCTTGAGCCTACCAGCAACCAGCCTCTGCCGGCAGCGTTCGCGTGGGCGCGGGCGGGTCGCAGGGCTCAAGAGGAGTTGATCTTGTACCGCTCAGTCTCAGTCGGGATGCTCGGCTCAGTCTCGTTGATAGAAACGCTGCGCGGATGTTGATCAGGACAGCCATGCGGCTTTCACCGCGCCGCGCGCGCTCGAGAGGCAATACCGGCAGGCCATGCGTGCCAACGTCCACTCCGGTATTGCTCGTTGCTTAATTCTGTGGATCGCCGCCGCCGTGGCGTCCTGGCCGGGGGGAAGCGATGTATCGCTTCCCCCCGGCCTTTTTTTGCCCCTGAACGCCGCTGGTAATGCGACGGTACGCCCGCCGTGGCATCCTCACCCCATCGCACCGGCCCGAGGCTAGTGCGGTGCTGGCGGGGCTGGACCACTTGGCTGCTCCGAGGTCGCTTTCCTGACTACACGAGCGGGCCTGTGGGGCATCACCGGCACCACCGCCCACGACCTCACCGCCGGGTTGCACATTCGTATCGCGGGGCCACCCGCATCATACCAACCGACAGCCTACCCGCCCTTGGCGGCGGCTGCACTCGGGCGCGATGAGCGCCTGATCTGATCCACTCGTCGCTCCACGCGCCGCTGATCTCCCCTTACCTGGGCGTCAAGACGCCCCTCAGAGATTGCCTGCTATAAACGCCCCCTCCGGGCACCTCGCACGCTCTCCGCGTCGAGCAACGCTTGGAGTGTGCCCACCGTTCAGCCCTCACCGGGCCGAGCGGCGTTCGCTGTTTGGGCGGCCCTTGCCGCCACCGATACCGCCGTGCCGGAAAGCTGTTTCTGACAGCTCCCGGCGGCGGCCGGGGGCATGCAAGGAGCTTGCGACCATGACTACCGCCACAATCTCCTCCACCACTTTCCGCACCACCACCACGTTCGTGCCCGCGCCCTCCACTACCACCGTCGCCCGCGCGGCGCTGAAGGCGGCGCTGGCCGACGTGCTCCCCGCGACGACGGGCAAGACCCTCCCGGTCCTCGGCCACGTCCTGCTGCGCGGGGAGGGCGGTCTGCTGACCGTCAGCGGCACCGACCTGACCATCGGCGTGAGCCGCGTCATCAGCGCATCCGTCACCACCTCCTGGGCGATGACGGTGCCGGCCAAGCTGCTGGCCGATGTCGTCGGAGCGCTGCCGGGCGAGGAGGTCATCCTGCGCCCCACCAGCGACACGACGCTGAACATCGGCAGCGGCCGAGCTGTGACGAACATCAACGGCTTTGCCGCCGACGAGTTCCCCCACATCCCTGCCGTCACCGGCGCGGAGGCCACCTTTGTGGGCGCTACGTTCGCAGACGCCATCCGGCGTGCGGCCTTCGCCGCCGCCACCGACGACACCCGGCCGGTGCTGACCGGGCTGCTCATCCGCCTCATCAGGAGCAGCGCCACGCTCGCCGCCGCTGACGGCTTCCGCCTTGTGCGGCTGGTCGTCGCGCTGCCTGAGCCGGTCACGCAGCCCATCGAGGCCATCGTGCCCGCGAAGGCACTGGCGACCATCGCCCCGCTCATCGCGGGGACCGAGGCAGTTCACGTCACAGTGGGCCACAGCGCGGTGAGTGTGCGCGCCGACGGCGTGCAGGCTACCACGCGCCTGATCGACGGCAAGTACCCCGACATCGAGCGGATCATCCCCACCAGCCACGGCACGCGGTTCACCGCCGACGTGGCCGAGATGAAGCGGGCGACCAAGCTGGCCGGCTTCTTTGCCGCCGCCGGCGACAAGAGCGTGAAGCTCTCGTTTGCCGACGGGCGCCTCACCATCGCCGCCAACGCGACGGAGGTTGGCGACCAGCAGGCCGACATCGGCGGCTCGTTCGAGGGCGAGCCGATGTCGATCGCCTCCAACGTCGGCTTCCTGGCCGACGCCCTGGCCGCCGTGACCACCGACAAGGTGTACCTGGAGGCCCAGACCAGCCGCAACCCGCTCATCATGCGCCCGACCACCGATGGGTCGTCGGATGTCCAGATCATCATGCCGATGACTCTGAAGTAGCTCATTGCCCCGCACCGGGCCGCACTGTACTGTGCCGGCTCCTGGTGCGGGGGGCTGGCGATCTGCAAGGAGCACTCAGCATCATGAGCGAGCACACACACACCCTCACCGCCGAAATCGTCACACGGCTCGCAGAGCGGTTCCCGCTCGAGTCTATTGAGGTGAAGCCCGGCGCGGTGCGCCAGGACGGCGCGGCGGCGCTTGCGCTCGCGTACGCCGACTGGCGCGTCTACGCCGACCGGCTGGACGCCGTGGTTGGCCCCGCCAACTGGAGCATCCAGCTCGCCCCGTGGGGGCCGACGCGCGTGATTGCGCGGCTGACCATCCTGGGCGTCACCAAGGACGCCTCGGGCGAGGGCGACCCCTCGGACGACAACTGCGGCACGATTGCGGAGGCCCAAGCAAAGAAAAGGGCTTGCGCCGAGTTCGGCCTCGGGCGCTACCTCTACAACCTCCCCCAGCTCTGGGCGGAGGGCCAGGGGGACCGGCGCAACTTCCGCTTCAACGACCCCCGGCGCGTCGCGTGGAAGGTGTACGCGCAGGCTGGGTTCATCCGCCAGGAGCAGCCGCAGCGGCAGGAGCAGCCGCACCAGGAGCCGCGCCGCGAGGCGCCGCGCCAGGAGCAGCCGCAGCGCCAGCCGGCACCGCAGAGTGCTCCGGCTCGTGCCAACGGCCACGCCAACGGCCACGCCAACGGTCGCAGCGACGGCTTCCCCGCCCCGGACCCGGAGCGGCTCGGCCGCGCCCGCGCCGCACTTGGCCAGGCCGAGCAGCGAACCGCTGTAGCCGACGCGCCGCAGCCGACCGGGAAGCCGGCCAGCGACCGGCAGCGGGGGGCGATCATCGCCCTCATAGCCCGCTGTGCAGAGCTGGACGTGTCTCCCAGCCGCGTGAACGCTATCGGCCAGCAGGCCGGCATCACCAACCTTTCGGGCTTCCGCAAGCCCGAGCAACTGCCGGGCACGCTCACGAGCCCGCAGGCATCCGCCATCATCGACGGGCTGAAGGGCTACACGGGGAGCTACGGCGGGGGCGGGCGATGATCCGCACCGCCACCCTGCTGCCCTGGCGCGAGCCCCGCGCGCTGGCACCCGCAACTACACCCGTCGCGGCTCACCACCGGCGGCGCATCAAGCGCTACGTGGCGCGACGCGAGCGACGTGCAGTGCGGCACCAGTGCCGCGCGGCCCTCGCCACGCTCGAGGGCCACCCGCAGCCAACGACAGCCTGATCATCAGACAGTATTCACCCGACAGCGGAGCGCGCCTGCGCCGCCCCGGTGTCGGGTGCGGCGTGCGCGTGCTCCTAGAGGAGCACCGCACCATGTCTGCACCCTTCCAGCCCACCCTCAGCTACACTCCCGCCGCACCGTCCCACATCGCCTACCGCAAGGAGGTGTACCGGGCAGCAGATGGCGAGGGCGGCATTGAGTACGACGCCTTCCTCAACGGACGCTACATCGGCAGCTTCCCCCATGAGCACCTCGCCTGGGGCGAGCTCGACCGGGTTGCCATCGAGGACGCCCGCCACAGCGGGCTGGCTACGACCTTTGACGAGGCCGAGCGCATCGACCTGGAGCCGGCCGCCAACCCGCTCGTGCCCTTCGGGGTCAGCGGCGGGCCGTCGCCCGACGTCCACACCCTCACCCCCGCCGACATCGGCCGCGCCGTCGAGACTCTGGCCGACTTCTACGAGCGGCACCCCGCCGTCGTGCAGCGCATCATCAGCGCCTATGACCTGGCGCTGGCTGCGCTGGCCGAGCGGGACCGACCGGAGGAGGAGCGCACCGTCCGCGTTCGTGAGAACGGCGACATCACCGTGCGAGGCTCCAAGACCTACTGGATCAGCGACCACGGCTGCACATGCCCCGACTTCCGCCACCTGGTGTATGGCTCCAAGTACAGCGGGAGCGGCGCGGAGAGCGGGCTGTGCAAGCATACCCTCTGCCGCGAGGCGCTCCGTCTCGCCCAGGCCCGCGCCGGCATCGCCGATGCGACCAGCGGCAACCCTACCGCCTTCACGGCGCTGGACGCCGCGCAGCTTGCCCGCGCCCTCAGGGCGGTGGGCAAGGTCGAGGCTGAGACAGTCCTGCTGGAGATTACCTGCTCCCGCGCCCGGCTCTGCGCCGGCGACATCCGCAAGGAGGTCGTCAGCCCGGAGTGCGAGGGCTGGGGCTTCCGCCGTCTGGAGATACAGCGCGCGGACGCCCTGGAGCTCGGCACCGCGCTCGCCGCCTTCGCCAAGGAGCGCGGCGGCGCCACCGTCACGCTCATGCTCGACGCCGGGG
>JBDLTZ010000014.1:0-5976 GCA_039805565.1 Chloroflexota bacterium | reverse complement strand
GTCGATGGTGTGGCGCTCCCCCGCACCTCCTACGGCGGCCCCATCGGCGCCGGCCCCTACGCCCTCGTGAGCGTGCGTGACCCCGGGCTCGGCGAGGAGTTCATCGACCAGCAGGTGTTCGACAGCTACACCCCCACCGGAGGCTGGGACACCCCCCAGGCTGACCACTGGCTCGGGCTCTACGTTGGGGCGCAGGTGCTCCTGCTCCACGGCGGCGTCATCTGGACCGAGCACCGGCCCGGCGACGGCGGGACCGTCTGCTACGCCATCCCCCTCGCCTGAGCGGCACAGAACCTGCTTTACGAGTCCATAGTTATCCGTAACCGTAGACCGTAGAGCGCTACAGACGCGTAGCGAAAGGACCTCCCTATGCTCCCGCTCGGCGATGACAACAGCCGGCGCCACATCTTGCCGCTCGTCACCTACGCCCTGATCGCGATCAATGTGCTGGTTTACTTCTTCATCGAGGTCCCGGCGCAGGATATCGAGGCCTTCATCCTGCGCTGGGGCTCTATCCCGTCGCAGCTCCTCGCCGGTGAGCGCTTCGAGACCCTGCTCACCTCGATGTTCCTCCACGACCCGTTCAGCATCATGCACCTGCTCAGCAACATGCTGTTCCTCTGGATCTTCGGCGATAACGTGGAGGACGCCTTCGGCCACGCCCCGTTCCTCCTGTTCTACCTCGTCAGCGGCGTCGCCGCCAGCGTCGCCCAGGCCCTTGCCAGTCCCTCGGCCACTGTCCCCGGTGTCGGTGCCAGCGGCGCCATCGCCGGCGTGCTCGGCGCCTATATCGTGCTGTTTGGCGGTAACCGCATCCGTGTGCTCATGGGGCCTGTCATCACTACCGTCCCGTCCTTCGTGATGATTGGCCTCTGGATCGTGCTCCAGGTCGTCAGCGGCTTCGGCACCGTCGGCTCCAACGAGGGTGGCGTGGCCTACTGGGCGCACATCGGCGGCTTCGTCGCCGGGCTGCTGATCGCCTTCGTCATGCGCGGTGCGCTCACCCGCCCTGCGGTCGTCGGCCAGCGGCAGCCCTCCCCGCGCGGCGCCCTCAGGCAGTAGCACGCAGCACGCAGCACTGGCCATCCGGGGATCTCCCCTGTGCTATAATGGCCGCGCCAAGCCCGCGCGGCCTGATGTGCTGCCTCAGCGTGTGAGAGCTCTATGCTAGATGTGAACACTATCCGCGACCAGTTCCAGCTGCGCTACGGGATCCACCCGCGGCTGATCGTCTGCGCCCCTGGCCGCGTGAACCTGATCGGTGAGCACACCGACTACAACGACGGGTTCGTCTTCCCGGTGGCGATCGACCGCGCCACCTACATCGCCGCCCGCCCGCGCGACGACCGCATGGTCCACGTCGTGGCCGCGGACCTCGGCGATGAGGACGAGTTCTCGCTCGATGCGATCGAGCACAGCAAGGACCATCTCTGGAGCAACTACATCCGCGGCGTCGCCAAGGCGCTGCTGGTCGCCGGCCACTCCCTTGGGGGCGTCAACCTGCTCGTCACGAGCGACGTCCCGCGCGGCGCCGGCCTCTCCTCCTCGGCTGCCCTCGAGGTCGGCGTCGGCTACGCGTTCCAGACGCTCAACCGCCTCAACATCCTGGGCGAGGAGCTGGCCCTGCTCTCCCAGGGCGCCGAGAACAACTTCGTCGGCGTCAACAGCGGCATCATGGACCAGTTCATCTCGGCGCTCGGCCAGCCGGACCATGCGCTGCTGATCGACTGCCGCGACCTCGGCTACCGCCCGGTGCCTATCCCGCCCTCCACCCAGATTGTCGTGTGCGATAGCCACATCGAGCGCTCGCTCGCCGCCTCGGCCTATAACCAGCGCCGCAAGGAGTGCGAGGAGGCTGTGCGCATCCTCAAGCAGTGGTACCCCAAGATCCTGGCCCTGCGCGATGTGACCGTCGAGCAGCTCCGCGCCCACGAGGCCGATCTGCCCGAGCCGGTTCGTCAGCGCGCCCGCCACGTCGTCACCGAGAACGACCGCGCCACCCGCGGCGCCACGGCGCTCGAGGCGGGTGACGTCGCCGAGTTCGGCCGGCTCATGAACGAGTCGCACGCCAGTCTCCGCGACGACTACGAGGTCAGCATCCCGCCGATCGACTCGCTCGTCGCTGCCGCCCAGGTCGTCCCAGGCTGCTACGGCTCGCGTATCACCGGCGCCGGCTTCGGCGGCTGCACCGTCAGCCTCGTGGACCAGTCGGCCGTCGAGCGCTTCCGCCAGGAGGTCGCTGCCGCCTACCTCGCCGCCACCGGCAGTGAGGCCACTATCTACGTCTGCAAGGCCAGCGGCGGCGTCGGCCGCGCCCTGTCGGAGTAGTTTCGAGTGCTGAGTGCTGAGTACTGAGTCTCAGCACTCAGCACTCAGCGCTCAGCACTCAGCACTCAGCACTCAGCACTCATATGTCTACCATCCTGCTCGTAGAAGACGACCCGACGCTCTCAGAGACCCTGCGCTACAACTTCGAGCGCGAGGGGTACACCGTCATCGCCGCCGCCGATGGCGTCCAGGGGCTCGAGCGCGCGCGCCGCGAGCAGCCGGACCTCGTCGTGCTCGATATCATGCTCCCCCGGCTCGACGGCTTCTCTGTATGCCGCATCCTCCGCCAGGAGAGCGACGTTCCCATCCTGATGCTCACCGCCCGCCAGGACGAGGTGGACCGCATCGCCGGGCTTGAGCTCGGCGCCGACGACTACGTCTCGAAGCCGTTCAGCCTCGGTGAGCTGCTCGCCCGCGTCCGCGCCATCATGCGCCGCACCGACCGCCAGCCCACCGGTAGCCGCGAGGTGCTCGACGCCGGCGCTCTGCGCGTGGACACTGGCTCCCGCCGCGCCTGGCGTGACAGCGCCGAGCTCAGCCTCTCGCAGAAGGAGTTCGACCTCCTCACCTGCCTCATTCGCAACCGCGGCATGGCTCTCTCCCGCGATGTGCTCCTCGAGCGCGTCTGGGGCTACGACTTCCTCGGCGATAGCCGTACCGTGGATGTCCACATCCGCTGGCTGCGTGAGAAGGTCGAGCCCGATCCCGGGCGGCCCATCTACATCCAGACCGTCCGCGGCGTCGGCTACCGCTTCGAGGCCCCGGCCATCCCTGGGAAGTAGCTGAAACGTGCAACGTGCAAAGCACAAAGCGCGGCGTTGAAGCAGCGCGGCCATTTCTCAACCGTGCACGCTGCACTTCTACCGTCGCAAACGTATGGATGCTACCGTAGCTGCCCTCGTAATCGCTCTCGCTGTAGCACTGGTAACGATCCTCTGGCTCCTGTGCAGGAGCCAGAGAGCGCGCGTATCGCCGTCACCGCCTCCTGAGCTCTTCTCCCCCCTGTTCTACGCCGCCACCGCCGCCTTCGACGCTGGCCTCGTCATCGTCGACGAGGAGCGGCACGTCACCTATCTCAACCCCCAGGCCGAGGAGCTGCTCGGCATCGACCGACGCGCCGTCGCGGGCCAGGGGCTCATCTCACTCGTGCGCGACTACCAGCTCGACACGCTCGTCTCCGACGTCCTGAGCGACGGCGAAGCCCGCGAGATGATCCTGCAGCCGATCGCCCGCGGGCGCACTCTGCGCCTCCGCGCCACCTCGCTCGCCGCCAGCGGTGTCCCCGGCGCGCTGCTCCTCGTGCGCGATGTCACGCAGCTCAGTATGCTCGAGCGCGCCCGCCGTGATATGGTCGTCAACGTCTCGCACGAGCTCCGCACGCCACTGGCCTCGGTCAAGCTGCTCGTCGAGACGCTCCAGTCCGGCCCGCCGCCCCAGATCGCGGCGCGCATGCTGAGCCAGATGTCGCAGGAGGTGGACGCGGTCACGCAGCTCGTGGACGAGCTCCACGAGCTCTCGCAGATCGAGTCCGGCCGCGTCGCGCTGCAGCTTATCCCTACGCCCCTGGCGCCGGTCGCCGCGCGCGCACTCGAGCGCATCCGCCCTCAGGCCGAGCGTAAGGAGCTGCGCATCAGCTCACAGGTCCCCGCCGAGCTGCCACTGGCGCTCATCGACGACGACCGGGTCGGGCAGGTGCTGCTTAACCTGCTCCACAATGCCGTCAAGTTCACCGGCGAGGGCGGCGATATCCGCGTCGGTGCCACTGTTGTGCGCGTCGGCGGTCAGCCCCGCGTGCTCGCGCTCGCCCCAGAGGCGACGAGCTCCGACGACCTGCTGCGCCTCGTCCCGCTGGATCATCCTCCTGGCGAGTGGCTCATGCTGACGGTCACCGACACCGGCGTGGGTGTGCCACCCCAGGATCTGCCCCGGATCTTCGAGCGCTTCTACAAAGTGGACCGTGCCCGCACGCGTAACTCCAGCGGCACCGGCCTCGGCCTCGCCATCGCCAAGCATCTTGTCGAGGGCCACAGCGGACGCATCTGGGCCGTGAGCGAGGAGGGGCGCGGCAGCGCCTTCTCTTTTACCCTGCCGCTTGCGTAGCAAAAAGACGCTGCACGTCGAAGGCGTTCTCAGCGCTGCGGTTACAGTGGCGGATGATCACAATGTCTTCAACGCGCAGCGCTCACAGCTCAAGTCTCAAGACTCATGAATTGCGCTACGCCCCCTCCAGGCTCGGCCACACCGCTAGCTTCGTCTGCACCCGCCGGATGACCTCATCAGTGAACTCGGTCGTCGACGTGTGCCCCTGGAGGTCCGCAGTTCGCACGCCGTCGTATACCGACTCGAACACTGACTCGACGATCGCCCGGCCCGCTGTGCTCGCCTGCCCGCCGATGTGCGACAGCAGCGAGGCCCCTGCCAGAATCATCGCCATTGGGTTGGCCACATTCTTGCCGAACAGGCTCGGCGCAGTCCCGTGCGGCGCCTCGGCCATCACCACCTTCGTGTGCCACGCGTCGTCGAAGCTCAGCAGCAGCGACTCAGAGCCGGCGATCGAGCCGAACATCTGCAGCACCATATCGCTCAGGCAGTCGCCGTCGCGATTCAGCGCGGGGATCACCAGTCCGTCGCCCGCGCTCGTCAGCAGTAGCGCGTAGGTCGCGTCGATCAGCTGCGGCTCATACTTTACGCGCGGGTGGCGCTGCGCCGCGGCGTCCATCTCCTCCTTCAGCATCCCCTCGTACACCGGGCTCACCGTGTACTTCGGCCCGCCGAACACCTTGGCGCCCAGGCGCTCCGCGTGGCGGAAGGCGTACTCGGACACCGCCCGGCAGTGGCGCCGCGTGATCGTCTCGGTGCGGTGGGCCACCTCGTCCAATCCCTCGCCCTCGCGCCACTCCTTCGCCCCGTAGGCGTCTCCCACTGCCATGCGGATCACCGCGATCGGCGCGTACGCCCCGCCCACCGGCCGCACTCCCGGGATGCGCCGGCCCGTGCGCACGATCACTGTGCCGTCCACCCGCTCGCGCAGGATGGCGTTTGGGCTCCCCACATCCCCCTTCGTCTCGGGCGTGATCGTCGCCGCCTTGAGGCCGTAGCCCGCCACCAGCATTGCCTCAGCCGCCTCCTCCACCACGCGATTCTGCGTCTTGCGACGGTTCTCGAGCGTCAGGTCGAAGCGCTGGAAACTCAGGTCGATTCCTGTGACCACCGGGTCCAGTACCCGTAGCGCCTCCTCTAGCAGCTCCTGGCCGGTCTGGTCACCCTCCAGCACCACGATCGTCTTGGCCACGGTTCGCTCGCTTTCTATCTGCACGCGGGCCTCGCGCCCGCGGCTCTAACCCTGGCGCTATTATACCCGTAGCAAAAAGAGGGCCGTGTGGCTACGCCGCCATCGAGCGGGGGACCGGGGCCGCGTGTGAGCAGGGCGTGGGCCGAGTACAGCGGGGGCGCGGGGGCACGTGTGAGCAGGGCGTGGGCCGAATGCAGCGGGGGCGCGGGGGCCGCGTGTGAGCAGGGCGTGGGCCGAATGCAGCGGGGGACCGGGGCCGCGTGTGTGAGCAGGGCGTGGGCCGAATACAGCGGGGGCGCCGGGGGCGCGTGTGAGCAGGGCGTGGGCCGAATGCAGCGGGGGCGCGGGGGCGCGTT
>JBDLTZ010000013.1:0-37343 GCA_039805565.1 Chloroflexota bacterium | reverse complement strand
TGCGCCGCGACCCCGATCTCACGAAGCTCAAGGGCTACGTGGAGGACAGCGGCGAGGGGCGCTGGACGATCCAGGCGGCGATCGACCTGGACGTGCCTGCGCCGGTGATCACCCTCTCGCTGTTCGAGCGCTTCCACTCGCGCCGGCCCGAGTCCTTCGCAGCCAAGGTGCTCGCGGCGATGCGCAAGGGCTTCGGCGGCCACGCTGTCAAGGCGGCCGAGTAGCCTTGCGCGAAGCGCAAAGCGTGTGAGCACAGCGCGGCAGGACAGCAGTTTTGCCGCTTGAGAAGGAGGCCGACGATGGCGCCCACCACAGTCACCAGCGCCGACGTGGCGACACCACTCATCCTGACCCTGGACATTGGCTCTTCCTCGACGCGTGCCGCGCTGTTCGACGCTCAAGGCCGCAATGTGGTGGGCTGCACGGCCCAGGAGCACTCGACTCTCCGCGTCTCCGCCGACGGCGCGGCCGAGGACAACGCCGATGCGGCGCTGGATCGGGCTGCCCGCTGCATCGATGCGGTGCTAGCACAGGCCGGCGCCCTTGCCTATCAGATCCGCGCCGTGGCCGTGGCGACCATTGCCAGCACCCTGGTCGGCCTCGATGCCGTTGGCCACCCGCTCACCCCGCTGCGCACCTACGCCGACACCAGGGGCGCCGCCGACGCTGAGGAGCTTCGCGGCATTCTCGACGAGGCCGCGGTCCACACCCGCACCGGCTGCCTGCTGCGGGCGAGCTACTGGCCCGCCCAGCTCACCGCGATGCGGCGCAGCGAGCCGGGACAGTGGCGCGAGGTTCGCCGCTGGGCGACCCTGGGCGAGTACCTGGAGCGGCAACTCTTCGGCCATGGGCGCGTCAGTCTCTCGGCGGCGTCGTGGACCGGGCTACTCAACCGGCGCACGCTGAGCTGGGACGAGCCGCTCTGCGACACGCTCGGCCTCGAGCCCAACCAACTCGCGCCGCTGACCGACGTAGACGAGCCGCTCGTGGGCCTGGCCGAACCCTGGGCCACGCGCTGGCCGGCGCTGCGCGCGATCCCCTGGCTCCCAGCAGTGGGCGACGGGGCGGCCGCGAACATCGGCTCGGGCTGTGTGCGCCCCGGCCAGCTGGCCCTGACCGTCGGCACCACCGGGGCACTGCGAGTGGTGCAGCCCACCCCCGAGGTCGTGCCCCCGGGGCTGTGGTGCTACCGGCTTGACCGCGCACACGCCCTCGTCGGCGGGGCCACCAGCGAGGGGGGCAACGTCTACGCCTGGCTTCGGCAGACCCTGCAGCTGGGCGACCCGGTGGTTGTTGAAGCGGCACTGGCCGCCTCCCCGCCTGACGGCCATGGGCTCACGGTGCTGCCCTTCGTGGCAGGCGAGCGTAGCCCCGGCTGGGCAGGCGACGTGCCGGCCAGCATCCACGGTCTGACCCTGGCGACCACCCCGCTCGCCATCTTGCGAGCCAGCCTGGAAGCGGTGGCCTACCGCTTCGCCCTGATCGGGCGGCGCCTTGCTTCACACACGGACGATGTGCGGGTAGTGGCTTCGGGCGGCGCCCTGCTCAGCTCGCCGGCCTGGGTGCAGATCGTCGCCGACGTGCTCGGGCGGCCCGTCGTGGCCTCAGGCGAGGCCGAGACGACCAGCCGGGGTGTGGCCCTGCTCGCCCTACGCACCCTGGGCGCCATCCCGTCGCTCGACGCCATCCCCTCGGCCGAGGGGCCAACCTACCAGCCAGACGCGGCTCGCCACGCCGTGTATCAGGACGCGATCGCACGGCAGGAGTGGCTCTACGAGCGCCTGATCGGCCCACGTACCCCGATAGATCATCAGGACATCGAACCACCTGGCGTGGAGCATTCGAGCCCACGCCGGTACTGAGGAGAAGTACAGCGATGAGCGACCAGCCCTCGTTGGAGCAGTTGAGCATCAACACAATCCGCACACTGGCGATGGATGCAGTTCAGGCGGCGAACTCCGGCCACCCCGGCACGCCGATGGCCCTCGCCCCCGTCGCCTATACGCTCTGGCAGCGCCAGCTGCGCTACGACCCCCTCGACCCGGCCTGGCCCAACCGCGACCGCTTCGTGCTCTCGGCAGGCCACGCCTCGATGCTGCTCTACGCGCTGCTCCACCTGAGCGGCGTGCGCGCCCTCGACCCCGACGGCCGCCCGACCGCGGAGCTGGCGGTTTCGCTGGACGACATCAAGCGCTTCCGCCAGCTCGGCAGCCGCTGCCCCGGCCACCCCGAGTACCGCTGGACGAGCGGCGTCGAGACGACCACCGGCCCCCTCGGTCAGGGCGTGGCCACCAGCGTCGGCATGGCCATCGCGCAGCGCTGGCTCGCCGGCCACTTCAACCGGCCCGGCTTCAAACTCTTCGACTACGCTGTCTATGCCCTCTGCGGCGACGGCGACATGATGGAGGGCATCACGGCCGAGGCGGCTTCCCTCGCCGGACACCTCAAGCTCGCCAACCTCTGCTGGATCTACGACAACAACCGCATCACCATCGAGGGCACGACCGACCTGGCCTTCAGTGAGGATGTCGCCGCTCGTTTCCGCGCCTACGGCTGGAGCGTGGCCCACGTCCCCGACGCCAACGACCTCGACGCCCTCGATGTGGAACTGCACCGCTTCCGGCAGTCCACGGGCGGGCCGACCCTGATCATCGTCGACAGCCACATCGGCTATGGAGCACCCAACAAGCAGGACTCCCACGCCGCGCACGGCGAGCCCCTGGGTGTGGAGGAGATCCGGCTGACCAAGCGGGCCTACGGCTGGCCTGAGGACGCACAGTTCCTGGTCCCGGACGACGTGCGCGAGCACTTCCAGGTCGGGCTCGGCAGCCGCGGCGCCGAGTTGCGGCGCGCCTGGCAGGGGCGCTATGAGGCCTACTGGCGGGAACACCCCGAGCTGGCCGCGCAGCTTGACCTGCTGCTCCGCGGTCGCCTCCCCGATGGCTGGGATGCCGATCTGCCGACCTTTCCCGCCGACTCGAAGGGCCTGGCCGGACGCGACGCCTCCGGCAAGGTGCTGAACGCGATTGCTGCCCGCGTCCCGTGGCTGCTCGGCGGTGCGGCGGATCTCGCGCCCTCGACCAAGACCAGGCTGACCTTCCCCAGTGCGGGCGACTTCGCGGCGGCCGAGGCCGGGCGCAACATGCACTTCGGCATCCGCGAGCACGCGATGGGCGCCGTGCTCAACGGGCTGGCGCTCTGCGGGCTGCGCCCCTTCGGCGCCGGCTTCCTGATCTTCAGCGACTACGCCCGGCCCGCGATCCGGCTCTCCGCTCTGATGGAGCTGCCGACGCTCCACATCTTCACTCACGACTCGATCGGTGTGGGTGAGGACGGCCCGACCCACCAGCCAATCGAGCAGCTCGCCTCGCTACGGGCCATCCCCCACCTGATCACCCTACGCCCGGCCGATGCGAACGAGGTGGTCGAGGGATGGCGGGTCATCATAGGCCTCCACGACCGGCCCGCGGCCCTCATCCTCAGTCGCCAGGCACTCCCGACCATTGACCGTGAACGCTATGCTTCCACCGAGGGAGTTGCCCGAGGCGGCTACATCCTGGCGGACGCATCAGCCGGAGCGCCCGAGATCATTCTGCTGGCGAGCGGCAGCGAGGTCGCCCTGTGCCTGGCGGCCTACGAGCAGCTGTGCGCCGAGGGGGTCAGAGCGCGGGTGGTGAGTATGCCCTCGTGGGAGCTGTTCGAGCAGCAGGAGCAGGCGTACCGCGACCAGGTGCTCCCGCCCGAGGTGACGGCGCGGGTCGCGGTGGAGCAGGCCACTCCCTTCGGCTGGGAGCGCTACACCGGGCTGCACGGCGCGGTTCTGGGGATGCGCACCTTTGGCGCCTCCGCCCCGCTGGCTGACCTCCAGCGCACCTTCGGCTTCACACCCGAGGCGGTGGTGCAGGCTGCCCGCGTGCTGCTGCACACCAAACTGGCCTGACTGAGCAGATCAAGAAGCGCACGGCTGGCCTTCGCGGATCATGGCGAGGTGCGCGACGCGACCGTGCCGGGGGATGCTGCCGAGGCGATGGCCCTGCTCCATAGCCTCACGACAGCAGGCGTGGATCTGGCTGAGCTCACGGAGCGCCGGCTGGTTGCGGAGGGCGTCGCGTCCTTCGAGACATCCGATGACCGCTGCTCAGCGCGATTGACTCGAGGCAGGGGGTATTGCGGGCGTCGTAGCAGATCTACAGCTGGCGGCTCGGGCGGTCAAGTTGTGTGTTGAGCCAGGTCTGGACGTCCGCAAAGCTTTCTGAGCTGAGCTCGTGGCCCATCGCGTACTCGCGGTACATCATCTCCACCGGAAGGTTCGCCAGGAGATCGCGGCTGGCGCGTCCGTGGTGAACTGGCAGCACGTTGTCCGCTGTGCCGTGGACGACGAGGAATGGCAGGCCACCTAGCCGGGATGCATCTGCGATCAGAGGGTGAATCTCGGGAAGGATGCGGCCGCTCATCAAAACGGCTCCCGCGACGGCCTCGGGCGCGGTCAGCGCCACGCTCGCGCTCATGATCGCTCCCTGGCTAAAGCCCATCAGGTAGACCCGCCGGGGGTCGGTGCCGTAGGCGGCTGACGCCTCGTCGATGAAGCGCAGCAGCAGGCGCCTGCTCGCCTCGGCCTGCGCCGGGTCGATCACCGGCCCCTGGGGCGTGAACTGCACCTCGAACCAGGCGAAGCCCCCGGGCCCGCGCGGGTTCGGGGCGCGGGCGCTGAGGACGAGGAAGCGCCCGTCGAGCTGCGCGGCCAGGGGGAACAGGTCGCGCTCGTTGCTGCCGACTCCGTGGAGCAAGAGCAGCATGGGCGGCGCCTCAGACGGCTGCGCAGGCCGGCGCACGAGGTGGGTAAGCGAGAGCTCGGTCACGACTGCTGCTCCTCCTGGGCGGCCGCGCGGCGCGCCGCCATTGTCTGCCCCCCGACGGCCCAGTGATCTGCCGGAAGCTCGTAGAGCAGGACGCGCACCTGCTCGGGGCCTACGGCCAGCGTCTCGACCACGGCGGCGGTCACACGGGCGATCAGCTCGGCCTTGAGGGCCGGCGGGCGGCCCTCAAGGATCTCCAGACGCACAATTGGCATCGGCTTCTCCCCTAGCGGTACTGTGCGAGTGCGGCGATGTGGGGCGAGGCCTGGGCTTCACCAAGCTCAGCGAGGAGGCCGGCGAAGTCGAGCGGGCGGCGGCTGAAGATCACGTCGCCGTCCCTGCGGGGCCACTCCTCGTCCGGGCGGTCCCAGGCGAGCTCGATGCCGTTGTGGTCGGGGTCGTGCAGGTAGATCGCCTCGTGGGTGCCGTGGTCGGAGGCGCCGTCGATGCCCCAGCCGCCGCCGAGGAGCCGGGCGAGGGCCACGGCGAGGTCGCGGCGGGTCGGGTAGTTGATCGCGAAGTGGTAGAGGCCGGTGGTGCCAGGCGGGGGCGGTGTGCCTCCCGCGCTCTCCCAGGTGTTCAGGCCGATGTGGTGGTGGTAGCCCCCGGCCGAGAGGAAGGCGGCGCCCGGGCCCAGGGTCGTGATCAGGTCAAAGCCGAGCAGGTCACGGTAGAAGCCGATCGCCCGGCCAAGGTCGGACACCCGTAGGTGGATGTGGCCGATGCGGGTTCCTGCCGGCAGCGCTCGCTCTGTTGTCATCTTAGTCCTCCATTCAGCTGTTTCGGTGCTGGGCACACTCTACCACCTGCCTGCCCTGCGAACCGTCCTTTCCCTCACCTCATTTCTCGGCTGCGCAATGACCTAGCTGGAGCTCAAAGGTTTTACCCAAGAGGAGCAGAGGCTCTTACTAGCGCTGCAGTGGCGTCTGAGCACGCGGGGTGAAATCGCCTGCGCGGGCGGGTCTGCCAGTGTACCGCGCCGGTCAAGACCAAGCGGATGTGTTATGTGATCGGGCGCAAGCTACGCATACTCGGCGGCAACCTGTTTCGCAGCATCTGTCTCAACCTTAGAACGGCCACCCGCGTTTTCGGCGAGGTCTACAGCTGATGACCAAGCTCGTCAAGGTCTTGCGGCGTGACTGGCTCTGCAAGTAGCTTGCGCAGCCGCTGACGTGCCTGATGCAGCCGCCACTTTACCAGTCCCTCTCCTATATTAAGTTCTGCCGCCGTTTCCGCAGTGGAAAGCTCTTCGATATCGCGAAGGACGAACACCGCTTGAAATTCGTCGGGCAATGTTCGAATTGCATCAAGCAGCGTCTGCTGCAACTCAGTAAGCAGCGCAACATCCTCTGGTTCGGGCTCGGACGTCGGCAGCGCCGTCGTCCACGTACCAGTGTCAGCGTCTATCGACACCTTGTCAGGCTGCCGCCCGCTGTCGCGACTATGGTTCAAGGCCACATGACAAGCGATGCGGTCAAGCCACTTGCAGATGACGCCCTCTTCGACACCGCGCAGTGTCCCCAAGTTGCGCAGTGCACGAAGCAGCGCCTCTTGCGCGAGATCCTCAGCCGCCTCATCATCACGCAGGAGCCGCCTAATCCGTCCGGGAAGTCGGCGTGGCTCCCGGGTGATCATCTCAGCCAACTGCTTGCGAGCACTCGATGCCTGATCTTCTTCCATACTCTGCTGCCTTTTCGTGGCCACCAAAGCCAACAGGCCTTCTCATAGCGTGAGCATCTGGATGCAAGAACGCTGTTGCAGATACGGCGCCGGCTGTAGCGCTTCGCACGGCGGTCCGCTCGACAGCATACGTAGCATTCTCTCATACTACCAGGCCAGCGTATACCGTGCCGATCGGATGATCGATCAGGTACCGCCAGCTGAAGGCAGACCCGAACACAGCCGCAAGCTCTTCGGGTGTTGTGACCTTCACGTCAAGCTCCTTGTGAGAGTTGTGACGGACGTATCGCTAGACGATGCTCGCCGATAGCTGCTTAGGCAGGTCGAGTTGAGCGGTGGGAGCGAGCCAGAGTGTATCGCCGGCGACCTCGAAGCGGGTGGCGCCGTTAGCCGTCAGCAACTCGCCTACCTCTCCTCGGCTCACATCAAGGAGCTCCGCGAACTCCAGGGTTGTTCCGCTCCCATAGGCCGCCAACGCCTCTTCGGGTCGTGGGGCGCGCTGCGCACGGGGAATCCCGGTAACACGCAGCACTGTCTCTTCGAGACGCTTGTAGTTCTGGCTGCCGTGTAGAACCACAGGCTGTCGATCACTGCCGCTGATGATGAGGGTGGGGAAGCCACGCACACCCAGACGGCGAACCTCGGCAAGCTCGCGTCGGAAGGCTTGCTCGGCGATACCACGTGTGTAGAGCGTGGTGAACTGCTCGACGTCAATACCGAGCTCGCCAGCGTAGGTAGTGAGCAGTTCAGGGCGGGCGATGTTGCGCGCCTCGAGGAAGAGAGCCTCGCGGATGCGGCGTAGAAACGCCTCCTCCTGCTCAGGCACGAGCAGGCGCACCGCGTGGGCGGCGATCGATGGGGGGAACGATGAGGCCAGCGGGTCGCGCAACCAGACGCTTGGGTCAATCGGCTGGCCGTAGTGGCTGGCAACCTCGGCCCAGTGTGGAGCGACGTCTGCAGGGCTGCCGATACCGGCGCCCGCGTCGCGAAATCCTGCCCAACCCGGCAGGAGACCGCCATACATATGGCGCAGTTCGAGCTGTGCGCCGTAGTGGTAGCGCAGCTTGCGCCAGGCTGGCTCCATAGCCCAGCAGTGGGAGCAGATTGGGTCAGTAACGTAGGTGATCTCTCCGCGCAGAATCGGCTGACTTGCTTCCACAGCAAGCGAAGCCTCCTCAGGGGCGTCGCCGCACTGACCGCTCTTCAAATCACAAAATGACATTGTGGCTGTCCTCATGCTTGGGCGGCAAAGGCGCCGCTATTCATGAAGACACCAGAGGGTGCAGGTTGGTTAGTGCTGACACTCCGGCGGCTAATGAAACGTAAGATTGTATTCCGGTAGAGCCTGTGCCGGTGGCTTCGCCGAGCGGTACAGCGAGTACTTCACCGCCCGCGCCGCAGCCGAAACCCTCGCAGATTGACAAAAGGGGGGTTCGGCCACACAATCGGCGCGCCACGGACAACAACACGGAGCACAGGACCGCATGCACGTCAAAGACCTCAGCCTTGCCCCGCAGGGACAGACCAAGATCACCTGGAACGAGATCGATATGCCGGTGCTGCTCGCCATCCGCAAGCGCTTCGAGCGCGAGCAGCCCTTCAAGGGCCTCCGCATGGCGGCCTGCCTCCACGTCACCGCCAAGACCGCCGCGCTCGTGCGGACACTCAAGGCCGGCGGCGCCGACATCGTGCTGTGCGCCTCAAACCCCCTCAGCACTCAGGACGACGTGGCCGCCGCACTGGTGGTGGGTGACGAGATCCCGGTCTTCGCCGTCAAGGGCGAGGACACCGCCACCTACTACCAGCACCTCAACGCGGCGCTGGACCACCGGCCCCACATCACGCTGGACGACGGCTGCGACCTGGTGAGCATGCTGCACAAGGAGCGCGCCGAGCAGGTGGCCGAGGTGCTGTGTGGCACGGAGGAGACCACGACCGGCGTGCAGCGCCTCCGCGCAATGGCCAAGGATAAGGCTCTGCGCTACCCGGTGCTGGCCGTGAACGACTCGGTCACCAAGCACCACTTCGACAACCGCTACGGCACCGGCCAGAGCGCGCTCGACGGTGTCATCCGCGCCACGAACCTGCTGATCGCCGGCCGCACCGTGGTGGTGGTGGGCTACGGCTGGTGCGGCCGCGGCGTCGCGTCGCGGGCCCACGGCCTCGGCGCACAGGTGGTCGTGACCGAGGTGGACGAGATGCGCGCCCTTGAGGCGGTGATGGACGGCTTCCGCGTGCTGCCCCTGGCGCGGGCCGTGCGCGAGGCAGACCTGGTGCTCACCGTGACCGGCAACAAGCACGTGGTGAGCGAGCGCCACTTCAAGGTGATGAAGGACGGCGCGATCCTGGCGAACGCCGGCCACTTCAACGTCGAGATCGACCTGCCGGCGCTGCGCGGGCTGTGTGCTGAGGACCCGCGCGAGGTGCGGCCGCTCGTAGAGCAGTACGTGCTCAGCGACGGCCGGCGCATCCACGTGCTGGCCGGCGGGCGCCTGGTGAACCTGGCGGCCGGCGAGGGTCACCCGCCCGCGATCATGGACATGAGCTTCGCCAACCAGGCCCTCGGCGCCGAGTACATGCTGAAGAACCACGCCAAGCTGCGCGCCGGGGTCTATACCATCCCCGAATCGATCGACCGCGACATCGCGCGGCTGAAGCTTTCTACCCTCGGCGTGCAGATCGACCGGCTCACCGCCGAGCAGCGCAAGTACCTCGCGAGCTGGGAGGAGGGGACGTAGTTCTCATATACGGCTGTCCTTAGGCAAGCCTGACAGCCGTCGTCATACGTGGCGACCTGCTCCTATTTCGGTCACAACGCGCTACACACGGCGGGGGATGCCGCGTGATACAGTGGGCCCGGCTCACCGGCGCATGGGCGCCGCGAAACGGGGACACATCGCATGCGTACACTCCTCCTGCTCCTCGGGCTGGCGGCGCTCCTCATCGCCGCCCCGCCCCCTCCCGCCGCCGCCGCCGCCCTCGCCGTGATCGACCAGGGCGCAGCGCTCGACTTCCCGCAGACTATCACGTTCCGCGCGCGCGTCCAGGCCGCCGCGGGCATCGCCGAGGTCGCCCTCGAGTACGGCGTCGACATGCTCACCTGCGGCGAGGTCCTCTCGCGCGTCTACCCGACCTTCGAGCCCGGCACTTCCTCCGGCGTCTCGTGGACCTGGGACCTGGAAGAGGCCGGCTCACAGCCGCCCGGCGCCTCGCTCTGGTACCGCTGGCGTGTCACCGACAAGGCCGGCGCCGTCCGCACCACCGAGACCCAGCGCGTCACTTGGCTGGACCACAAGCACGCCTGGCGGAACATCAGCCGCGGCCTGATCACGCTGCACTACTACGAGGGCGACCGCGCCTTCGCCGACGACCTGCTGGCCACCGCCGAGGCCGGGCTGGCTCGCCTGGGCCGCGAGACCGGCGTGACCACGAAGACGCCGATCGAGCTCTACATCTACGGCGACAGCGAGGCCATGCGCGAGGCCGTCCTGCACGACCCGGGCCGGGCCGGCGGAGTGGCCTACGCCGAGCACAGCATCGTGGCGATCGGCATCAACCCCGAGGAGATCGACTGGGGCCGCCGCACGATCGCCCACGCGATCACCCACGTGCTGGTCGGCTACCGTACCTTCTCCTGCGTGGGCATGGTCCCCACCTGGCTGAACGAGGGCCTGGCCGTGTACAGCGAGGGCGGTCCCGACCCCGAGGAGGCCCGCCGCTTCGAGAGCGCCGTGGAGGAGGACCGCCTGGTCTCAGTGCACGCCCTCAGCGCCGGATTCTCGCAGGACCCCGAGGAGGTCGGGGTCTCCTACACCCAGTCCTACAACCTGGTGCGCTTCCTGATCGAGCGCCACGGCCGCGAGAAGATCCTGGCCCTGCTGGACGCCCTGAGCGCCGGCGCCACCACCGAGGCCGCCTTGCAGGCCACCTACGGATTCGGCATCGACGGCCTCGAGGACGGCTGGCGGGCGGCGATCGGGGCCAGGCCGGTGGGACGCTCAGGCGCGCAGGTTGCTCAGGCGGCTGAGCCGAGCCCGGTGCCGACCTACGAGCCGGTGCAGGGGCTCAGCGCGCCGCCGGAGGGCGCGACACCCGCCGAGACACCGGCCCCGGACGCCCAGGCACACGCCGCCGGCGACAGCGACGACGCAGCCGCGCCCGACGCTCAGCCCAACTCCCAGCAGCCTCCTGCTGAGGTCCCGCAGGTCGCCCCAGTGGCTGAGGGCCAGCCTGCCGCACTCCTCGCGGCCGGTACGGGCGAAGCCGTGACTCCTGCCTCCCAGCCGGCCATCATCACGATCACCACGCCGCCATCCCCTGAGCGCGTCGCCCTCGGGATCGCCCTGCTGGTGCTGGCGCTGCCGCTCGGGGCCGGGGCCGGTGTAGGCGTACTGATCGTCGGGACGCGCCGGCGGCGCTAAGACCCTCGTGCGACGAACAGTCTGGTTGCGACACAGAGGCCACGAGGGAAAGCGCCCGCACCTCCGTGCCCTGGCCGACGCGGAGCTGGACGCCCTGCTGGAGCGCGCGCGTCGAGCAGGCCGCCAGGGCGCGGCTGGCGCTGTACCGCCATGCCGAGCAGCGCATCGGCGAGGCCGTGCTCACGATCTTCCTCTCGCACCCGCGCAGTACCGTGTCGGTGAGCCCGCACATCACGGGGTCGTACAGACCCCTGTGCGCGTGCCGATCAAGCGCTACCTCTCACTGGAGCCGTAGGCTACCGCACCTCAGCCACCCGCCACGTGACCTCCTGCCCCGCGCGGAAGGGGGTCACATCCCCGTAGCGCTCAGGCACGGTGAGGGGCGCCCGCTCCAGCACCACCGTTTTGGCGGGCGGCGTGACGCCGTAGATGCGGCGCGCGTTGCCCGAGACGAAGGCCTGAAGCCGGTCGAGCGCGCCGTGCTGCTCGAATAGCTCGGCCAGGATCGGCAGCGCCACCGGTGCGGTGAACACCCCCGCCGCGCAGCCCGCCGCCTCCTTCGCGTGGCGCGGGTGCGGCGCCGAGTCGCTGCCGAACATCAGCTTCGGGTGCGCCGCGAGGGCCGCCGCCAGCAGCGCGTCCCGGTCCTCGGGGCGCTTCGCCACCGGCTTGCAGAACAGGTGCGGCCGCAGCAGCTCGCCGGCCACATCGTCCAGCGTAATCAGCAGGTGGTGCAGCGTCACGGTGGCGTGCAGGTTCGGGTAGCGGTCCAGCAGCTCCACGGCGGCGCCCGTGGTGATGTGCTCCATCACGATCGTCAGGCGCGGGAATCCGCGCGCCAGCCGCTCGTACACCCCCAGGAACTCAGCCTCGCGGTCCATCACGAAGCCGTGGCTCTCGCCGTGCACCAGCAGCGGGATACCCAGCCGCTCCATCGCCGCCACCGTCGGCAGCGCGTCGTCCAGGTTGCGCACGCCACCGGCGCTGTTCGTGGTCACGCCGGCCGGGTAAAGCTTGATGCCGATGATCCGCCCCTTTGCCGCCGCCAGCTCCTCATCGCTGTAGGACCGGAAGAACAGCGTCATGAAGGGCTCGAAGGTGTGCCCGGCGCACGCCGCCAGCACGCGTCCGCGGTACGCCTCCAGCCGCTCGATGCTGTCCACCGGCGGCACGAGGTTCGGCATCACCACCGCCCCGGCGAAGGTCTCGGCGCTCAGCGGCGCCACCAGCGACAGCATCTCGCCGTCGCGCAGGTGCAGG
The DNA here is from genome assembly GCA_039805565.1 of Chloroflexota bacterium. Lineage (GTDB taxonomy): Bacteria > Chloroflexota > Chloroflexia > Chloroflexales > Roseiflexaceae > CALJIC01. Next base: position 25,126 of record JBDLTZ010000013.1, on the reverse strand, counting down.
TGCATATCGAGGGGAGAGTCGAGCTCGAGGCGCATGGGCAGGCTCCATCATCTGGTCGGCGGTCTGACGCGCGCAGTATACGCAGCCCGGCCCGATTCGTAAAGGCGCGGCCCGCCCGTGTAACCCCGTGGCCCCCTGGGGCGTCTCCTGCGCAAGAGACTTTTTTGTATTGACGGGGGACCATGATGATGAGCTTGCAGATGAGCAGTGTGAGACCGGCCGTACAGCAGCCGATGGTGGTGCTCGACGCGCCCTCGGATTGGCGCGCCGTGGTGGTTGATACCTACCTGCGCGCGGAGCAAGAGGACACCGCCGCGCTGCACGCGGTGCTCGTGCGCCGCGTGGCCGCGCTCACCGGGCGCGTGGTGCCACCCGAGGAGGTGTTCCTCGGTCGGGGCGGCCGCCAGGCGACGGCTGCAGTGGATGGGATGGTGTTCCGCCTCCAGGCCGGCGAGCTCGTCGTTATGCGGCCGTGTGACTCGTGCGGTGTGGGCCTGATCGCGAGCCCCGCCATCACAAGCCGGGCCGACCTCGGCTACGCGCTGGGAGTGTGGCAGCCGCGCTGCGCCCGGTGCGGCCCGGACGATGACCATGAGGAGGACCGGACCTGGAGCTGGTAAATGTGGCTGAGAGCGCGCGACCCTACAGGTTGAGCAGCACGCCTGCGATAAACAGGTAGATCGCGAGCCCGCTCGCGTCCACCAGCGTGGTGATCATGGGCGCCGAGACCAGCGCCGGGTCCACATTGAAGCGCCGGGCGGCCAGCGGCACAAGCGCGCCGATGACGTTGGCCCAGACGCAGATCGCCACCACCGAGAGTGACACGGTCGCGGCCAGCATGAAGACCTGCCCATCGGTGAGGACCTTGCCGAACGCCACGGCGCCCAGCAGCAGCCCGAGCACCAGCCCCGCCACAAGCTCCCGCCCCACCACGCGCCACACGTCGCGCAGCCGCACCTCGCCAAGCGCCAGCGCCCGGATGAGGGTCGAGACGGTCTGTGCGCCGGTGTTCCCACCCGTACCGATCAGCAGCGGCACGTAGAACGTGAGCGCCACCATCTTCTCCAGCTCGCTCTCGAAGAAACCGAGCACGTTGGCCGTGATCGACCCGCCCACGAACAGCAGCAGCAGCCAGGGGAGACGCCGGCCGACCGACTGCACGATCGACACCGTGAAGTAGGTCTCGTCCGGCTTGCCCGCGCCCGCGCCACCGAAGCGCAGCACGTCCTCGGTACCCTCCTCCACCAGAATGTCGATAACGTCATCGGCGGTCACCACGCCGATCATGCGGCCGTCGGCGCGAATCACCGGCACGGCGGCCAGGTCGTAGCGAGCCACGATCCGAGCCACCTCCTCCTGGTCGGTCTCGGGGGCCACGGCGATCGGGCGCGGCCGCATGATCGCGGAGACGGACTGCTCGGGCGGGGCGACCAGAAGATTGCGCAGGCTCAGCGTGCCGACGAGCCTACCGCCGTCCTCGACGACGTACAGGTAGACGATCACGGCGGTCTCGTGCACCATGCCGCGCAGCTCGTCCATGGCCTGCGCGGCCGTCATCTCCGGCCGCACGACCGTGAAGTAGTCGTTCAGCAGGCGCCCGGCGCTCTGGGGCGGGTAGCGCAGCAGCTCGCGGACGTCAGCCGCGTCCTCGGGATCCATCGCGGCCAGCAGGGCCTGCTGGCGCTCGGGGACGTCCTCAGTGAGGATCGCGGCCGCGTCGTCGCTGTCGAGCTCCTCGAGGATATCGGCCGCCTCATCGGCGGTGAGCTCGCTGATCAGCTCGCGGGTCGCGTCGAGGCTGGTCTCGTCCAGCACGTCCGCGGCCTGCTCCGGCGCAAGGAGCCGGAACACACGTAGCTGGTCCTCGTCGTCGAGGCGGTCGATGACGTCCGCCACGTCGGGGGGGTAGGCGGCAGCGAGCAGCGCCCGGAGCGCGTCGGTCTCATCGCGCTCGAGGGCGCTGCGGATCTCGGCCTCAAGCCGATCGATATCGATCGGCGCTGTCATGCGGCGAGCTCCTGGCGCTCGATCCAGGGGCGCGCCGCGGCCACGAGCTTGTCTGCGTGCGTCTCGACGAGCCAGTGGCCGGCGCCCGGGATCACTGCGAGGCTGCCACGCGGGAGGGCGTCGGCGAGCTCGCGCGCCTGCTGCGGCGTGGTTACGGTGTCGTCGCCCCCGGCCACGACGAGCGCCGGCACGTCGAGCTGCCTGAGCCACGGGCGGCTGTCGAACGACTGGAGCAGGTGGGCGCCGGCCTCGGTGGAGCAGTCGCCGGCCCGCTCGCCGCGGTCGCGCAGGAGGCCCACAATGCCGCCACGCAGCCGCCCGATTGCCCCGGTGCGGGTGGCGGAGCCGCAGGCGCTGGCGCAGGCAAGTACCAGACCCTTCACGCGCTGCGGGTAGTCCAGCGTGAGCTGCTGGGCCACCGCCGCGCCGCCCGCGTGGCCCAGCACGAAAGCGGGGCCGACGCCGAGCAGGTCGAGCAGGTCCTCGAGGTCGGCGGCGAGCCGCGCAACACTGTCGGCCAGGGGCAAGCGGCGACTGTTGCCGTGCCCGCGTAGGTCAGGGACAATCACCGTGTGGCGGGCCGCGAGGCCCGGGATGAGCGAGTTAAACACCGCGCCGCTGGTGCCGAAGCCGTGGATCAGCAGCAGCGGGGTGCCGCGTCCGTGGGTGGCGCAGTACAGCGCAGACGAGCGCCGCGCAATCGGGAGTGCGCGAGAGCTGAGGGCGGTCATGGCGAGCCTCCTGCGAGATGCATCGCTCGCGCGGCCGGCCGGAAGTGGATGGGGGGTGCTGGGGAGCTCACAGATGCGCCCCACAACCTCGCGGTGTGGGGCGCCCGGCGCTCTCAGGGCGCCGTCATACTAGCGGCGCGCAGGGGAGGGCGGGGTGGCCGTATCACATCGCGAAGGCACCGACGTCCAGCGACCAGAGACGGAACGCGAGCGCCAATGACTAGGGATTACGTCCATATACCTTCAATAGAACGCCCTCTCGGGCAAACCCAAGAGGGACGTGAGCAGACATCGCTCATCCCCTGCTTGAGCTTTGGCACCGCACAGCGTAGCATCGCTGCAGTCGCGTTAGAGTGACCCTTAGCTCGGATCGCCCTGGTGTACCCCTGAGCGTCTTTCGACGGGCCGGGGCAACGACATGTGTCTGTGCGGACGCCGCACCTAACGAGAGAGCACGGCATTAACACCGGCAAAGCCGGCTTCACAAGTATACACCGCCCAGGTATGAGCGTCAAGCGGCTCCGCCTTTCGTTGGAGCCGGGCCGGGGCGAAAGGCCTACCGTGAGAGACGGCCGATAGTGCGTGGCCCGTGCGCCGCAAGGCGGCTATAGTGGAGCCAGGTACTACCGCGACGCGCTCCGCAACGGGTGGTGCGGGACGCAGGGACACTCCGATGATCACGCTTCTTGTCGTAGATGATCAGCCCTCGGTACGCGCCGGTCTCCGCATGCGGCTCGCGCTCGAGCCGGATATCACGGTGGTCGGCGAGGCCGAGGATGGTGAGGCGGCGCTGGCCCAGGCGAATCAGCTCCACCCCGATGTCGTGCTCATGGACCTGGAGATGCCACGTATGGACGGCCTGACGGCCACCGCTGCGATCAGCAAGCTCGCCCCGAGCAGCGCGGTGGTCATCCTGAGCCTATATGACAGCGTGGCGGTACGGGCGCAGGCGGCGCAGGCGGGGGCGGCGGCGTTCGTCGCCAAGCACGAGTCGGGCGAGGCGCTGCTGGAGGTCATCCGCCGCGCCGGTCAGCACGCCGCATGAAACGGCCGCGGGAAGGAGAGCACGCAGCGGGTGCTACATCTAGCGCAAGAGCAGATTCGCGCGGAAGCAGCGGTCCACGCTCACCTGCGGCATGGGGTGGCCGCTGGGGGCAATCGCCACTGTAGCGCGCTCGAAGATCAAACCCATCAGCGCACGGCGCTCGAAGACTGCGAACGTCGAGATCCGCGCTTCGACCAGCGTGCGCTGGAAGGAGCGGTCCGCGTCGCGGTCACGCGACATACCGTGCGTCTCCAGGTAAGCGTACTGGTCTAGCAGGCTCCAGTCGGCCGGCATGTGGTAGCTGGTGCGCTGGCAGGAGTAGCCCCACTGCGTGCGCCATCCGCCGAGGCTCACTTCCGTCGCCCCCTTGGGAAACGGCCGCATCCCCACCGCGCTGCCCGCCAGGAGCGCTGAGCCGCCCACCACGAGTATCAGGCAGAGAGCGCCGAGCGCCGCAAGGACCTGTCGCATCACTGTAATCCTCTCTGGCTCGGGGAGCCGGACGCCACGCCGCCACAGCGCACACTATACGACAGATGCTGCCGGTGTGCTACCGCACCACTTTTACGCTCCTGGCTGTGCGGGGATATCGGGCAGCGTGACGTTCCACAGCCACACCCCCACCACCAGCGCGTAGTACGCCAACAGCAGCCAGAGCGGGAACGACGGCAGTTGCACCGCGGCGTGCGGCAGCTGCGCGAAGAAGCGCGAGCCTTCGGTGAGCCAGGCCAGGAACAGATAGGCCACCGTGGCCGCCCACTGCCCCAGCGGGAGCCACGCCAGCCCCGCCGCCAGGCAGAGCGCGCCGAAGAGCATCGCGTACGGCACCATCGGCAGCAGCGCCACATTCGCCAGCGGCGCGATGATGCTCAGGTTGCCGAAGGCGTACAGGATCAGCGGCAGCGCCAGGATCTGCGCCGCGAGCGTGGCGGTGAGCGCCTCGCGCGCCCACCCCAGCCACCCCGCCCGCAGCGGCGTCTTGAGCAGCAGCGCCTCGGTGCCCTTGCCGTAGGCGAACAGCGACGCAGTCGCCAGCGCAGAGAGCTGGAACCCCATGTCCCACAGCGTCTGCGGGTTCCAGATCGTCATGGCCCAGGTAGCCGCGAAGAGCGTGGTCCAGGCGTGCGCCGGCCGCTCCAGCCGCTGCCCCACCACCACCACCGTGCCCATCACCGCGGCCCGGATCACCGTGGCCGAGGCGCCTACGAACAGGGTGTACAGCCAGATCGTGACCAGGATGGCCCAGAAGGCGGCGTTCTTCCGCAGCCGCAGCCGCTCGGTCACACCGTAGAGCATGGTGCTGATGATGGTGATGTTCCAGCCGGAGATAACCAGAATATGGCTCGTGCCGGTGGCGCTGAAGTCGGCCGAGACGTCGTCCGGGATAGACGACTGGAGGCCGAGCAGGATGCCGACGGCCAGCGAGGCCTGTGGCTCGGGCAGCTCGCGCAGCAGCACGCGCTGGCAGCGGGTGCGCAGCTCCAGTAGCGCGGCGAGGATGGGGTTGCCGCCGCCCGCCGATAGGTGCCGAGCGTGCTCGGGCTCCATAAGCGAGAAGATCCCCTTGCGCTCGAGGTAGCGCCGGTAGTCGAAGCTCCCCGGCCGCTCGGCCTCGCGCGGGGCGGTCAGCTCGCCGGTGAGCGCCAGCCGGTCGCCGTAGCGCCGCTCGGGGAAGGGCGGCAGCTTCACCAGCACCAGCCCCTCGGCCCGCCGCTCGGCGCCGCCAACGGCCACGCGCTCGGCCGCCAGGACCACGCGCTGCCCCTCGGCGGTGCGCTGCGGGTCCTCGGCCACCACGCCCACCAGCGTCAGCGCGCCCTGCCCGTTGAGCAGCCGCGCGCTCTGCGGCGTCGCCGGGATCTGTGCTGCATCGTAGCGCACCGCGCCGAGCGCCGCGCAGCACACAGCCAGCGCGGCCAGCCGCGCGCGCGGGTGTCGGCCTAGGAGCGCGGCCACGAGGCCGGTGAGGCCAGCGGCGGCCAGGAGCGGCGGGAGCGGGAGGCCCAGCGCGTCGGCGGCGAGCACGCCGAGGAGCCAGGCGATGGCGAGGACGATCAGCATAGGCACCACACTCAGGGCGAGACACCGCGCGACTGTAGCACGCGCCTGCTACCGGATCGTATCCGCTCTCATGCGAGCTGAGCCTGCCGCACGAGGAGCTCCAGCGTAGCGGCGCGCTCATTCCTACGCCTGCACTCGCCGCAGAGAGCCGGCCTGCAGGCAGTACAATACCTGCGGGCCGGCTCTATGGGAGAGTATATGATGTCACCTATTCTCGAAGCCATCACCGCGACCAAGGTGGTGGCGATCGTGCGGCTGGAGCGCTACGACCGGGCGGTGGAGGTGGCGCGCGCGCTGGTAGCCGGCGGGATCACCGCCGTCGAGTTCACGCTGACGGGCGCGGGTGCCAACGAGGCGATCGCGGCCTGCCGTGAGGCGCTGGGAGACGCGGCGCAGGTGGGCGTGGGCACGGTGCTGCGGCGGGAGGAGGCCTATGCATCGATCGACGCCGGGGCGCAGTTCGTGGTGACGCCGGCGGTTCGGCCCGAGGTGATCGCGGCCTGCCGGGAGCGCGGCGTGCCGATCCTATGCGGCGCACTGACCCCGAGCGAAGCGCTGGCGGCCCATGAGGCCGGTGCCGAGATGATCAAGATCTTCCCGGCGCGTGCCTTCGGGCCGCAGTATATCAAGGACATCCTGGCGCCGCTGCCGTTCCTGCGGGTCGTGCCGACGGGCGGCGTGAGCGCCGAGAACGCCCGCGCCTATCTCGAGGCCGGCGCGACGGCGGTGGGCATCGGCGGAAACCTGGTGTCCGCCAAGGCGGTAGCGGCGGGCGACTGGGCGGCGATCACCGCGGCGGCCGGCGCATGCATTGCGGCCACCGGCGGGTAGGACCTTTGGAGGGGCACAGCCCTCTCAAAAAAGAAGAGCTCGGGGACCTTCGGCCCCCGAGCCCCAGCCGGCGCTCTAGCCGATGATACCCGTCACGAGCGCCAGCAGGATGCCGCCCGCCATCACCGAGCCGAGCTGGCCGGCGGTGTTGGCGCCCATCGCGTGCATCAGGATGAAGTTCTCCTGGTCCTCCTCAAGCGCCACCTTCGCGGCGAGGCGCCCGGCCATCGGGAAGGCGCTGATGCCGGCTGCGCCGATCAGCGGGTTGATCCCGCCGCGCGTCACGAACGCCATCAGCTTGCCGAACAGCAGCCCGGCCACCGTATCTAGCACGAAGGCCAGCAGGCCCAGCAGCATCACCTGGATCGTCACCAGGTTGAGGAACGCGCCCGCGTTCATCGTCGAGCCGATCGTCAGGCCGAGGAACAGCGTGGCGATGTTGATCAGCTCGTTCTGCGCCGTCTTGCTCAGGCGGTCCACCACCAGGCTCTCGCGCAGCAGGTTGCCGAGCATCAGCGTGGCGATCAGGGGCGTGGCGTCCGGCACCATCAGGCCCACCACCACCGTCACCACCACCGGGAAGAGAATGAGCGCGCGGCGCGAGACCGGCCGGGCGGCGTACTCCATGCGGATGCGGCGCTCGGCGGGGGTGGTGAGCAGCTTCATCAGCGGCGGCTGGATGATCGGGATGAGGCTCATGTACGAGTACGCTGCCACTGCGATCGGCGCAAGCAGCTCAGGCGCCAGGATGGACGCGACGAAGATCGACGTCGGGCCGTCGATCGCCCCGATCACGCCGATGCTGGCCGCCTGGTTGAGCGGGAAGCCGAGCAGCGTGGCCAGGATGAGGGTGCCGAAGATGCCGAACTGGCCGGCGGCGCCGAGGAGCACCATCTTCGGCTGCGAGAGCAGCGGGCTGAAGTCGATCATCGCGCCCACGCCGACGAAAATCAGCAGCGGGAAGAGCTCGGTGCTGATGCCGACCTGGTACAGTACGCCCAGCCAGCCGCCGGCCTCGGTCATACCGGTGAGCGGGATGTTCGCCAGCACGCAGCCGAAGCCGATCGGCAGGAGCAGCACCGGCTCGTACTCCTTCGCCACCGCCAGGTAGATCAGGAGCGCGCCCACGGCGATCATCATCGCGTTGCCGGGCGTGAAGGCCGCGAGCCCGCGTATCAGCTCGGGGAGCAGGTCGGAGATGTTCATGAGCCGTACTCCAGCAACGGCTCGCGGTGCCGCACGGTCTTGCCCGCGCTCATGTGCACCGCGGCCACCACGCCGTCACGCGGGGCGCGGATGACGTTCTGCATCTTCATCGCCTCGAGCACGCACAGCTCCTGGCCGGCCTTCACGGCCTGGCCGGGCTGTACCGACACGGAGACGATCACGCCCGGGATGGGAGCCACTACGGCGGCGGACGAGGATACGTGGGCTGGCGCAGGAGCGGCGGGGGCAACCCCAGCGCCATTGGTCGCCGGTGCGTGGCCGTTGGCCTTCGGCGAGACATCCGCCGGCGGCACGACGGCTTCGACCTTCGGCCGAGCCTCGGAGACTTCCTCCGGCCACACCTCGAACTGCTCGCCGTCTACCACGGCCACCACCGGCCGCGCCTGCAGGTCCTGTACGTCCACCTCGAACGCGCGCCCGTCAACTGTCACGCGAATCTTCATCGGACCCTCCCGCGGTGGCGAAGCTGGTTGCTGCGCGCCACGGCCTGCCACGGGCTCACGGCGGCGGTTGGTGGGGGCGGGAGTGCGGCCGATGACCGGGCTCGCTGCGCGAGCGCGACGGCCACGGCGGCCACGGCGGCTCTGCGGCGCTGCGCACGATCAAGCCCCGCTTCGGCGGCGAGCTCCGCGGGCGCGTCGGGGGCCACGAGCGCCGGAGCCACTTCAGGCTCCTCGCGGTCGGCGGCCAGGCGCACCAGCAGTGCCATGCCGAGCCACAGGGCGCAGATCATACCGAAGACCAGGCCCATGCCCACTGCGGTGATCTGGAGGGCTATAGCAAGGGTATCATTCACCTTGATCTCCTGAGTACTCTCACGACGTGCAACGTGCAGCGTTTGAAATGCAAAGTGTAACGTGCAAAAATGTTCTTATTCAAGGCTATCGCCTTCATTTTTCCACGTTACACTTTGCACATTGCACTATCCTACACCGGGATATTCCCGTGCTTGCGCGGCGGCGCAGGAGCGTACTTATCGCGCAGGGCGGCCAGCGCGGCCACGATCTTCGGGCGGGTCTCGCGCGGCTCGATGATATCGTCCACGTACCCAGCGCGGGCGGCGTGGTACGGGTTGTTGAAGCGCCGGCGGTACTCGTCGGCCAGGCGCGCGCGCTCGGCGGCCGGGTTGGCGGCCTTCATGATCTCCTCGCGGTGGAGGATGTTCACCGCGCCCTCGGCGCCCATCACCGCGATCTCGGCGCTCGGCCACGCGAAGTTGATGTCGGTGCCGAGGTACTTGCTGCTCATCACCACGTAGGCGCCGCCGTAGGCCTTGCGCGTGATCACGCTGATCTTCGGCACGGTGGCCTCGGAGTAGGCGAACAGCACCTTCGCGCCGTGGCGGATAATGCCGCGGTGCTCCTGATCCACGCCGGGCAGGAAGCCGGGCGAGTCCACGAACGTCACCAGCGGGATGTTGAAGCAGTCGCACATGCGGACGAAGCGCGCGATCTTATCGGCGGCGTCGATGTCGATTACGCCGGCCATGACGTTCGGCTCCTGCGCGACGATGCCCACCGAGTGGCCGCCGATGCGCGCCAGGCCGACGATCGCATTGGTGGCCCAGCGCGGCTGGGTCTCCAGGAAGGAGCCGCTATCCACCACACGCTCGATCACGTCGTGCATGCGGTAGGGCACCGACGGGTCGATCGGCACGATCGTGTTCAGCTCCTCGTCCATGCGCAGCGGGTCGTCCTCGGGCGCGATGTACGATGGGTTCTCGACGTTGTTCGAGGGGAAGTAGCTCAGGGCGCGCCGGCAGAGCGCCAGCGTCTCCTGCTCGGTGGGCGCCGAGAGGTGCGCGGTGCCGCTGAGGGTCATGTGGACCTCGGCGCCGCCGAGCTGCTCGGAGTCGATCGTCTCGCCGGTCACGGCCTTGATCACCTCGGGGCCGGTGAGGAACATATAGGAGTGCCCCTCGACCATCAGGATCAGGTCGGTGACGGCGGGGGAGTAGGCGGCGCCGCCGGCGCACGGGCCGAGCATGACGCTGATCTGCGGGATGACGCCGGAGTACTGGGCGTTGCGGCGGAAGATCTCGGCGTAGCCGCCGAGGCTGCGGACACCCTCCTGGATGCGCGCGCCGCCCGAGTCGATCAGGCCGACGATCGGCGCGCCGTTGCGCAGCGCCAGGTCCATCACGCGGCAGATCTTGTGGCTCTGCATCTCGCTGAGCGTGCCGCCGGAGATGGTGAAGTCCTGCGAGTAGACGTAGACGGCCCGGCCATCGATGCGGCCGTAGCCGGTGATCACACCCTCGCCGAGCGCCCGGTCGGCCGGAGCGTCGGTCTCGTAGTGGGCGCTGATGAAGGGCTCGATCTCGTTGAAGCTGCCGGGATCGAGCAGTATCTCGAGTCGCTCGCGGGCGGTGAGCTTACCCTTGGCGTGCTGGCGGGCAACGCGCTCGGGTCCACCGCCGCGCTGGGCGCGCTCGCGATGGGCGCGCAGCTCAAGGATGCGGGGGTCTTCGTATATCGTCATAGCTCTTTTATGCAAGCGGCCAGGACGCCCTCGCGACCCGGCCCCTTTGCGCTCGCGTATTGGTCTGCCAGTATGATAGGCGAGCAGCCGGCGGCGCAGGGGGAAGAGATGTCCACGGAAGTGTGTGATTGTGTTCACCAGCAGCTGCTGGTGGAGAGCAATCCCACGCAAGGGGTAAACGCGCGTCAGCAGAGTGGGGCATACCCCTGCCTCACGTTTTACCTGTCCGCCAGGGCTGCTACAATACGCAGCGCACAGACGCACTGAAGAACAAAGAGGTTGCTATGCCGGAGGTCGTGACGCTCGGCGAGTGCATGGGGGTGCTCTACCCGCCGGACCCGGTGACGCTGGACGACGCGCGCTCGCTGCTGTGGGACATCGGCGGCGCCGAGGCCAATATGTCGATCGCGCTGGCCCGCCTCGGCCACACGGCGCGCTTCATCAGCCGCGTGGGCGACGACCCGTTCGGGCGCAAGGTGCGCGCGGTGCTGGACGCCGAGGGAGTGGACACGTCGGCCCTGGCGACGGACGGCGGCGCGGGCACGGGCATCTTCTTCCGCGAGTGGCTGGCGGACGGGGTGCGGCGCGTGTACTACTACCGCGCGGGGTCGGCCGCGAGCCGCCTGGCGCCCGAGGATCTGTCGCCGGAGCTGTTCGCGGGCGCGAAGGTGGTGCACCTGACGGGCATCACGCCGGCGCTGAGCGCGAGCTGCGCGGCGGCCTGCCTGCGCGCGGCGGAGCTGGCGAAGGAGGCCGGGGCGCTGATCTCGCTCGACCCGAACTACCGGCCGCGGCTATGGGGTCCTGAGGCCTTCCGCGAGGCGCTGCTGCCGCTGATGCGCCAGACCGACATCCTGCTGATGGGCCACGAGGACGCGCGGGCCGCGCTGGGCGTGGAGGACGAGGGCGCGATGCTCGAGGCGGGCGCGGAGCTGGGGGCGCGGGTGGTGGTGCTGAAGCGCGCCGAGCGCGGGGCGATGGCGCTAGTGGGCGGCCAGGTCTACGAGGCCCCGGCCGAGCCGGTCGAGCGCGCGATCGACCCGGTGGGCGCGGGGGATGGCTTCGACGCCGGCTTCCTGGCGGGCTGGCTGCGCGGCTGGGACACTGAGGCCAGCCTGCGCCTGGGCGCGAAGGTCGGCGCCGGCTCGGTTCAGGCGCTCGGTGACTACGCGGGGTACCCGGTGGAACGCTGAACGCTGAACGCCGAACGCCGGGGTGTGATCGAGCCAGCACAGCTTCGACCAGACCCCGGCGCTCTCGACTCACGATTCAGCGCATCCAGCACCCAGCACTGGCCCCTCCGAACCCCCTACCGCCCCACGACCTTCCCGCTCGGCACCGTGGCCCCGCCAAGGTCGGTGACGCGCGGCCGGATCACGACGTTGCGGCCGATCGCGGCGCCGGGAGCGATCTGCGCGCGCTGTCCAACCAGCGTCAGGCCGGTGTTGAGCATATCAGGCGCGCCGCCGTTCGGCGTGTTGTCGTCGCCGTCGCCCACGCGCGCCTGCGCCCCGACGCGCACGCCCTTGTCGATGATGCAGCGGTCCACCACCGCGCCCGGCTCGACCACCACGTCGTTGAGGAGGATCGAGTCACGCACCACCGCGCCCTCAGCCACGTAGACCCCCGGCGAGATCACCGAGCGGCTCACCTGGCCGTAGATGCGGCAGCCGTCGCACACCAGGTTGCCGTCCACGCGCGCGGCGGCGCCGATCTCGGCGGCCGGCAGCTCGGCGCTGCGGGTGTGGATCACCCACTCGGGGTCGTACAGGTCCAGCGCGGGGGTCTCCACCAGCAAGGCCATGTTGGCCTCGTAGTAGGCCTGGACGGTGCCCACATCGGCCCAGTAGCCCTGGAAGTTGTATGAGGCGACGTGGGTCTTCGTGACGAGCTTCGGCATGAGGTCCCGGCCGATGTTCTCCTCCTTGCCGCCGGCGAGCACTTCGAGCAGGAAGCTCTTGCGGAAGGCGTAGATGCCCATCGAGGCCATGCTGGAGCGGGAGCGGCGCGGCTTCTCCTCGAACTGCCCCACAGAGCCGTCGGCGTCCACCGTCACGATGCCGAAGCGGTGCGTCTCGTGCGGGCTGACGGAGTGCACCGCCAGCGTCACGTCCACGTCGCGCTCCTCGTGGAGCTGGAGCATCGGGCGGTAGTCCATCTTGTAGATGTGGTCGCCAGCCAGCACCAGCACCACGTCGGCCGGCTGCTCGGCGATGAAGTCCAGGTTGGCGCGCAGGGCGTCGGCGTTGCCGCGCTGCCAGGAGCCGCCCTCGCTGGTGAGGTACGGGTGCAGCACCCGCACCCCACCGATGCGCCGGTCCAGGTCCCAGGGCTTGCCCACGCCGATGTGCTCGTGGAGCGAGCGCGGGCGGTACTGGGTCAGCACGCCGACGTTGTAGATGCCGGAGTTGACGCAGTTCGAGAGCGTGAAGTCGACGATCCGATACTTCCCAGCGAACGGCACGGCGGCCTCGGAGCGCTCGGCGGTGAGGACGGAGAGCGCGGGCGTCTCGCCACCTGCCAGAATGAGCGCAAGTGTACGTAGCATTGCAGTCCTCAGTCTTGAGTCTCGAGTCGTGAGTGCTGAGCCTTGAGCGTGCAGCGCTCACGACTCACGACTCGAGGCTCTAAATGGTCTCGCCCGACTTCACTTCGTCCTTCGGGAAGTGCTCCTCATCGCGGTCGGCGTTGATCAGCACGTTGCGCCCGATCGTGATGCCGGCCGGGATGTGAGCGCCCTTCCCCACCACCGTGATGCCGGTGGTAATCTTGTCGCCCTGCTCCTTGTTGGGCACGTCGAGGTCATCGCCGTAGCCGAGCCTCACGCCCGCGCCCACCACCACGCCCTTGTCCACGATCACCTTGTCGAGTACCGCGCCCGGGCCGATCCAGGTATCGTTCATCACCACGCTGTCGCGCACCACCGCGCCGGGGGAGACGTACACCCCGGGCGAGAGGACCGAGCGCTCGACGGTGCCGCGGACGGTGCAGCCGTTGCAGATCATGCTGCGGCCGATGCGCGCCTGCGGGCCGATCTTCGCCGGCGGCCGCTCCTCGCTGCGCGTGTGGGTGAGCCAGGTCGGGTCGAACAGGTTCAGCGTGTTGGCGGGGTCCAGCAGGTCCATGCTGGTCTCCCAGTAGGAGTCGATCGTCCCGACGTCCACCCAGTACCCCTCGAAGGGGTAGGCGTAGACTGAGTCGTTGGCGATCATCGAGGGGATCACGTGCTTGCCGAAGTCGATGCGCGGCTGGCCGTCCCCGCCGCCCGCGAGGCTGCGGTGGAGCACGTCGGCGTTGAAGATGTAGATGCCCATGTTCGCCAGCGTGCCCTTGTCGCGGTTCTTGGGCTTCTCGGTGAACTCGACAATGCGCTGCGCGGCGTCAACCGTCATGATGCCGAAGCGGTCGGTCTGCTCGAGCGGCACGTGCATCACGGCCACCGTCAGGTCGGCGCGCTGGCGCAGGTGGTAGTCCACCATCGCGCTGTAGTCCATCTTGTAGATGTGGTCGCCGGAGAGCACCAGCACCAGGTCGGCGCGACGCTCACGGATGTAGTTGAGGTTCTGGAACACCGCGTCCGCGGTGCCCTTGTACCAGCTCTGGTCGCCGCGACCCTGGTAGGGCTGGAGCAGCTGAATGCCGCCGTTGGAGCGGTCCAGGTCCCAGGGCTTCCCGTTCCCGATGTGGCTGTTGAGCGAGTGCGGGCGGTACTGCGTCAACACCGCCACATCGTAGATGCCCGAGTTAACGCAGTTGGAGATCGTGAAATCGATGATGCGAAACTTTCCGGCGAAGGGGACCGAGGGCTTGGCGCGCTTCTCAGAGAGGACGGTGAGACGCGTCCCCTCGCCACCGGCCATGATCATGGCGACGACTCGCACGGCGGAACCTCCAGCACAGGTGAGGACACGACTGCGTGCGCCGGCTGGCGCGGAGGGATATGGGTAGGTACGTGGAAGTACTCGCACGAACTATACCACACGTCGCAACGGCTGTCATGTAGCGTCAGGGCGCAGTGCGCGGCAATCACAGCGCCGAGGCCGGTTCACGTCTGGTTCGCTTGTGGATCACCAGCCCCCCTTCAGCGGGCATCGGGTGGCACGCAACCTGCCAGTGCTAGCATCGGCGTCAGACAACGGTCCGCTGACGCCCCGAATCAGATCTGGCGGCACGGTGTCGTCGGAGACAACCGATAGCTACGAGCTGTAGGAGGGAAGAACCAATGAGGCTTCGATCGATCTGGGTCGTGTTCGGCCTGCTGATGGCCGCGACTCTCGCCCTGGCGCCGTTCGGCACAGCGGCGGCCAAGGACAAAGTCACCAACCCATTCGCGAACATTCCCGTGCAGGGCAGCGGCCCGAGCAAGGAGTCGTTCAAAGGCCAGTTCACTGTGACGAGCTTCGTCGAAGAGAACGCGAAGCTGTACGCCGTCGGTAATCTTGCGGGCACGTACAAGGACAGCAGCGGGAAGACGAAGGGCATCTCGCTCAGCGGCGTGAAGTGGGAGATCGAGAGCATCAACGGCGTGGACCCGAGCCCGAGCGCGGCTGCCGCCCCGATGTTCTCCGCGATGCAGGCAGGCTGCGAGATCCTCGATCTGCAGCTTGGACCGCTGGACCTGACGCTACTCGGCCTGAACATCTTCCTCGACGAGGTCAACCTGGAGATCACGGCCATCCCAGGCGCCGGTCTGCTCGGTGATCTGCTGTGTGCGGTGAACAACCTGCTGAACCCGCTCGGCACGCTCACCCAGTTCATTCAGGCGCTGACGAACCTGCTCAACTTCTTCAACGGCCTCTAGTCAGTTACGCATTGTCGTTTCGACGGGGAGTGGGCTTCGGCCCACTCCCCTTCGATTATGTGGGGGCACAACAGCCGCATCTACCGCGGCTGGTCCAGTGCCTCGCGCACGACCTGGGCCACCGCGGCGGGCGTGAACGGCTTCGGCAGGAAGATCGTCCCGCTCCCATCCGGAAGATGCAGCTCGGCGGGCCGGTCGGCGTAACCGGACATGAACACGACCCTGAGGCCAGGGATGCGCGCGGCCAGCACGGCCACCAGCTCAGGACCGCCCATGTGGGGCATCACTACGTCAGTGAGCAGCAGGTCGATTCGCAGGCCAGGCTGCCGCTCGAGCGCCGCAAGCGCCTCGAGCCCATTGCTCGCCTCGATCACGCGGTACCCCTGCGCCTCGAGCGCCCGCACCACCACCGCCCGCACCTGCGGCTCGTCCTCCACCACCAGCACGGTCTCGCTGCCCATGTGTCCGTGCCGCGCGATACGGATCTCCTTTGGCTCGGGCGCGCCCAGGAACCGCGGCAGCTCCACAGCGATGCGCGTGCCCTCACCAACCGCGCTCTCGATACCGATCTGACCACCGTGCTGCACGACGATCCCCTCGCACATCGCGAGCCCCAGCCCGGTTCCCTGGCCGGCGCCCTTGGTGGTGAAGAACGGCTCGAACGCGCGCGCCTGCACCTCGGGCGTCATACCGTTCCCAGTGTCGCTCACCTCCAGGCGGACCGCATCACCTGCGCCGTCCCGCGCGGCGATGTTGGCCGTCTGGATGGTCACCAGCCCGCCGCCAGGCATCGCGTCACGCGCGTTCAGCACCAGGTTCACCAGCACCTGCTCGATCTGCCCCGGGTCCGCGCTCACCGGCCACAGGTCGTCGGCCAGCCGCAGATGGAGCTCGACGCTCTCGGGGAGCAGGCGGCGCAGCAGCAGCTCCAGATCGCGCACCAGGGCACTCAGGTCGAGCGCACGCGGCTGCAGCACCTGCTTGCGGGCAAACGCCAGCAGCTGAGCGGTGAGCAGGGCCGCGCGCTCGGCCACCTGCCTGATCTGCATCAGGTCCCCGTACACCGGGTCGTCCGGCGACAGGTCATCGAGCGCGAGATCGGCGAAGCCGATGATCCCGGTGAGCAGGTTGTTGAAGTCGTGGGCGATCCCGCCGGCCAGACGCCCGACGCTCTCCATCTTCTGGGCGCGCACCAGCTTCGCCTCTGCCTGGACGCGCTGCGTGATATCCTGCGCCACCACATACACTGCCGGGCGGTCGTGGTCGTGGAACGGGATATCGGTGACCTCCACAGCCAGCTCCACGCCGTCCGTGCGGACCCAGTGCTGGAGGGCGGGGTCGGCCGGGCGACCGCGTGCGTGCAGCCCCTCGATGCGCGCCAGCGCCCCGGGCCAGTCTGCAGGGAGCACGAACTCCCGGATCGGGCGCCCCACGAGCTCCGCCGGCGACGCCCCCAGCAGCGCCGCGCCGGCCGGGTTGAGGTACGTCAGCCGGCCCGTGTCGTGGACCGCGATCAAGAGCGGCGAGCCCTCGACCAGCGTGCGGAAGCGCTCCTCACGGTCCGCGAGCATCGCCACTGCGCGCCGCTGCGCATCTATCACCTGGTAGACGGTCGTCCCGATCACTGTCAGGAAGATCACCCAGAGCAGGAGCGTCACCAGCTGGCGCCGCTCCTGCTCCAGGGTCACATTGCCGAGCTCGGTGTACAGCCGGTCCTCCAGAGCGCCGGCTCGCCGCTCGAGGTTGGCGAACACCGCGCGCAGCTCGACCGCCTCGCCGCCCCGGGTATCCTCGTCCGGGGTCAGCGACTGCGCCGCCAGGGAGCGGAACGTGTCGATGTCGCGAGCGTACGCCCGAATCTCATCCAGCAGCTCCGGGTCCGAGGGCGCAGTTCCACGCATGCGGATCAGCGTGCTCTCGCCCTGCAGCCAGTCATTGAGCGCCAGCTCGGCGCGGTCCAGGTGCGCCAGCGCATCCTGCGTGTCGAACGAGGGGTCTCCCGCCGCGGCGCGGTCGATCGAGAGGTAGCCCATCATAACCTGGTGGCGCGCCTGGGAGAGATTGTCCAGCGCGGTGACCTGCGTCTGCATGGCGGTGCGCCAGCGGCGGTGGCTCCACTCGAGCAGGCCGAGGGATATCAGGCCGATGAGCAGGATGGCGACGAGCCACCACCAGATGCTCTGCTGCTTCGTCATAGGGCCTCCGCGCTGCCCGCTTATCGCTCGCAGGCCTCCAGGAGCGACGCTGTTGTGGTGGCGCCGGGCATCTCTGCGGCCGAGAAGCCGAAGGGCTCGACGAGCCGCCGGTGCTCGGGGCTGCCGATAAAGTCCCGCAGCTGCGCGTTGAGGGCATCGCGCAGCTCTGTGTCCTCGGGGCGCACGCCGAAGGCGCCGTAGCCCCGCGCAGGGAGGCCAGGGACCTGCGGCTGCTCGAAGGGCTCGGCTGGCTCGACGCTCCCGCTCGGGTCGGACGCCGCGAGTGAGACGACCGAGATGCGTGTCAGAGCGAGCCCGTCCGCGCGGCCTGTCTGCACGGCGGCAAGGCCAGTGCGCGCATCCGGAACCACCAGGAGCTGCTCCTCGGGGAGTCCGAGCGCGCGCGCGATCAGCAGCTCGTGAGCTCCAGCGATCACCGCGAGCTGCGTGCCCCCGCCCCGCACGACATCCGCGTAGCTGTGGAGCCGGTGGGGGTTGCCGCGCCGGACCAGCATGGCCTGGTCGGCGCCATAGGTGGGTTCGGTGAAGGCGATCTGCGTGGCGCGCTCGCAGGTGATGAACATGCCGGCCACGATCATATCAAAGCGGCCGGCCCGAAGCTCAGGGATCAGCTCGGCCCACTCGGTCTGGACCCACTCGATCCTGGCGATGCCCATGCGGGCCAGCACCACGCGCGCCACCTCAGGCGCCTCGCCCGTCACGGAGCCACGCGCGTCGCGGTAGGCGAACGGGCGCTCGGGGGCGTAGCCCACACGGATCACTCCCCGCCGCTGCACACGCTCCAGCGTCTGCTCCGGCCGCCAAAGCTGGACAATAGCGCCCGCCACCAGCGCTGAGGCCAGCAGCGCGAGGGCGAGTATGATAGGAGCCCGGCGCATAAGGCCTCCTCACGGCGTCACCACCGTCAGACCTGATGCGAGCGACGCGCAACGCGAGGCCTGGGCACGGCGTGGAGGCTAGGAGCTGCGCACCACTCGCATCACCTCGTCGAACACCTTGCCGTTGGTGGCGATCGCCTCGCCGCCGTGGATCGTCGGCACGCCCTGCCAGTCGGTGAAGGTGCCGCCGGCCTCCTGCACCACCGGCAGCAGCGCCGCGCAGTCCCAGGCGTTCATCTCGGGGTCCAGCACCAGCTCGGCGCGCCCGGTGGCCAGCAGCACGTAGGCGTAGGCGTCGCTGAAGCCGCGGTACATCTTGCTGGCGCCCACCAGCCGCGCGTAGGCCGCCTCGCGCCCGTAGCGCCCCATGTTGTGCGGCTCGGTGGCGAGCAGCAGCGAGTCCTTGAGCCGGGCTGTGTCGGACACGCGCGCCGCGCGGCCGTTCCACTGGCAGCCCATGCCCTTCGCGGCCGTGAGAAAGTCCCCCAGGCCGGGCACATTCACCGCGCCGACCACCGCCTCGCCCTCGCGCTCCAGGCCCACCAGCACGGCGTACAGCGGCACGCCGCGCACGAAGCTCTTGGTGCCGTCGATTGGGTCGAGGATCCAGCGGTGCGAGGCGCCCGGGCGGGTCTCGCCCTCCTCCTCGCCCAGGATGCTGTGGTCCGGGTAGCGCGCCTCGATCAGCTCGCGCATGAGCCGCTCGGACTCGCGGTCAGCGAGCGTGACGGGGGACTGATCGGCCTTGATGTCGGGCGTGAGCCCAGTCTGGAAGTAGCGCAGGGTCAGCTTGCCGGCTAGCCAGGCCAGCTCGGCGGCGAACTCCCTCAGCTCGCTGAGGCTCTCTGTTGCCATGGTGTTGCTCCGCTCTGCGGCGGCAATCGCCGCGCTTGTCATTCATTGCATGATGGTCGTGTGTTCTGCGATGGGGCTCCGGCCCCCTCGCGCTCCCCCGCCGGAAGGGCGCTCGCGCCCCCTCCGAACCACCCCCGCAAGGCATGCCCGATCAGACCGATGTGCCGAGACACGACACTGAACTCACCACATTTCATCTTCAATCTTAAGGCCCAACCCCCGAAGGCGGGAGCTCAGTCTCGTGCCGACCGACATCGGTCCGGTACAGCTCCCCTTGCGGGATCCAGGGGCGGCCGAGCCCTGGCGGGGGTTGCAAGGGGGCTGGCCCCCTTGCCCGGGGCGCGGGGCGGAGCGCCCGCACGACTCACGCTGCACCGCAGCACCGCAGAGAGACGGCGCAGCACCTACACCAGACCGCGCAGCACCTCCAGCAGCAGCCCGTTCTGCTCCGGAGTCCCCACGCTGATGCGGATGCAGTCCGCCAGCCCCGGCTTGCCGAAGTAGCGGATCAGGACCCCCTCGCGCCGCAGCCCGTCGCGGATCGCCAGCGCCCGCTCGGCGCCCCCGGCCACGCGCACGAGCAGGAAGTTCGCCTGGCTCGGGAACACGTGCAGCCCGGGCAGCGCGGCCAGCTCGCTCGCCAGCCGCTCGCGCTCGGCCACGATCAGCCGCACCTTCTCCATGCGCTCGTCCAGGTCCGCGATCGACGCCAGCGCCGCCGCCTCAGCCGCGACGTTCACGTTGTACGGCTGCTTGATCTTCCGCAGGTGCCCGGCCAGCTCCTCGTGGCACAGCGCGTAGCCCACGCGCAGCCCGGCCAGCCCGGCCCACTTGCTGAACGTCCGCAGCACCACCAGGTTCGGCGGCCCGCCGACCATGTCGGCCACATGCTCGCCGGCGAACTCAGCGTACGCCTCGTCCACCACCACCAGCAGCGGCAGCTCCAGCAGCCGCTCCACCGCCGCCCGCGGCAGCGGGTTGCCGCCCGGGTTGTTCGGCGCGGCCACGAACAGCATCTTCGCCCCCGAGCGCTCGGCGGCCTCGGCCACGCCCTCCATATCCAGCTCGAAGGCCGCGTCGCGCGGCACGCTCACCACCTGCGCCGCGTACAGCGCCGCGTCGAAGCTATACATGCCGAAGGTCGGCGGGCAGTCGACAATCGCGTCGCCCGGCAGGAGGAAGGCGCGCATCAGCAGGTCGATCAGCTCGTCGGCCCCCGCACCGCAGATGATGCGCTCCGGCGGCTGCCCCACCATCCCGCCGATCGCCGCCCGCAGCCGCGTGTGATCCGGGTCCGGGTAGATCGCGTAGGGGTTCGGATCCTGCCGCACCAGCGCCGCCACCGCCTCGCGGGCGAGCGGCGATGGGCCGTAGGGGTTCTCATTGGCGTCGAGCTTGACGATCCGCTCTGGGGGCAGGCCGAGCCGCTCGGCCAGTACCTCGATCGGGACAATCGGCGTGTATGGCTCCAGCGCAGCGATATCAGGCCGGAGCAGGCGGGAGATAAGCGACATGCATACCTCGGAAGCGATGAACGATAGACGATGAACGCTGGACAGCCGGGGCAATGCCCCAGCCGCCTGCCGAGTCAATGGCTTCGGCGCGCAGCACGCGGCACTCAAAGCTCAAGACTCAGCACTCAAGACTCAGCGCTCGGCACTCGACACGCCGACATCATACCATGCCCCCTGCCCCCATCACCCGATATGCTATAATCCCCCGTCGATAGCCAGCGGATAAGGATCGGCAGGATATGACCAAGCGGCCCAGCATCTCGGCGTTCTTCCCAGCCTACAACGACGGCGGCACGATCGGCAGCCTCGTCGTCACCACCCTCAAGACCCTCGAGGAGCTCACCGACGACTACGAGGTTATCGTGGTGGAGAACGGCAGCACCGACTACACCGTGGAGGTGCTCGAGGAGCTGGCCCAACAGTACGACCACTTCCGCTACTACGCCCACCGCAAGCCGCTCGGCTATGGCGGCGCGCTCCGCGTCGGCTTCGCGCAGTGCACCAAGGACCTGGTGTTCTACACCGACGGCGACGCCCAGTACGACCCGCGCGAGATCAAGCTGCTGCTCCCCGCCTTGGTCGAGGGTGTGGATATTGTCAACGGCTGGAAGATCGACCGCTCCGATCCGCTGCACCGCAAGATCATTGGGCGCGTCTACCACCACACGGTCAAGTTTCTCTTCGGCTTCAAGCTGCGCGACGTGGACTGCGACTTCCGGCTCATCCGGCGCGACGTGTTCGACGTGATCGACCTCGAGTCGGACAGCGGCACGATCTGCCTCGAGCTGGTCAAGAAGCTCCAGGACGCCGGCTTCACCTTTGCCGAGGTGCCGGTCCACCACTTCCACCGCACCTACGGCCAGAGCCAGTTCTTCAACTTCCCGCGGATCTGGCGCACCGGAGTGCAGCTCATCCAGCTGTGGTTCAAGCTTGTCATGCAGCGCGAGCATATGCGGCGGATCAAGGCGAGGAAAAGTGCGAAGGTGAAAGTGCCAAGTTAACTGGGCGAGAAGGGGCGCCATCGCCCTCCGCTTTGTACGCTACACTCTGCACGCTATGAGCAGCTACACTGACAGCTACACGGGCGCGAACGTCCTCATCACCGGCGGGCTCGGCTTCATCGGCGCGAACCTGGCGCATCGCCTCGTCGCGCTCGGCGCCCACGTCACGCTCGTGGACTCGCTCATCCCCAGCTACGGCGGCAACCTGCGTAACATCGCCGGTATCGAGGACCGCGTGCGCGTCAACATCGCCGACGTCCGCGACCAGCACTCGATGAGCTACCTCGTCCAGGGCCAGCACTTCCTGTTCAACCTCGCCGGCCAGACGGCGCACCTGGACTCGATGAAGGACCCCTACACCGACCTGGACATCAACTGCCGCGCCCAGCTCTCCATTCTCGAGGCCTGCCGCAGCAACAACCCCGACATCAAGATCGTCTACGCTTCCACCCGCCAGATCTACGGCAAGCCCGACTACCTGCCGGTGGACGAGCGCCACATCCTGCGCCCCGTCGACGTCAACGGCATCAACAAGATGGCCGGCGAGTGGTACCACATCCTCTACAACAACGTCTACGGCATCCGCGCCTGCGCCCTGCGCCTCACCAACACCATCGGCCCGCGCATGCGCGTCAAAGACGCCCGCCAGACCTTCCTCGGCATCTGGATCAAAAAGCTGCTCGACCAGGAGCCCATCCAGGTCTTCGGCGACGGCACCCAGATCCGCGACTTCAACGATGCCGAGGATGTGGTGGAGGCCCTGCTTCTCGCTGCCGCCCTGCCCGCGGCCGACGGCCAGATCTTCAACCTCGGCGGCGACGAGACGATTAGCCTGCGCGACCTCGCCGCCCTACTCGTCGACATCAACGGCGCCGGTCACTATGAGCTCGTCCCCTTCCCGAACGAGCGCAAGGCCATCGACATCGGCGACTACTACGCCGACTACCGGCTCATCCAGGGCCGCCTCGGCTGGCGCCCGCGCGTCCCGCTCCGCGAGAGCCTGCGCCGCACTCTGGAGTTCTACCGCGCCGAGCACGCGCACTACTGGAAATAACCATGAGCATCCCGGTCCCCTTCGGCGCGCTCAAGCGCCAGTACAACGCCCTCAGGCCTGAGATCGACGCCGCCGTCGCCCGCGCCCTCGCCAGCGGCTGGTACATCCTCGGCCCCGAGGTGCGCGCCTTCGAGCAGCAGTTCGCCGCCTTCTGCGCCGTCGACCACTGCCTCGGCGTCGCCAACGGCACCGAGGCGCTCCAGCTCGCCCTCGCCGCCCTCGGCGTCGGCCCCGGCCACGAGGTCATCACCGTCGCCAACGCCGCCGTCTACGAGACCATCACCGCCCTCGCCGTCGGCGCCCACCCGGTCTTCGTCGACGTGGACGAGCGCAGCCACACGCTCGACCCCGCCGCCCTCGAGGCCACCATCACCCCCCGCACCCGCGCCATCATCCCCGTCCACCTCTATGGGCGTATGGCCGACATGGACGCAGTGATGGCGGTGGCCGAGCGCCACGGCCTACCGGTGATCGAGGACTGCGCCCAGGCACACGGCGCCACCTGGCGCGGTCGCGCGGCCGGCAGCATCGGCGCCCTCGGCTGCTTCAGCTTCTACCCCACCAAGAACCTCGGCGCCCTCGGCGACGGCGGCGCGGTGGTCACGAGCGACGGGGCGCTGGCCGAGAAGCTTCGCCGGCTGCGCGAGTACGGCTGGGA
The DNA here is from genome assembly GCA_039805565.1 of Chloroflexota bacterium. Lineage (GTDB taxonomy): Bacteria > Chloroflexota > Chloroflexia > Chloroflexales > Roseiflexaceae > CALJIC01. Next base: position 1,766 of record JBDLTZ010000013.1, on the reverse strand, counting down.
GCGCAAGTACTACACCACCGACCTCGGCGGCCTCAACTCGCGCCTCGACGAGCTCCAGGCGGCCATCCTGAGCGCCAAGCTCCAGCACCTGCCGGCCTGGAACGCGCGCCGGCGGCGCATCGCGGAGCAGTACGAGGAGCTGCTGGGGGGCACGGGGCTGATCCTGCCGGAGACGCCGGTGGAGGGCGACCACGTCTACCACCTGTATGTGGTGCGGGTCCCGGGAGGGCCGGAGGCGCGCGACGCGCTGCGGGCGGGGCTGCACGAGCGCGGGGTGGGGGCTGAGGTGCACTACCCGCTGCCGGCGCACCAGCAGCCGGTGTACGCGCACCTGGCGCCAGAGGGGGGCCTGCCGGTCACCGAGCGCCTGGCCGGGGAGGTGCTGTCACTGCCGATGTACCCCGAGCTGACCGACGACGAGGTGCGGGCCGTGGCCGACGCGGTACGCGCCGCCCTGGTGTGACGCGGGCCGCATGTCGTGGGCGGTGACACGTCAGGGAAGCCACCACGTCGGGGCACCACGTCGTAAGGGCGCAGCAGCCCCCACGATCCCACCGGTCGGTGTTATTGCCTGCTGCTGCGCCCCTGCGTCATCGGCCGCTCCGCCCGCGTCGCTCGCATCGCTCGCATCGCTAACCAACGAACACCTATGACACGTCGCCTGCCATCCCTCCGCGCCGATCTCACCGCCGCCCTCGCCGCCGTCATGGCGGTGCTGGTGCTGATGGCCCTCGGCTACGCCGCCGTCTGGCCCCTCGCCGCGGACGTCGGCGGGCGCGACCAGCGCTTCGCACTGGGCTTCAACGAGGCCGAGACCTCCCCCGCGGTGAACTACCGCTGGACCGACGGCGACTCGACTCTGGCCCTCCCACGGCCGCCGGCCATCACGCCTGCCGTGCTGGCCCTACGGCTCCAGAACGGCCGGCCGGGCGCCCAGCCCCCGGCCCAGGTCACCCTCAGCGCCGATGGGCGCGAGCTCGCCAATCTCGAGCTGCGCGACAATCTGTTCCGCACCTACCACGTGCTCGTCCCGCCCCAGGAGCGGCTCGACTGGGCGCTGCGCGTGCGGCTCCAGAGCGACTCCATCCTCCTGGCCGCCGACCCGCGCCCGCTCGGGGTGGTGCTCGACCGCGCCACGCTCGCGCCCGCAGGGGGCATCCCGCTCCCCCCCGCGGCGCTCGCGCTCTGGGCCGCGGCCCTCGGTGCGCTCGGCTTCGTGCTGCCCCGCCTGGCGGGCCTCGGCCGCACCCCGTCGCTGGCCCTCGCCGCAGCCCTCGGCGCGCTCGTCGCCGCGCTCGTCGCCGCCATGCCCCTCGACGTACTGCCGTTCGTCCAGCGCTTCGTCGGCGCCGCCGCCATCGGCTGCCTCGGCCTGGTCACCGCCCGCCTGATCGCCCCGCCCGCCCAGACCGAAGACGAAGGATCGAGGACCACCCACCTCCCGGAAATGGCAACGCAGGGGCCCAATCCCGCCGGCACCGCCCGCGGGCCTCGGTCTTTCACCACCCGCCCCCCATCGGTCAAGGGGGAGCACCTCCCGATCTACATGGCCGTGGCCTGGTGGATGATGCCGCTGTTCCAGCTCTTCATGATCTGGGACCAGGCCCCGGGGGTCGGCCTCGCCCCACAGACCCTGTGGATCGGCGGCGGCCTCCTCACCACCCTCGCGGCCCTCGGCCTCTGGCATATGCTCGCCGGCCGCCGCGCCGCACTCGGCCCTCAGCACGCGGCACTCAAGGCTCACGGCTCAGCACTCACGGCTCAGC
>JBDLTZ010000012.1:0-12302 GCA_039805565.1 Chloroflexota bacterium | reverse complement strand
GCCCACCGCCGACGGGGGGCTGGGGTTCGTGCTGTTCCCGCAGAGCCTGGTGGAGCAGCCGGTGCGCCTGCTCTTCGAGGCGCTCTACCAGCCGCTGGCGGCGTCGTTCCTGGCGCTGCTGGCATTCTTCAGCCTGAGTGCGGCCCTGCGCGCTCTACGCCGCCGCACCGCCGAGGCAGCCGTCATCGTCACTGTGGCCGCGCTGGCCCTGGTGGTGGCGGCGATTCCGCAGGCGACCGCGCCGCCGATGCTCACCGATGGTGTCCGATGGGTCTCCGACTATCTAGCGCTGGCCGGCGCGCGCGGCCTGCTGATTGGCGCGGCGCTGGGAGCGGTGATCGCCGGGGTACGAGTCCTGCTGGGGTTCGACCAGCCGTACCTCGACCGTTAGAGACAGGAAGCCGTGAGCCGCGACTCATTTGACAACTCGGGCGCCCTCCCTCCGTGGCTGCGGGGCGTGCCTCTGCCGCCCCGCCCCACGGACGCAAGCCCGCCGCCGCCGCCCTTCGCGCCGCTTTCAGCCGCGCCCGCCGCCCCCGGTCCAGGTGCCCCCGAGCCCCTGCCCGAGTGGCTGCGCGATTCGGGCGCCGCAGAAGGCGATGCTCCCCTGCCGGTATGGCTGCGGGATGATAGGCCCTCCGCGCCAGGTGTCACCCCGCGATCTGAGCCTGCGAGCGCAGCAGGGGGGCTCGAGACGCCGGATAGCGACACTGAGCACCAGCCGGCGTCTGGTCCAGGCGACACGCTTCCAGACTGGCTGCGTGACCTTGCCGCGGATGACGTCTCGTCGCCCGCGCCGGCGACTGCCTGGTCGTCCGAGACGGAAGTGCCCCCGGCGCCCCAGACGTCAGGCAGCAGCGACATCCCCGACTGGCTGAACGAACTGACGGTCGAGCATACGCCGGAGGCCGCGGCACCAGATATGCCGGTCTGGCTCCAGAATACGACACCCAGCGCTCCTGACGCCCCAGATTGGCTCCGTGACACCGGTCCCGAGGCCGACAGTGCCCTCCCGGCTCAGGTCCAGGGCGCGCCAGAGGCGAGCGCCACCTCATCGGACGACACCCCCGACTGGCTCCGCGACACAGGCGGCGCGGACGACACCCCCGACTGGCTCCGCGACACAGGCGGCGCGGGCGAGACGCCCACACCGACGGAGCCCGCTGCCAGTCCTCTACAGCCTGTGGACCACACCCCCGACTGGCTCGGCAGCGCAGGGAGCAGTGAGCCGACGCCCGAGGCGGCGGATCTATGGTCCCCACCCGAGCCTCGAGCGGGTGACACCCCCGACTGGCTCCACGACCTTGGCGCTGAAACGAGCGCCGCCGGCTCCCACGGCATGAGCGGCGAACGGGAGGCTGCGAGCGCCGACGAGGACGCAGCCGACGATCTAGATATTGCGCCACTCTCACTCGACGACCTCGGGATCGAGACACCCTCAGATAAGGGGGTGAGCCAGGATGCAGCACTGCCCCCGGCCGGATCGGATGTCCCTGACTGGCTTTCACAGCTTGGCTCCGAGACGAAGGACGAGGGCGCGCCTTCCTGGCTCGGCTCCGAGACGAAGGACGAGAGCGCGCCATCGCAGCCGGCCGAGGAGCATGAGGACGTGCCTGCCTGGCTGCGCGACATGTACGCCGAGGAGAGCGGCGCGGAGCCACCCCGCCCCACGCCGGAGATAGCACCCTCACCAATCGTGAGTGGGTCGCCGACACACGACGTGCCGGCCTGGCTGCGCGAGACCGGCCCTGAAGCCCCGACACGCGACACCGGCGCACCGGCCGACCTCCCCGACTGGCTGCGCGAGACCGGCCCTGAGTCCGCGACACGCGACACCGGCGCACCGGCTGACCTCCCCGATTGGCTGCTGCCGTCAGCAGGCCCAGGATCGGCAGCCCCCGAGACGCCGGTACAGCCACAGAGCGAACTACCACAGGGTGACAGCACTGACCTTCCCGATTGGCTGCTGCCGTCAGCAGGCCCAGGACCAGCAGCCGCCGAGACGCCGGCACAGCCACAGAGCGAACTACCACAGGGTGACAGCACTAACCTTCCCGACTGGCTGCTCCCGACAGCCGGAGCACCAACACACGAAGAGCCGCTGCCACAGGCCGGAGCTCCAGAAGACCTACCGGGCTGGCTCAGGGGGACAACAGAGGACGTGCAGGCAGCGGCCCCCGAAGAGGCTCAGCCGCCCACCACCGAAGCAGGCACGCCTGACAGGCTCAGCACGGCAGCAGCGCCACCCCAAGAGCCTGAGGCCGGCCCAAGCGGCGATGCGCTACCGCCGTGGCTGCGAGATGAGAGCGGCGAACCACTTCCCACGGCCTCTCTTCCGGGCGAGGCCGGGCTGCCGGAGTGGCTGCGAGGAGCGTCTTCGGCCCCTGCCGAGGAGCCCGAGACTGTAGCGAAAGCGCCTCAGGCGCCACCACCCAGTAGCACTAGTCGCCCAGGAGACCTAGACTGGTTCGACGACCTAGGCACCCCATCGGCGGCCTCCTCGGACGCCATCCTTGGGGGCGCCGAGCTGCCCGCCTGGCTCAAAGCCGAGACTGAGGCCAAGCCTGAGCCCGTCGCCGCTAACGATGCGCGCTCGCTCGACTGGCTCACCCAGCTCGGCGTGCAGGACGACGAAGTTGCCGTGGCCGCCGCGCCGCTGGCCCCGCGCCTTGCGCCGCCCCGTCTCCCAGTTCGCAGCGCAAGCCAGGTGGAGGCCACCGCGCTCCTGCGTCAGCTGGCGGTCGAGCCCTACCCGGCAGCAGCTCCCTTGGCCGATACTCCCAAGCCCGCCCTGTGGCGGCGCCTCGGGCTGGAGCGCGTACTGTACCTTCTCCTCCTGATCGCTCTGGTCACCGGTCTGACCCTCCCCGAGCTGACCGTCGGGCTGCAGGCCCCGCCGATCGTGCCGGGCGCCGAGGAGATCCACGGGCAGATCAACCAGCTGACCGCAAACGACGTGGTGCTGGTGGGGTATGAGTGGGACGCGCGGCGCATCAGCGAGCTGCGCCCGCTCGAGCGGGCCGTGCTGGACCACCTGATCGAGAAGCAGGTGAAGCTCGTACTCGTGAGCACCGACCCACAGGGGACGCTGCTGCTGTTCGACCTGCGCGACCAGCTGACTGCGGCGAGCTACCGCCAGAACGGCGAAGGCTACCTGCTGCTCGGGTACAAGCCGGGCGGCGAGCTCGCGCTGAGGACGATGGCGCAGGATTTCCAGCGGTCGCTGCGGGCGGACTTCCTGGGCAACGACGCCAACGTGAGCGCGCTTGCGATGGGCCTGGACACGGGCAGGCCGCTCACCCGGCTGAGCGACTTCTCGATGACGCTGGTGCTGGCCGACGATGCGGGTGACGTCCAGGCGTGGATGGAGCAGGTGAGGCCGGCGATGGACGCGCCAGAGGGCAGCGGGCAGCCCATGCTCTTCCTGCTGCCCGCCGAGGCCGAGCCGATCGTGCAACCCTATATGGTGCAGCCGAACGTGCTGCACCTCGCGGGGAGCCAGGGCGCGCTCGCCTACCAGGCGCTGCGCGGTGGCCCCGACAGCGCCGCACAGATCGCCGCGGTGGCCGCGGGGCAGCGGTTCGCCACGCTGGCCTTCGTCGCAATCATGGTCCTGGGCGCCCTGGGGGTCCTGACGGGCCTGCTCATCGGCCGCCGAAGGAGCACTCCGTGACAGACACCGTCCTGAACGTGATCGCCGTGGCGCTGACACTTATGGTGCTGAGCCGCATCCTGGGCGACAACCCGCTCTTCCGAGCCGCGCAGTACCTCTTTGTCGGTGCGTCGCTCGGACTGGCGTTCGTCATCGCGTACCACCAAGTACTGCGCCCGGCCGCGCTGAGTCTGAGCAGCGGCAGCACCCCATCGCTCGTCCTCTACGGCGTGCCGCTGGCGCTGGGCCTGCTCCTACTGCCGCGGATCAGCGGCGGCCAGCGGCTCTCGTGGCTGGCAAACATCCCCCTGGCGCTGATCTTTGGCGTGGGTGCGGCGCTGGCCCTGGGTGGGGCCATCCTGGGGACAATCGTGCCGCAGATCCTTGACACAACCCGCCCTGTGGACGGCAGCACAGCACAGCTGGCCGGCCTCATCGTGCTGGTGGTCGGCACGGTCGTCACCCTGAGCGCGTTCTACTACACCGTGCCCCGAGAGGGGGGCGCGGGCAGGCTCGTGGCGGGCGCAGCGGTGCTGGGCCACTGGGTGCTGATGGTGGCCTTCGGCTTCTTCTTCGCCAGTGCGGTGCAGACCTACCTGAGCGCGCTCACCGAGCGCCTGGGCTTCGTGATCGCCACGCTGCGCGGCCTTATCGGGCTCTGAGATGGACGTGAGCCGCTGAGGCTGAGCGCGCTGACGTGTGGAAGAAGACCTTCGTAGACCAGGCAGGGCAGGCTCAGAGAAGCATATGATGACGATACCACACCCACGCGCCCTCCTCGTCGCTGAGATCGGCGTCGTCACCACCCGTGTCACTCTGGTGGACGAGGTGGACGGCGAGACGCGCCTGATAGGCCAGGCCGAAGTGCCGAGCACGGCCGAGCCACCACACGAGGACGCGCTGGCAGGGGTGATCGCGGCCGCCGGCCAGATCGGCGAGACGACCGGACGCCGGCTGGTGGAGGGTGGCAGGCTGATCATCCCGCAGACTCACGAGCGCGATGGGGTAAGTGGCCTGGTGGCCACGACGAGCGCGGCGGGGGAGATGGGGGTCGTGGTGGCCGCAGTGGCCGCCGACGTCTCAGCGCGAAGCGCGCTGCGGGCGAGCCGGGCCACCTACACCAATGTGCTCCAGGTGGTCACGCTCGACGACGCGGCGCGCGCAGAGCAGGGCGAGGACGTGACCTGGATCGAGCGCCAGGTGCAGGCGCTGACCGGGATGCAGCCGGACGTCGTGATCATCGCCGGCGGCCTGGAGGAGGGCGCGGTGGACGCGCTCGTGCGGCTGGCCCACATCGTTGCGCTGACGTCGCTGACGGCGCGGGTGGACTCCTCGGGGCAGCAGCGGCAGGACGTGACGCGGCGGCCGGTGATCTACGCCGGCAATACCCAGGCACGCGAGCGGGTGATCGAGGCCCTCTCGGGGCGTGCTGACCTGACCGTCGTGGAGAACCTGCGTCCGTCGCTCAGAGATGAGCGGCTCACCCCCACGCGGCGCGAGCTCACGCGTCTCTATGACGAGCGCATCCTCCCGGCGCTGCCGGGCGTGGCGAGCCTGGCCCACGTCAGCGTAGGGCCGCTGCGCACAACCTGCGACGCCCACGGCCTGATGGCGCGCTTCGTGGCAGAGCGCTACGGGCGCGCGGTGCTGACAGTCGACGTCGGCTCGGCGAGCACGGCGGCCCACCTCGCCAGCCCGGGCCGCTACACCCCGGTGGTGCTCGGCAGCGTGGGCGTGGGCCATGGCCTGGGCGCCGTGCTGGCCGAGCGCGGCCACGATGCGCTGGCGCGCTGGCTACCATTCGTCAGCAGCGAGCGGGAGCTGACGCACCACCTGCTGAACAAGATGCTGCGGCCGCACACGCCGCCGGTGACTCGCGAGGACCTGCTGATCGAGCACGCCGTGGCGCGCGAGGCGCTGGCGATGGCGCTCGAGGCGCTGCGGGACGAGTGCCCGGACGCAGCGTACGACCTGGTGATCGCAGGTGGCGGGGTGCTTGCGCACGCCCCGCACCCCGCGCTGGCGACGCTCACCGTGCTGGATGCCCTCCAGCCCACGGCCAACGAGAGCGTGCTGGCGATCGAGCTGCACCTGGACACGCTCGGGCTGCTGGGGACCTGTGGAGCGCTGGCCAACGCCAGCCCCGACGCCGCGCTGACCCTCTTCGAGCGCGACCTGCTGCGGAACACCCCGCTGGCCACCTGCGTAGTGACGCTCGGGGACGGGCGCCCCGGCGACCCGGCGCTGGAGGCTGAGCTCAGTCTGACGGGTGGCGGAACAGAGCGCGTGCGAGTGGCACACGGGCAGCTCGCGCGGCTGCCGCTGGCGCCGGGGCGCACCGCGCAGCTCACCCTACGGCCAGCGGGCGGCGTCCGCATCGGGAGGAACGCCGCCGGCGCGGAGGTGGCCTCGGAGCACGCGGCGATCAAGGGGAGCGCCCTCGGCGTCGTGATCGACGCCCGCGGGCGGCCGCTGCGGCTACCCACCGAGAGTGGCGCGCGCCAGCGGACGGTGTGGGAGTGGCTTGTGGCACTGGGCTGGGAGAGCGGGCCGCTGCCCTACTCGACCGACGCGCCGCTTCCCGACGCGCCGCTCTCGGTGAACGGCAGAGCCACACAGACGCGGATCTCGGAGCCGCGGACGGCAGAGCCGCCACCCGCACCGGGCGGCGCGCGCTCGCTGGACAACGACCTGGCACGGCTGCGCCAGACGGTCGAGGAGCCGAAGAAAAAGGGGCTGTTCCGCAGGAAGTAGCCCCAACTCTTCTGGCACGTGTTGTGCCGCAGAAGCGCGCGAGACTGATGGTTGCGATGGCCATCGCTCCTTACGCAAGCTACACGGCACCGCACATCGCCCCCTCCTTCCCCCAGGCTGCCCGATGGGCAGCCTTTTCTCTGCCCTGAGAATGTGTCGCACCAGTGCTATAATAAAGAAGCCCCTCGCGCAATAGATAAGACGTAGGTGCAGCACATGTTCGAGATGTCCATGTCGGGCGAGATGGAGGCCCGGGTCACGCCGGCGCTGATGAGCCTTGCGCACATGCTGGCACTTCCGGCGACCGCCTGCCTCCAGCTAATCGAGCAGGAGCTGACCGAGAACCCCGCCCTGGAGGAGACCGAGGCGCAGGACCTGCCTTGCGCCCGCTGCGGCGGCCCCGTGCTGGATGGGCTGTGCCTCCGTTGCGCCTACGAGCCCGCGGGCGACGACCAATCCCCCGCGCAGGCGGACGACTCAACTGACCCGCTGCTCTTCGTGGCCACGCCGCGCAGCCTGTCTGAGACCCTGCTGGAAGACCTGCGGGCCAGCCTGCCGGCCAGCGAGCACTTCATCGCGGAGACGCTGGTGGGCTCACTCGACGAGCACGGGCTGCTGCCGGACGGCCTCGAAGCGGTGGCAGGCGCACTCGGCATCGGCGAGGAGCGCGTGGCCGCGGTGATGGCGCGGCTGCGTGAGATTGGCCCAACCGGAATCGCGACGCGGGACGTGCGCGAGTGCGTGCTGACCCAGCTGGACCTGCTGGCAAGCGAGGGTATCACCGCCCCGCACACCCGGGTGATCATCGAGCGCCACATGGAGGATCTGGCCGCGCACCGCTACCATAAGATCGCGCGGGCCCTGGGTATCAGCACGGCCGCAGTGGGCGCCGCGCGCTCCTTCCTGCAGCGCTACACCTGGCCGTACCCGGCGCAGCCGCCGCTGGCCTCGGCCGCGGATCCGGACCGGCCGCGCTACCGTCTCCCAGACGTCGCGATCCACGAGCAGGACGGCGCCTTCGTGGTGGAGGTGCTGCACTCACCGCGCCGCGTGCTTCGGATCAACCCGCTGTACCAGGAGCTCTCGCGCCGCACGAGCTCGCTGGAGGCCGAGGAGCGCGCACACGTGCAGGAGTATATGGCGCGGGCGCGGGTCTTCCTGGCCAACCTTCAGCAGCGTGAGTCCACTCTGCGGCGGGTGAGCGAGGCAGTTGTGGCGCGCCAGGACGGGTTTCTGCGCCACGGAGTGCGCCACCTTACGCCGATGACGCGCACCGAGATCGCGGCCGAGATCGGCGTGCACGAGTCCACCGTGAGCCGCACGACCGCAGACAAAGTCGTGCTACTGCCCGACGGCAAGCCGATGGACTACCGGGAGTTCTTCGTGGCGGCCCGCAGCGTCCAGGACGTGCTGCGCGAGCTGATCGAGGGGGAGACGCGCCCGCTGAGCGACGGTGAGCTGGCAGAGCGACTGGCAACGCTCGGCTACCCGATCGCGCGCCGCACTGTGGCGAAGTACCGCGAGCGGATGAGCATCCTGCCGGCCCACCTGCGGTAGCGCGCGGGGCGCAGGTGGAGCAGCCGCACCCGGTTACACACTTTCTTCACAATCCTCTAAGGCAGCTCTCATCTACTTACGAAACTATCTGACCGCAGGGAACGTTACTATAGGCAGAGGAATAAAGCGACGGCCGCGGCGCCCGTCGCGAGCGCCCCACAGGCGTCATCCTTATCTTCCTCAAGCCGCCCACATACACCTCTTTACTCCTCCCCGGCTGCCGTAGGGCAGCCGGTTCCGCATTTCTAGGGGCACCGCTCCCGCCACCAGGTCCGTCTCACAACTCGTAACTTCTCCCGTAACGCTCCGCGATCGCCTTACCCGTATGCTCAGACCATCTTCCTTCACGGCAGCGGTGGTTCATGGGTGCGGACTGTGGGTAGAGGAGTGTAGTATCATGATATCGACAAGACCGCGCCGACTGTCTTCATCAGCGGGGTAGCGCACGGCGACAGCTACACGCTTGGGCAGGTTCCGGCCGCGGGCTGCGTCACGTCTGACGCACTCTCCAAGCCGGCGACACTCGCCACTCTGACTCTGACGCGCGGCAACACGGACGGGACCGGGACGTTCACGGCAAGCTGCGCGGGCGCGACGGACAACGCCGGTAACGAGGCCGCGGCAGTGGCAGCTACGTACACGGTTGTGAGCGGAGCGCCCTCCTACGCCTTCGACGGGTTCCACCAGCCGATCGACAACCTCGACTCAAACGGGAATCTGGTGTACAACGCCGTGAAGGCCGGCAGCGCCATCCCGGTGAAGTTCAGCCTGGGCGCTGACTACGGCCTCCAGATCTTCGACAGCGGCTACCCGAGGTCCGAAGTCATCCCGTGCGACTCGACGGCGGTGGTCGACGGCGTTGAAGAGACGGTCACCACCGGGTCAAGCAGCCTGAGCTACGACGCGAGCACCGGCCAGTACACCCACACGTGGAAAACGGACAAGGCATGGTCGAAGAGCTGCCGCCGGCTGGTGGTGCGCTTGAACGACGGCAGCGTCCACCGCGCGAACTTTATGTTCACCCAGGTAGATCTGGAGCACCCACGGCTGAGCAGCTGGGGTGGCTCGAGGCAGGAGCATTACCGAGCGGGCCACCTTCCACAGGGGAGGTGGCCCGCTTGTAGCTGTGGGGGGACAGCGCGAGGAACAACTTCACTGTGCCGGCGGGCCCGTGCGCATCTCCACGCGCACGGGCGTCTCGCCGGCGAGGATATGCAGCAGCGTGCTGACGATCGAGATCACCAGGCCGCCGAAGAACGCGGCCCAGAAGCTATCGACCTGGAACTGTATCCCCAGCGAGCCGGCGATGGCGGCGGTGAGCAGCAGCAGGAGCGCGTTGATCACCAGCGTGAAGAGGCCGAGGGTCAGCAGTACCAGCGGGCAGGTGAGCACCGTGAGGAGCGGGCGGAGGGCGACGTTCACCAGCCCGAAGACCAGCGCGACGAGGCCGAGCTCCCAGCCGGGGCCGACAAAGGTGATGCCGGGGACGACCATGACGGCGGCGAAGATCGCGAGGCTGCTGATGAGCCAGCGGAGCACGATGCTGCGGAGGCGCTCCCAGCGGCTAGGCGGCTCGTAGTGCGGGATCATAGGCTCTCCTGATCGAGAACGCGCGCCGGAACTATAGCATAGAAACGTGCCTCGGCGGCATCCTGCCCCGTGGTATGATGGGGAGCGTACGTGCGACACGAGAGAGGGCGCTGGGATGAGCCTACCCGAGACCCCGGCCGGCGTGGCGCCGCTAGACCCGACGGCGCAGCCCGAGGCGCCGGACGAGGCAGAGCGCGCACCCAGCCGACGCAGGCGACGGGTGCTGGGGCTGGCCGCCCCGGTGATCGGCGAGAACCTGCTGCAGACGCTGCTAGGCGTCGTGGACACTATCCTCGTGGCCGGGTTGGGCGCAGCGGCGCTGGCCGGCGTGGGCGCTGCGCTGCAGGTGGTCTTCATCCTGACGGCCGCGCTCACCGCGCTGTCGGTGGGCGCCTCAGTGCTGGTGGCGCAGTCGTTCGGGGCCGGCGACCTGGACCGCGCAAGCGCCACCGCCAGGCAGGCGCTCATCTGGAGCCTGATCGCGTCGCTGCCGCTCACCGCGCTCGGGCTGGCCCTCACCGGGCCGATCGTAGCGCTGTTCGGGATGGAGCCCGACGTCGCACGGGTGGCGGCGGAGTATATGCAGATCACCCTGGGGACAGTGGCGACGATCGTCGTGATGCTGATCGCCGGCGGCGTGATGCGCGGCGCCGGGGACGCACGCACCCCAATGCTGGTGACGCTGCTGGCGAACGCAGTCAACATTGGGCTGACCTGGGCCCTGATCTACGGCCACCTCGGGATGCCGGCGCTGGGTGCGGCGGGGAGCGCCTGGGGCACCTTCGCCTCGCGCCTGCTGGGAGCCACGGTGCTGCTCTGGCTCCTGTGGCGCGGCCGAAACGGCGTGCGGATCTCGGGGCCGGGCAGTTGGCGGCCGAGCCCGGCCGTCTTCCGCGCTGTGCTGGCGATCGGGCTGCCGGCGGCGGTCGAGGAGGTCATCATCATCACCGCGATGGCCGCGCTTACGCCGATCGTCGCTCCGCTGGGGACGGTGGCGCTGGCGGCGCACCGGGTGGTGATCAACGTGCTATCGCTCTCGTTCCTGCCCGGCATCGGGTTCAGCGTAGCCGCCACGGCGCTGGTGGGTCAGAGCGTGGGCGCCGGGCGCATGGACGAGGCCCGCGCGACGACGACGATCGCACTGCGCTGGGCGGTGATCTGGATGGGGGCGCTCGCCGCGGTGTTCCTGGTGCTCGCGCCCCAGCTGATGCGGCTCTTCACCGAGGACCCGGAGATGATCGCGATTGGGGCGCTGAGCATCCAGGCGGTGGCGCTGACGCAGCCGGCGTGGGCGGCGACGTTCGTGTACGGCGGGGCGCTGCGCGGCACAGGCGACACGCGCACACCGCTGGTGATCTCGGGGACGCTGATGTGGGTGGTGGTGGGGCTGGCCTACGTGGGGGCGCTGGTGTGGCCGGCGCTGGCGACGGTGTGGGCGGCCTTCCTGCTAGCCGCCCCAGTGGAGGCGCTACTGCTGCGGCGGGCGTGGCTACGGGCGAGCAGAGGGGGCGAGCGATGAGCTTCCCGGCCTACGTGCATAGCGTGGTGGGCGATTCGTCCGAGGCGGCATGGCCGATGTGTGGGCAGGGCTGGAACGAGTGTAGCTTCACGTCGATCGCCAACGCGCTGAACCTGCTGGCCGGCGCGCCACGCCATACGAAGGATGAGTTCGCGCGCGAGGTGGGGCCGCTGTTCCAGCCGCGCCTGGGCGGGACGCTGCCGCCGCTGAAGGCCATCCAGCTGCGCCGAAGGGGGTACGGTGCGCACTTCGGCAGCCTGGGACGTACCGACGCCGAGCGGGTGCTGCGCGGCCTGGTGGACCGGGGGGTGCCGACAATCGTTGACATCTACACCTCGTTCCAGCTTGGCACGACACGGGTCTACGGCATGCACGCGACGCTGCTGGTGGGCTACAGCGAGCCGTACCGGGACGCGGCGGGAGCACTGCGCGAGGAGTACTATCTGGTAGACCCCGGCTGGCCGGAGGTGGGCCGCTTCGATATGGCGTCGAACAATGTGGACCGGGACGGCGACGGCGTGCCGGAGGTGTTCCCCGGCAACCGGACGCTGGAGCGCGCGGAGCTGCTGCGGCTCTGGACGACTCGCAACTACTGCCCGGTGTTTCGCACGCGGGAGGCGCACGCGGCGTGGTACGCGGCGACGCTGCGGCGTGAGCCAGGGCCGCCGCTGGTGGGGACGCTGGCGCAGGGGCTGCTGTTCGGGTCGGATGACCGGCTCAGATAGCGGGCGCTCAGCCCCGCGCCCCTCTCGCTCCGGGCTGAGCACGGTATCGCTTCAGCGGGCGCTCCACCCCGCGCCCCGGGCAAGGGGGCCAGCCCCCTTGCATCCCCGCCGGGGCTCGGCCGCCCCTGGACCCCGCAGTTGGTGTCGTACCCGGCCGATGTGCAGTGACACGAGACTGAGCTCTTCGGAGAGGGAAAGCTCCCGTGCTGTAACCGAAGCAAGTCTAGGCGCGCAGGCCACGGCTGATTGGGGCAATTACGAGCCTAGGCGCGCAGGCCGCGGCTGATTGGGGCTATTACTGGATGTCGGTCTGGTAATGAACCAACTGCGGGGGAGGTCGGAGGGGGCGTAAGCGCCCCTCTGACGGGGGGAGCGCGATGGGGGGCCGGTGCCCCCCTCGCATAGAAAGAGAAACAACATGACAACCAACGACATCTGCTTCCTCGAGGCCACGGCGCTCACGCGGATGATACAGGCGCGGGAGGTCTCATGCGTCGAGGTGATG
>JBDLTZ010000011.1:0-58448 GCA_039805565.1 Chloroflexota bacterium | reverse complement strand
CTGGGATTGTGTCGATTGCCCGCAGCTCCCCCGCGAAGTAGGCCCGGATCGCCGCGCCAAAGCCGCACGGGTCCGATGTCTCCGCAAGCTCCACTTGCCCGTAGCGCAGGGCCAGCGAGCGAGCCAGGCGCTCCTCGCTCCCCTCGAACTCCAGCGCGCACAGGCGTCCCCCATCTGCCACGAGGAGCGCCTCGCCGATCGGTGTTGTGACGCGGTCGATCTGTAGCCGGCGCATCGTTCTCTCCTGCTGCGCGCGATCTGCGAGGGTGGCCCTCGCGCTCCCCTGGCGTGCTGTGCGCCGGCAGCGTGCGTGGGCTGTGCGAGGTGTAGACCCTCGCGCTCCCCTGGCGTGCCGTGCGCCGGCAGTGTGCGTGGGCTGTGCGAGGTGTAGACCCTCGCACTCCCCTGGCGTGTCGTGCGCCGGCAGCGTGCGTGGGCTGTGCGAGGGTGGGCTCCGGCCCCCCTCGCGCTCCCCCGCGCCAGAGGGGCGCTTGCGCCCCCTCCGGACCTCCCCCGCAATGGAGGGCCTACCACGTTGGATATGCCGGCATCATCCTGAATGAGCACGCGGCGTGCGGCCTTCATGTAATAGCCAAGTATACCCGGGCTGATCTTTTTTTCGGTGGCGTTTCAACCCGTGCTCGGGGCAGCTCATTGTGACTCCGCGGGGATGTCAGTATGGCACAGTACCCCTTGCGGGGTGCAGGGGCGGCTGAGCCCCGCCGGGGGTCCAGGGGGCTGGCCCCTTGGCGCCGCCGCGCGTAGCGGCCCACGCACCGGTTGGCACGCCAGTGCGGCAGAGCGACCGCACGCTAGTGCGGCAGAGCGACCGCACGCCAGTGCGGCAGAGCGACCGCACGCCAGTGCGGGACAAGAACAAGCCCCGCGCAGCGTTTTATGGTACACTTGCCTCACAGATCAAACGGAGCTGCGCCAGCTATGTCACGTCCAATGCGTGCCGAGTCTACCGGGAGCGTTGCCGAGTCTACCATCCGCGGGGTCCTCACAGGCCGCGGCTACGTTGAGCTCAGCGCCCAAGAGGCCGTCGAGGCTGAACCCGAGGCCCAGCAGACAGCCATGTTCCGCGACTTCGCGCGCCGCCCGCGTCCCACGCGGCTGTTCGTGGCCCAGTTCCCCATCGGCTTCAGCATCTACGGTCTGCCCCTGTTCACTGACTTCTGGGTGCGCGGCGCCCCCGGCTTCCCCGACGGTCTCGCGATCGAGGTCAAGTGGCAGCAGTCCACCGGTAGCGTGGACGAGAAGTTCCCCTACCTTGTGCTCAACATCCAACAGTGCTATCCCTGCCCCGCCCTCGTCGTCGCCGACGGTGGCGGCCAGCGCCCGGGTGCCCTACAGTGGCTCCGTAGCCAGACCTCAGGCAACCTCCTCGGCGTATACAGCGTGTCAGAGTTCCTAGCGTGGGCAAACCGCAACCTGTAGCGTTGTTATATCTCCTGCGACGCTTTGCAAAAAGAAATTAACGCTGCTATAATCGTCTTATCACAGGATCGGCAACCGGACGACGAGGTCAGACGCTGAACTCCCGCCCGGGTGCCGATGCGTGTTTTCACGGTGCGCTCCAGATGGTGTGTATCCGCAGATTCCCGCACAGGAGGTATGGATTCCATGCGTAAGTCCCTCGCGACCACGCTGCTGCTGCTGGCGCTGATTGTGCCGGTGCTCGCGGCGTGTGGCGGCCAGCAGGCCGCTGCTCCGACCGCTGCCCCCGCCGCGGAGCCCACGGCGGCCCCCGCCGCCACCGAGGCCCCCGCCGCCACCGAGGCCCCCGCCGCTACTGAGGCCCCCGCCGCCACCGAGGTCCCCACCGAGGCTGCCGCCACCACCGGCGAGGTGGTCAAGGTCGGCCTCGTCACCGACGTGGGCAAGATCAACGACGGCACCTTCAACCAGTATGCCTACGAGGGTCTGCAGCGCGCCGAGCAGGAGCTAGGCATCGAAATCGCCTACATCGAGACCCAGGCCCCGACGGACTACGACAAGAACCTGCAGCAGTTCGCCGACCAGGGCTTCGACATGATCATCGGCGTCGGCTTCCTGATGGGCGACGCGCTCAAGGCGGCTGCCGAGAAGAACCCCGACATCAAGTACGCGATCGTGGACAACGCCTACGACCCGGCCATCCCGAACGTCGAGGCGCTCGTCTTCGCCGAGGACCAGGCCGGCTTCCTCGCGGGCGTGCTCGCAGCCTCGATGACCCAGAGCGGCGTCGTCGCGGCCGTCGGCGGCGTCGAGATCCCGCCGGTGCAGAAGTTCCTCATCGGCTACGAGAACGGCGCCAAGTCCGTCAACCCGGACATCGAGGTGAAGAAAGTCTACATCGACAGCTTCACCGACCGCGCCCGCGGCGCTGAGGCGGCCCGCTCCTTCATCTCCGAGGGCGCCGACGTGATCTTCGGCGCCGGCGGCCAGACCGGCTCGGGCGGCATCCAGGCCGCTGCGCAGGATGGCGTCTTTGTCATCGGCGTGGACCAGGACGAGTACGTGACCACCTTCCAGAACGGCGCCGCCCCCGGCGCGGACAAGGTCCTCTCCAGCGCCATCAAGCGCGTGGACGTGGCCGTGTTCAACGCCATCCAGTCGGTGGTGGACGGCTCGTTCGAGGGCGGCACGGTGGTCTTCGACGCCGCCTCCGAGGGCGTCGGCCTCGCGCCGTTCCACGACACCGAGTCCGCGATCCCGGCCGAGGTCCAGACCAAGATCGAGGAGACGCTCGCCGGCCTGGCCGACGGCTCGATCACGACCAACGTGACCCTGCCGTAAGCTCACACCATGGCAGCGTGCAGCGGGGGACAGGGCTTGCACCTGTCCCCCGCTGTTCTATCCCATATACCGTTTCGCGCGCAAACCGGAGTATAATGACGGCGCCAAGGCTGTGCTCGGGTTGCGGTTGCGCTGCGGCACCCCGGCTCTTCAGCGTTCGGCGTTCAGCGTTCAGCCTTACGAAGAGGGCCTATGCCTCCAGTCCTCGAAGTGCGCGATATTACCAAGCGCTTTCCGGGCGTCTTGGCCAACGACCACATCAGCTTCACGCTTGAGCCGGGCGAGATCCACGCCTTCCTCGGCGAGAACGGCGCGGGCAAGTCGACGCTGATGAACATCCTCTACGGGCTCTACGCGCCCGACGAGGGCCAGATCTTCATCAACGGGCAGCAGGCCGCCATCCATGGCCCCAACGACGCTATCCGTCTCGGCCTCGGCATGGTCCACCAGCACTTCATGCTCGTGCCCACGCTCACCGTCGCCGAGAACGTCATGCTCGGCACCGAGATCACCAGCGGCCCTCTGCTGGACCAGAAGAAGGCCAACGCCCGCGTCCGCGAGCTTTCCCGCCAGTACGGCCTTGACGTGCCCCCCGATGCCTATGTCCACGACCTGCCGGTAGGCGTGCAGCAGCGCGCCGAGATCATCAAGGCGCTCTATCGCGGCGCCGACATCCTTATCCTGGACGAGCCGACCGCTGTGCTCACGCCCCAGGAGGCCGAGGACCTGTTCGCGGTGATGCGCTCGCTCAAGGCTCAGGGCAAGTCGATCATCTTCATCAGCCATAAGCTGAAGGAGGTGCTGGCGATCGCCGACCGCATCAGCGTGCTGCGCCGCGGCCGCATGGTGGGCTCGGCCGACCCCAAGACCGCCACCGAAGGGAGCCTGGCGTCCATGATGGTAGGGCGCGATGTGGTGCTCACGGTGCCGAAGGGCGAGGCGCACCCCGGCGCGCCGGTGCTGACGGTGGACGGGCTCACAGTGCTCGACGACCGGCGCCTCACGGCGGTGGACGGCCTCTCGCTCGAGGTGTGCGCCGGCGAAGTGCTCGGGATCGCTGGGGTCCAGGGCAACGGCCAGACCGAGCTCGTCGAGGCGATCACCGGCCTGCGCGGTGTCGAGGGCGGGCGTGTCACCCTACTCGGCAAGGATGTGACCGGTGACAGCCCGCGCCAGGTGCTCGAGGCCGGCGTGGCGCACGTGCCTGAGGACCGCCACCGCCACGGGCTCGTGCTCAGCTACCCGATCGCCGACAACATGGTGCTCTCGACCTACTATCACCAGCCGTTCGCGAAGGGCGTGGTGATCGACGAGGATGCCATCGCGCAGAACGCTGAGCGCCTGGTGAAGGACTTCGACGTCCGTACGCCGAGCGCCGCCAACCTCGCCTCGACCCTCTCGGGCGGCAACCAGCAGAAGGTCGTGGTGGCGCGCGAGTTCTCGCGCCCGATCAAGCTGCTGATCGTCGCGCAGCCGACGCGCGGCCTGGACGTGGGCTCGATCGAGTTCATCCACAAGAACATCATCCGTCAGCGTGACGAGGGCACGGCAGTGCTGCTGGTCTCGGCCGAGCTTGACGAGATCCTGGCGCTGGCCGACCGCATCGCCGTGATGTTCAAGGGTAAAGTGATCGCCACTGTGCCGCGCGCCGAGGCCACGCGTGAGGGGCTGGGCCTGCTGATGGCCGGCGTGATGGGCGGCGCGCCCGCAGCGGCCGCCGTGGAGGAAGTGCATGTCGACCGCACCTGACAACGCCCCGCGCAAGACCGCGCCCACCGATGACGACCTGCGCTCGTCGGGCACGGCTGACTACCCGCCTTCTCCGACGACTGGCGTCAGCCGCACGCGCGACACCGTCGCTCGCTCTGCCACCGACTGGCGCCAGGTGGGAGCATCGCTGCTGGTGCCGCTGCTGGCGATCTTCACGGCGCTGGTGGTGGGTGCGCTGATCATCTTCGCCACCGGCGCGAGTGTGATCAGCGCCTACAGCGGGCTGTTCGCCGGCGCCCTCGGCTCACCCCAGGCCCTGGCCAACACCCTGGTGGAGGCCACGCCATACACGCTGGGCGGGCTCGCGGTGGCGCTCGGCTTCAAGGGCGGCATGTTCAACATCGGCGTCGAGGGCCAGATCATCATGGGGTCGCTCTTCTCGGCGGTGGCGGGCTACGCCATCACCGGGCTGCCGGGGATCGTCCATGTGCCGCTGGCGCTGATCGCGGGCATCCTCGGCGGTGCGCTGTGGGGCGCCATCCCTGGCTTCCTGCGCGCCAAGACCGGCGCCCACGAGGTCATCACCACGATCATGCTCAACTACGTCGCTATCCGTCTGGTGGACTATCTGATTAAGGGGCCGTTCCGCGACACCAACTCGAGCGCGCCGCGCACGCCGTTCGTGGAGGAGAGCGCGCGGCTGCCGTATCTCTTCGGCGCCGACTACCGCCTCAACCTGGGGTTCATCATCGCGCTGGTGATGGCGTTCGTGATCTGGTGGGTGCTGAATAAGACCACCGTCGGCTTCGAGATCCGCACCGTGGGCGCGAACCCGGACGCTGCGCAGTATGCCGGCATGAGCGTCACACGCAACATCGTGCTGACGATGGCGCTCAGCGGGGCGCTAGCGGGCCTTGCCGGGGCCGTCACGATCCTCGGCCTGGAGCACAACTACAAGGCGGCCTTCACAGGTGGGTACGGTTTCGACAGCATCGCCATCGCGCTGCTGGCGGGCTCGAACCCAATCGGCATCATCCCGGCGGCGGCCTTCTGGGGCGCGCTGCGGAACGGCGCCGGCCTGATGCAGCTCCAGAGCGGCATCTCGATCAACCTGATCAACATCATCCAGGCGCTCGTGATCGTCTTCATCGCCGCGCCGCAGATCGTCCGCTGGATCTACCGCATCCGCACTGGCGGCGAGCGCCAGGTGGTGTTCACCCGCGGCTGGGGAGGATAGTATGCAACTGACCCGGAGTGAACCGGTCGCCACGGGGTTCCGCCTCAACCGCCAGATCGGCATCGGGATCGCCGGCATCGTCGTCGCCGTGATCATGTTCCTGATTGTGGTGGCCAATGTGGCCGGTGACGCCATCTCGACGCTGCGGATTACCTACCCCGGCGCGCGCCCGATCGACCCACCGATGATGGACATTCCGCTGCCCACGGTGATCACGACAGCCGTCATCTGCGGCCTGCTGGTCGCGGGCGGCCTCACCCTGATCATCCGGCAGTCGGCCGCCGCGGTGACATGGTATGTCGGCACGCTGATCTTTGCGGTGATCCTGATCATCCTGCTGTGGGCGATCGCCGGCAGTCGGACAGACATCGTGGACATGCTGGCGCGCATGGTGCGCCTCGCCACGCCGATCGCGCTCGGGGCGCTGGCTGGCATCCTGTGCGAGCGCTCGGGCGTGGTGAACATTGCGATCGAGGGCTTGATGCTCACCGGCGCCTGCGTCGGCTTCATCATCGCGCTCACCACCGGCAATACGTGGGCCGGGCTGCTGGCGGCGATCGTGGCCGGCGGCGTGACCGTGATGCTGCACGCCGCGCTGGCCATCCACTTCAAGATCGACCAGATTATCAGCGGCACGGTGATCAATATCCTGGCGGTGGGTGTGACCGGCTTCCTGCGCGCCAACGTCATCCTGCCGCTCGAGCAGAGCCAGGTCACCGGCGCGGCGCTCCCGCCCTTCCCGATCCCGCTGCTGTCGCAGATACCAGTGATCGGGCCGATCTTGTTCAACCATCGGCCGATCACCTACCTGATGCTCATCCTGGTGCCGCTGATGCACCTCCTGCTGTTCCACACCGCCTGGGGCCTGCGGACGCGCGCGGTGGGCGAGCACCCGCGCGCCGCCGACACGATGGGCATCGACGTCATCCGGCTGCGCTACCTGAACGTGCTGCTCTCGGGCTTCATGGCGGGCCTCGCCGGCGCGTGGTTCTCGATCGAGGCCACGTTCAACTTCGACGACCTGATGACCAACGGCCGCGGCTTCATCGCGCTCGCGGCGATGATCTTCGGTAAGTGGGCGCCCTTCGGCGCGATGGGCGGCGCGCTGATCTTCAGCTCGGCAGATGCGCTGCAGATCAAGATCCAGGGCTTCGACTTCGCCCTGCCCGCGCAGTTCCTCCAGATGCTGCCGTACCTGATCACGATCGTGGTCCTGGCCGGCGTCATCGGCCGCGCCCGCCCGCCGGCGGCCAGCGGCAAGCCGTACGAGAAGTAGCGGAGATGACACTTTCGTCATCGCGGTTGTGACACTCTCTGTCACAAGCTCCTGGTAAGCTTACACCAAGAGCAGAGACAGAAAGGACCCCGGCGATGATGAACGAGCGCATTGGAACAACGCTGTATCGCGGCGCCTCTAGCGACCTGCCTCACCCCCTCCGCGTGGTGGTGCTGGTGCCGGAGGCGCCGCTGATTCTGCTTCTTGGCGCCGGGTTTGCTGTCTTCGGGTCGCCGCTGCTTGCCGCGGCGACCGCCACACTCGCTGTGGCATTCTTCGTGCGCGCCGCGGCCCTGTATATAGCTCGCTCGCTGGTGGGGGCGGGGCGTCACCGGGATGCCGAGGCGCTGGCGCGGGTGGCGCTGACCGTCTACCCGTGGTCGGCTGACGCGCTGGCGCTGCGGGGCACGCTGCTCATCTCCTCCTCGCCCGCCGAGGCCGAGCCGCTGCTGCGCCGCTCGCTTGCGCTCCTCCCGGGGCGGGCCGCCGTCCACGCGGCGCTGAGCGGGGCGTTGCTGGAGCGCGGGCGCCACACGGAGGCGGCCGCCGAGGCGCGTCGGGCGCTGGAGCTGGATCGATCCTGCGCGGTGGCCTACCTGCACCTGGCCCAGGCCGACATCCGGGCCGGCGCGTCCCCCACCGCAGTGGAGGACTGGCTGCGCGCCGGGCTGAGCGCCACGCGCGACGCGGAGATGGAGACGATGCTGCGTTGCGCGCTGGCGTGGCACCTGGTGGGGCAGGAGCGCTGCGCTGAGGCCCGCCTGGCGACTTCGGGGGTTGAGGCGACACTGCAGCGCTGCGGGGACATCACGCGCTCGCGGCTGCGGGTGCGGCTCTGCGAGCTGCTGGTGGCGCAGGGCCAGACGGAGCGCGCCCGCGAGCTGTTGAGCAGCTGCGCAGCGGGGTAGGGGCTGAGCGCCAAACGCTGAAGGGTGGCACATCACCATGCTGGAGGCCGGTGGTCACACGACCGCCGGCCTCCTCTCGTTGGTCGAGCAGACACTACGCGATAGACACTCCCGACCTTGCGAGCGGCATATACTCTGGATGGATGCTGAAGTGCAGTCTGACGTGTGTGGGCGCGGTCACAGGGAGCTCCGGGCTCAGAGCGCAGAGGCGCTCGGTGAGACGAGCACTGAGCTCCGGGTATGCGCCGGTGAAATGAGCGAGCACCACGGTTGCGGGACACTGCGGGCGGACGTAGACCGAGATGATAGCGCGCATCAGCTCGGGTACCTGCTCGCATACCTCCCGCACTATTGACAGAACAGCGTCGACGAGGGCAGCCAGTTCCCGCGCATCGACAGCATGCCGGTTCGTCTTGAACTCTAGCTCTGGATCAGACACATGGACTTGGTAGTGGTGAACGTTTGCCATTTCGGGCTCCCTGATGCCGCGTCTCTTGACCCACGGTTGCATCCACAGCGGTGTGACGGGCTCAAGTGCCTGGTAGTAGGCTTCCGAGCCGATCGGCGGGCAGGCCAGCAGCGCGTCGAGGAACTCCTGCGGTGGGAGGTACCTGTGGTCAATCATGTAGTGCAGCGCGAGGGATGGGGCGACGTAGGTGGCAGTGGGGCCTGGGACGAACACATTGGTGCATCCAAGATGGATCCTCACGCCATTATATTTGGAATTCGGGATCTTTAAGAGGCTATTAGAGTTATCGAGGTTGTTAGGATCACCCCATTTGTGCTGGCAGAGCGTGCAGCTATGAAAGCCTAAGAAGGCTTTTGGGAAGTGGGAACCCTGGGTCCAGAGCAGTTCCACGAACTGATCCGTCACTTCGCGGCTGATTATACCTGTATGGAACTGGTGGTTGTGCTCCAACCAACCCACGGCCAGGAGTTTTTCGGATTCTTTGTCAAAGTAGGTGCAAGGGCTGAGATCAGCGAACCATGTCATTGGTTTCTCCTTAAATATCGCCTATAAAACCAAGGGCATATCACCGCCCGTACACCGCACCCCCTAGGCATCTCCGCGCTCTGGCTACACAGACTGTGCAGCCAGAACGTGAAAGATGCTCGTGATATTGCTAATCGGCCTCAGCTACCTGTGGCCAGAATATGCGAAACCTTTCCCATTTTGGGTTGCACTGAAATAGGTCGGTATCGATCTCGCACGGTGGAGCAAGCACTGGAACCTGCATCAGGTTCGCGAACTTTTGTGCGAAGCCATCAGCGTGTTTCCCTACCCAGCACATGAGCAACATAATCGGGCGATTGCCGAAGTTCGTGTGCTGCTTCGTGAACTGGGCTAGCTGCTCCGGGGTTATCTCGACATACTCTCCGTTGATGAGCGGTGTGGCGTTGCCCTCAACGTTTCCGTGGCATAGGATCTGGTCAAACCACGGCTGTGGAACGCGTCGCATCGCATAGTGGATGATTCCATCTATCTCTCCACAGATGATACGGTAGGGTACATCGGTGGGCGTGAAGGGGATGATGAGGTCGTGGATCACGGCGGTGCGTCTCCAAAAAGGAGAGCAGGGACGCACCATCGCCATGCGCCCCTCGCCGGAGCACCATGCGTCATGGTGCCCCTGCTCAGGGTGCGAAGTGTCAAGCGTTGTAATGCGTGCGCGGGCGCGTGGCCGGCGGCGTGAAGAGCGTCTGCGGATGTGAGCCGTGCGCCGGTCTGCGGCGGGTGGTCCGACGTCCGTCAGTGGGAAGGCGGTGTCAGCGCGGGCGCGTGGCCGGCGGCAGAGCGCGTGTCAGTGGATGAATTGCCCGGCGGAGGGCGCGGCGGCCAGAGCCGTGTGAGCCTGTGGCTGAGCGCCTGGGCGACGTAAGGTTGCGATATGGGAAGCACAGCGACTCCTCCAGTGCGCGTGTAGCGGCGGAGCACAGCTCGTTCGGCTGGGCAGCGCGTGGCGCGCAGGGTGATAGGAGCCGATCACAGGCCGCCCACACGGGCGAGCGCAGTGCTGCGATCGGCCGGTGGGTAGGTGATGGTGTGTGAGCGGATGCGTGCGGTGTACGCTGAGTGTATGTGTGTATAGGACAGCTCGCCCAGTGGGCCACCGCTGTTAGCGGTAGGTGTGCTTGGGAGGCTGCTGCTGGTGAGAGAGGAAGCGGGTGTAGGACGCGGCGTTGAACGCGAGGGTGCGTGCGCTGGTCCGTGCCGATGGAAGGGCAGGTGAGAAAGAGCGGGCGGGTGTGTCTCGGGCGCGGGTGCGCTGGACGCGGCGGCCGCGGGAAAGGTGATCCCCGCCGGGCTGGTGCGCGGGTGCGCGGGTGCGCGGCGCCTGGCGGAGCTATCTGGGGGTATGGGCGGTGTGAGTGTGCAAGCAGCGGAACAGGTTCCGCCGCCGGCCCTTCCGAGCCGGTGATACGAGGCCGGCCGCGCCCGCTCGTCGGGTGTGCAGAGGAGCGGAGGCGTTGGGCCTGGTGCCGGCGGCCCGGAACATCCGGCCGCCACGCGTACTGTAGCGCACCTCACGAACCAATATATTACCAGTGTGTAGTGTGTTTATTTAAAACAATATTTTTGTCGAGGGGTAAAAAAGAAAATAGTATTAACATATAGAAAATAAAAAAGGAGCTCTCCTACAAGTGGGAGGGCTCGTTCTGTTGTTCTGGGTGGGGTGGTTCTCGGGGCCACACCCCCCGAACCCCCCGGCTTGGCGCAGACAGGCTGATGGTCACACCCCGAAACCCCGGCTTGGCGAAGACGGGTTGCTGACGGCCGCCTGTTGTGGGTGGAACTGGACCGCTGGCGTGCTACCGCCCGCTGCGTCGTGCGACGGATGCCTCGCGCAGGGCGCGCGCCTCGCCTGGGGACATTGGCGCCCCTGAGACAAGCTCGGCAAACCCGGCGACGACACGGCTCCGCACCGCCTGGCCAAGGCCCCGGCGCCGATCGGCATGGCGCTGCTCCGCCGCGTGCAGCTCTCCCACGCGCCCCTCGAGCGCCACGCGCCGCTCCTGCCACTCGGCGTCGAGCGCCGCCACCGCGCGATCCACGTCTGGGCCGCGCAGCTCGACGACCACGCGCTCCAGCATGCCCTCGACGACGACCTGGTTGCCGGGCCGTAGCAGGTTCGGCGCATCCGGATGGTCCAGCGGCACCACGATCGGGACGCGCTCGGTCTCGACGAGGCGAGTGCGGCTGCCGCGCCGCTGCCGCTCGACGCTGACGCGGAGCGCGGTCTGCGCGAGGAGCACGGAGCGCCGGTGCGGATGGCGCTGGATGCGCGGCGCGCCCTGCACCACGCCGCTGAGCCACACGTCGCAGCCGTGCTCCTGCTCGGGCTCCGGCACCTTCACCGCGGAGACGTGGAAGGTCAGCTCGCCGCTCGTGCGGCCGTGCTCCTCGGGCGCCACGCGGTAGCGCCGGTCGGTGCGCTGCTCCCACTGGAGCCGCCCTGTCACGGCTAGCGGCGCGCCGGCGACGGCGGAGGCAAGGTACTCCTCACCGGGGACTGGCCCGTCGAGCTGGAGGGGCAGGGCGTACATCTGGCCGAACGGCGAGGGGATCTGGAGGACGATGCGCTCCTCACGGCCGCGCAGGGCATTCCGCAGGCCGACGCGGGTGGTCTCGCGGCCGTTGTGGCGCTGGTGGTCGAGGGTGCCGATGGCGATGACCTGGTTGGCGGGCGTGGGCTCGGGCGACACGGGCTTCTCCTGTGCTGAGTGCTGAGTGCTGAGCGCTGGCGCGTGCGCACGAGGGGATTGTAGTGGGCTGGAGGGGGTGTGAGAACCGCCCGACGGTCCCGTGCTGGCGGGCCGTGGGCGCGAGGGGCGCAAGGGACTACGAGTGCTGTCGGTGGCGGTTCTGTCGGCTAATGAGGGACGCGGGCGACAAGGCGTGTGCCGGCACCGGGCGCGCTTTCAATCTGGAGCTCCCCGCCGAGGCTGATGGCGCGCTCGCGCATGGAGCGGAGCCCGAGGTGGCCGGGGAACTGGCCACCCGTCTCGAAGCCCTGGCCGTCGTCGTGCACCTCGAGGACCAAGAAGCGAGTCTTGGGAGCTGAGAGCTGAGCGCTGAGAGCTGAGGGAGGCGTGGGTGCGTTGGGCAGCGGCGCGGGTTCCGCGTGCTGCGGCGAGGGCTCGTCACCGGCGTAGAGGCGCAGCTCGACGGTGGTGGCGCGGGCGTGGCGGATGATATTGTGGAGCGCCTCCTGGGCGATGCGGTAGAGCGCCTCCTTGACGTGCAGCGGGGCATCGGGCTCCTCGGGGAGGGCGGCGTGCACCGTGATCCCGTGGCGGGCGCGTAGGGAGGCCGACTGCTTGGAGAGCGCGGCGACGAGCCCCTCGGTGGCCAGCGACTCGGGGCGCAGCTCGAAGATCAGCGCGCGCATCTCGGCGAGGCCGGCCTCCGCCAGGGATGCCACGTAGTCGATCGGGCCGATGGCGCGGGGCGGGTCGCGGTCGATCAGCTCGCGGGCGGTGCGGGCGCCGAGCGCGATGCCGTAGAGCGCCTGCGAGACCGAGTCGTGCAGCTCACGCGCGAGCTTCTGGCGCTCCTCGAGGGCCGCCTTACCCTGCGCCTCGATGAACAGGCGCGTGTTTTCCACCGCGACGGCGGCCTGATCCGCGATCACGCTGAGGAAGGCGATCTCGTCCTCGCCGGGGGCGTCCTCCGGCCGGTAGTAGCCCACGAGGGTGCCGACGGGCCGGCCGCGGACGACGAGCGGCACCGCCACCAGCACGTCCCAGTCGATCTCGAGCATGAAGGGGTGGAGCGGGGCGCAGCGCGGCTCGCCGAGGACGAGCTGGCGGACGCCAGACTGCACCACCGGCTGCCGGCGGTCGTAGGCCTCGACAGATGGGAGCACGATCCCCTCGCGCCACACTGCCTCAAGGGCCTCGGTGTAGCCCGGGGGCAGCCCGAAGGTGGCGGCGGCGCGCCAGGCGTGGCGCTCGGGCCTGTCGATCAGGAGCACGGTGCAGGCGGCGATGCCGGTGACGCGCACGAGGGTGCGGGCGAGCGAGCCGAGGGTGGACTCGAGGGTGCCGGCGTAGGCGACGCTTGAGCTGATCTGGGCCAGGGTGGCCGCCCAGCGCACCACCCGCCGTGTCTCGGTCACGTCCCGCACTGTGACGACCGTGAGCGCGGCGCCGCGGGAGGCGATGCCGGCGGCGACATACTCGATCTCGCGCTGCTCGCCGCTGGGGCGAACCATAGTGGCGGAGCGGCGGTCTACGCGGGCGCCGGGCGCGATGGCGAGGTGGCTGGCGACGTCGGCGCGCTCGCCCTGGCCCACTAGCGCGAGCAGGTCGCTGCCGAGGAGCTGCTCGGCGGGGCGCTGGGCGATCTCGCAGGCGGCGGCGCTGGCGTAGCGGATGAGCCGTGCGTCGTCCAGCACCAGGACGCCGTCGAGCGCCGAGTCGACCAGGTGTGCGAGCGCGGCGGCGCCGAGGTCGTCGAGGGTGAGGGGGGGCGTCTCTGTGGCTGCGGGGGACATCAGACGTGCTCGCTGAGCTGGTCGGGCGAGACGAGGCCGATGCGCACGGCGTAGAGCGCTGCCTGCGTGCGGCTCTGGACAGCGAGTTTCGCCAGGATGTTGCTCACGTGCGTCTTGACTGTCTTCTCGCCGATCGTGAGGTCGGACGCGATCTCCTTGTTTGCCTTACCCTGGGCAAGCAGCCGCAGCACCTCGGTCTCACGCTCCGTGAGGGCCTCGGGGCTATCGGGGGCGCGCACCTCGCGCATGAGGCGGGCTGCGGCCTGGGGTGAGAGCTGGACCTGGCCCTGGGCGGCGGCCTTGATCGCGCGGCAGAGCTCGTCGGCGCGGGTGTCCTTGAGCAGGTAGCCGATGGCCCCGGCGCGCACAGCCCCAACGACTGAGGCGTCCTCGAGGACGCTGGTGAGCGCGATCACCTCGACGTCGGGGAGCTCGCGGCGGATGGCGCCGATGGCGGTGATGCCATCCATGACCGGCATGAGGAGGTCCATCAGCACGACGTCCGGCTGGAGCTGATGCGAGAGCTTGAGGGCCTCGGCGCCGTCGGAGGCCTCGCCGATCACCTCGAGCTCAGGGTCGAGCGCAAGGAACATGCGGAGTCCCTGGCGGACCACACTGTGGTCATCGACGAGCAGGATGCGAATAGGCATCGGTAGCTCCTTCGGGATGTGCTGCGTGCTGCGTGCCTGAGCAGGAGGGGCAGGGCGGGCGTAGCTCTCCCTGAAATCGACCTCCCGGCCACGAGCGTGAGCGAAGTTGGCCGATGAATCGCCTATATGCAATTTGTATTGTACCATAGGGCCTAACGCACGCTGTCATTACGCTCGCGCACGGTTGGGGCGTCGGCGGGCAGGGCAGAGGCGGGCTTCAGGAGGGGTGCGGATCGGCGGCGGGCCGGCTTTGCGATAGCAGACACGTGAGTGTATCTGCCTCATGTGCGAAAGTGCTGTCGATCTGCAACGCACGCGGGCGGTGGCGCGGTACCATGGGAGCAGAGATGGTTCGATGGAGATGCGACTGTGCTACTGTACGCCCTGACAATGCTGGTCAGCGCGACGCTGCTGTTCCTGGTGCAGCCGATGTTCGCGCGGATGGCGCTGCCGCTGCTGGGGGGCTCGCCCTCGGTCTGGAACATGGCGATGCTGTTCTACCAGGCGGCGCTGCTGGCTGGCTACGCCTACGCGCACCTGACGACGCGCTTTCTGGCTCCCCGGCGGCAGGCGGCGCTGCATCTGGTGCTGATGCTGGCGCCGCTGCTGGCGCTGCCGATCGGGGTGCCTGAGGGGTGGCGGCCGCCGGCTGAGGGAAGCCAGGCGGCGTGGATGCTGGCGATGATGGCGGTGGCGCTGGGCGCGCCGTTCTTCGTGGTGTCCACGATGAGCCCCCTGCTACAGGCGTGGTTTACGCGCACGGGGCACGCGCGGGCTTCCAACCCGTACCTGCTCTACGCGGCGAGCAATGTGGGGAGCATGGCCGCGCTGCTGATGTACCCGACGCTGGTCGAGCCGGCGCTGGGGCTGGCGGACCAGAGCCGGCTGTGGGCCGCGGGGTACGGAGTGCTGCTGGGCCTGGTGCTGGCGTGCGCGGTGGTTATGTGGCGGGCGGCAGGCGGAGGACCGCAGACGACGGACGACGGACGACGGACGACAGCCTTCGCTCTTGGGGCCTCGCCGCTCCCGGTGCGGCGGGTGGCGCGCTGGGTGCTGCTGGCGTTCGTGCCGTCGAGCCTGATGCTGAGCGTGACGGCCTACCTCTCCACAAACATCGCGCCGATCCCGCTGCTGTGGACGCTGCCGCTGGCGCTGTACCTGCTGAGCTTCATCCTGGTGTTCGGCGGCGAGGCCTTCCCGCACCGGGGGATGGTGCGGGCGCTGCCGATCGTGGTGCTGCCGCTGGTGATCGTGATGGCGGCGCAGGCCACCTCGCCGCTGGAACTGCTGCTGCCGCTGCACCTGGCGGTGTTCTTCGTGGCTGCGATGGTGTGCCACGGCGAGCTCGCGCGCGACCGGCCGCCGGCCGCGCAGCTCACGGCGTTCTACCTGTGGATGTCGGTGGGTGGGGCGCTGGGCGGGCTATTCAACGCGGTGGTGGCGCCGCTGCTGTTCGACACGGTGCTGGAGTACCCGCTGGTGCTGGTGCTGGCGTGCCTTCTGAACGCTGAAGGAGGAACGCTGAACGCTGAAGGGGACCGCGCCCCTGCATCAGCCGAAAGCTTGCCGGCTCCGCAGCACCCCTCCTCAGCCAGCGGTACGGCGCTCCAGACGAAGATCTTCAGTAGCTTGCCGGCTCCGCAACACCCCTCCTCAGCCAGCGGTACGGCGCTCCAGACGAAGATCTTCAGTGTTCAGCGTTCAGCCTTCAACCATTGGGACCTCGCGCTCCCTGCGGCGCTTGGGCTGCTGGCGGTCGGGCTGGTGGTGGCGGTGCAGCAGGCCGGGCTGGGCTCGGAGCCGCTGGGGCTGATGCTGGCCTTTGGGGTGCCGGCGGCGCTGTGTTTCAGCTTCTCGCGGCGGCCGCTGCGCTTCGGGCTGGGGGTGGCCGCGATCCTGCTGGCGGGCGGGCTGTACGTGAGCGACCAGGGGCGGGCGCTGCACGTCGAGCGAACGTTCTTTGGGGTGCACCGGGTGCTGCTTGAGCGCTCGGGGCGCTTCCACCAGCTGGCGCACGGCGCGACGCTACACGGCACGCAGAGCCTGGACCCGGCGCTGCGGGGGGTGCCGCTGAGCTACTATCACCCGAGTGGGCCGGCGGGGCAGCTCTTTGAGATGCTCGGCCCCTCGCGCAGGAGCGTGGCGGCCGTGGGGCTGGGGGTCGGATCGCTGGCGTGCTACCGGCAGCCGGGCCAGGCCTGGACCTTCTACGAGATCGACCCGGCGGTGGAGCGGATCGCGCGGGACGAGCGCTTCTTCACCTACATGCGGGACTGCGGCGCGGACGTGCCGGTGGTGCTGGGGGACGCGCGGCTGACGCTGGGGGACGCGCCCGCCGGGGCCTACGACCTGCTGGTGATGGACGCCTACACCTCGGACTCGGTGCCGGTGCACCTGATCACGCGCGAGGCGCTGGCGCTGTACCTGGGGCGGCTGGCGCCGGGGGGTGTCGTGGCGTTCCACATCTCGAACCAGTACTTCGATCTGCGGCCGGTGCTGGCGGCGCTGGCGCAGGACGCCGGCCTCGTGGCGCTGGCGCAGGACGATGTGGCGGTGACGCCCGAGCAGGCTGCGGAGGGCAAGCGCGGCTCGCAGTGGGTGCTGCTGGCGCGCGACGCGGCCGACCTGGCAGCGCTGGCCGGGGACGCGCGCTGGTACACGCTCGAGGCCGCGGCGGGCGCGCCGGTGTGGACCGACGACTCCTCGAGCGTGCTGGGTGCGCTGAAGGTGGGGGTTACCAGATGATGCTGAAGCCCTGCTCGTCGCCGGTGGGGGGCTGCCACTGCACCTTGACCGACTCGACCCGCGCGGGGGAGGGGCCGCTGTAGCACCAGCTGACCAGCCGCTCGACGGCGGGCTTCGGCCCCTCGAACACCGCCTCGACTCGACCATCATCGAGGTTGCGGACCCAGCCGGCCACCCCACCGGCGCGGGCCTGGTCGCGGGTGCAGGCGCGGAAGTTCACCCCCTGCACCCGGCCGGAGACCGTGACGTGTGCGCGTGAGAGTTCCATAGCGACTTCCTCGGGCTACGGGTTGAGCTCCACGTTGGACGACGTGCAGATGAAGACTACGCGCTCGGCGATGTTGGTCGCGCGGTCGGCCATACGCTCGAGCGCGTGGCTGATATCCAGCAGCGCGTAGGCAGCGTCGAGCTTACGCGGCTCCTCCTTGGCGAGGCCGAGCAGGTGCGCCACCACTGTGTCCTCCAGCTCGTCGACCTTCTCGTCCTCGCTCACGAGCGAGCGCGCCAGGTCGGCGTCGAGGCGCACGAAGGCGTCGAGCGCGGTGTGGAGCATCGTCTGGCCCATGGTGCCCATGCGGTGGAGCTCGGCAGGGGCCTCGACCATCACCGGGGCGCGCAGGCAGCGCTCGACGCGCTTGGCGATGCCCTTGGCGTAGTCACCCATGCGCTCGAGCTCGGCGGCGATGGCGATGGTGGCGAGCAGCGTGCGGAGGTCGGTAGCGACCGGCTGCTGGGTGGCGATCACCTGGAGGACGTTCTCCTCGATGCTGGTGCGGAGTGTGTCGACCTCGCGGTCGCCGGCGATCACCCGCTGCGCCAGGTCGGTATCCCAGCGGCCCAGGGCCTTCATCGCGTCCGCCACGCCGTGCTCGACCCGGCTTCCCATACGCAGCAGGTCGTCGTGTATCTGCTGCAGCTGTTTGGTGTAATGCTCACGCATGTCAGGGACCTCTTCTGTCTGTGAACTGCTTGGGGCGACCGCCTGCGCGTGGGAGAAGGGCGTTCCGGTGCCGTATTATGGCACGCTGCGCGGACACTGTCAAAGCTCGGGCGGCTGCTGTTTCCTCATCGTACTGCCGGTATGCTAAGGGCTGGTTAAGGGACTGTAAGGATTTCCCCGAGCGCTGCGGCGCGGGGTGGACCTTCGCTGTTTGGGTCGTACGACGCGCCCCTACTGTGGTATGATTTCCTGGCGCTTAAGACTTCATCTCAACACCGAGTGATAGCCTGACACAAGGAGGCACTCTGTGGGCATGTTCAACTTCGGCAAGGACAAGGCCAAGGAAGAGCAGGAGAAGCTCGGCAAGACGATCGCGAACCTGAGCGACCAGGTGGGCGGTCTGCAGCAGGAGCTCAACAAGAAGAACAAGGAGATGGAGGCCATGCAGCAGAAGCTGCAGCAGGCCCAGGCGAGCGGCGCGGGTGCGGCGCAGGCAGCGCAGGCGCAGAAGGAGGCGCAGGAGGCGCTGCGGGCATCGCAGGCGCAGATGCAGGAGCTCCAGAAGCAGATCGCCGAGCTGTCGAAGGCGAAGGCGGCCGCCGAGGCGGCC
Organism: Chloroflexota bacterium; assembly: GCA_039805565.1. Classification (GTDB taxonomy): domain Bacteria; phylum Chloroflexota; class Chloroflexia; order Chloroflexales; family Roseiflexaceae; genus CALJIC01. The sequence continues at coordinate 40,093 of JBDLTZ010000011.1, read as the reverse complement.
GCGAAGGCGGCGCAGGCGCAGGCCGCGCAGCCGGGGGTGACGAACGCGGCGGCGCAGGCGCAGCCGGCCGCAGCACAGGCGGAGCAGGCCGTAGGCGCGGCGCGCCTGGCAGTCGGTGTGACGGCCTGGGTGCAGAACGAGCAGGGCCAGAACCTGCGGCGGCGCAGCGAGCCGGGTCTGGAGGCGAAGGTGCTGGACGGGCTCGCGGTGGGCACGCAGCTGACGCTGATGGAGGGCCCGGTGAGCGAGGATGGCTACACCTGGTGGCGCGTCCGCGCGAAGGACGGCCGCGAGGGGTGGGTGGCCGGCGAGGGGCTTGTGACGCACGGCTAGCGCGGTCGGCTGAAGGCACACAACTTGCTTTACCCTATCGCGCCATCTGACACCGGCGCCGTGGGGCGCACGGCCCGGAGAGCATGTCTCTCCGGGCCATTCTTTCCGCGTAAGGACACGAGCCATGCAACGCCAGCTTGCAGCGGCGGCCACGGCGCGCGCTGACGCTGCCGGACCGCGGGTGAGCCAGTCCCTCAAGGAGTACGGCCGCGGCCTGGCCGGAGGCCTGATCGTGAGCCTGCCGCTGCTCTACACCATGGAAATGTGGTGGGCGGGGTTCTCGCTCTCGCCCTGGCGGCTGCTGGCGGCGGTCGGGGTGACGTTCGCGCTGCTGCTGGGGTACAACCGCTTCGCCGGCCTGCGCGAGGACGCGACCTGGAGCGAGGTGGCGATCGACTCGGTCGAGGAGCTCGGGCTAGGGTTCGTCACCGCCGCGCTGGTACTGTGGCTGCTGGGCCGCATCACGGCCGACATGCCGCCTGATGAGGTGGTGGGCAAGATCGTGCTCGAGGCGCTGGTGGTGTCGATCGGCGTATCGGTGGGCACGGCGCAGCTCGGCGGCGAGGACGACGAGGGGGGCATGGCGGGGGAAGAGCAGGGCGCGGGCGGCGAGGTGAACTTCGCCGAGCAGCTGGTGCTGGGAGTGTGCGGCGCGGTGCTGTTCGCGATCAACGTGGCGCCGACGGATGAGATCGCGGTGATCGCACTGGAGATCGGCGCGTGGCGGCTGCTGGCTCTGATGCTGCTGTCGCTGGCCCTCGGCGGGGTGGTGCTGTACTTCAGCGAGTTCAGCGGCACGCGGCAGTTCGTGCGGAACGAGGGGGCCGGGCACGTGCTGCGTGGCACGGTGACGACGTACGCCGTGGCGCTGGCGGTGTCGGCGGCGATCCTGTGGTTCTTCGGCCGGTTCGACGGCCTGGCGCTGGCCGCGTGCGTGGCGCAGTCGGTGGTGCTGGGCGTGGCCGCGACGCTGGGGGCGTCGGCGGGGAGGCTGCTACTCCAATGAGTGTGCCGCAGAAGAACTGGCTCGAGTGGTCGGTGTTCGCTGTGGGCCTGGCGCTGATCGTGGGTGCGGCGGGGTTCCTGGCCTACGAGGGGCTATCGGGTGGGGAGAAGACGCCGCTGCTGGCGGTGGAGCACGGCGCGGCGCGGCGGGCGGGCGAGCACTTCATTGTGCCGGTGACGGTGACGAACGATGGCGACGAGACGGCCGAGGCGGTGCAGGTGGAGGTGGCGCTGGAGCGCGGCGGGGTGGAGCTGGAGCGGGCCGCGTTTGTGCTGGAGTTCGTGCCGCGCGCGTCGTCCGGCGAGGGGTATGCGGTGTTCCGCAGCGACCCGGCGGAGGCGGAGCGGGTGAGCGCGCGGGTGGTGGGGTTCGTGACGCCGTAGGGGGAGCGCCGCATAGTGCGCTCGGTGCGACTGCCGCCCTGTGCGGCGATCTACTCCCGGCCGTAGACGGCGAGGGCGTCGGGGACCTCACGCGGCGGGCGGCCGGTGACAGGGGCGCCGCGCCAGACCATCTGGGTCGAGGTGTCGTCGTCGGCGCCCATCGCGTCGGTGCAGCCCATCGCGAGCATATTGCGCGCGAGCTCGACGCCGGGGACACCGTAGGACGTAGCCAGCACCAGGAACGAGCGGCCGCCCTCGGCCGGTCCGACGCACACGGACGTCTTGGGGATGTCGGTGGCGTAGGCTGTGATGCGCCAGTCGAGCTGGGCGAAATCCTCGCCTAGCGGGTTGAACGGCAGGAACTCGGCCGTCTCCTCGCGCACGTCGGGGTTGGCGATCTTGCCGCGCCACAGGAACACCGGCCCGGCGCCGGCCGCCTGCTCGCACCCCTTCGCCTCCAGGTCCGCCGCGCTGAACTTCCCGATCTCCGCGCGCCTGTCGGCCGTGACGCAGAGCGCGGCGCGGCCCGGGTTGACGCGCTTGATATCGCCGTCGATCACCACGGTGCCCTCGCTCGAGGTGCGCGCCCCGAAGAACCCGAAGTTGGTGGCGCCGAGCAGTGTGTGGTCCGGGAGCGCCGCGTAGGGCGCGCCGGCCATCTCCTGCACGGTGGCGAGGTGCTTTCCGCCGCCCTCCCACGTCGTATCGCCGGTGGCGTCACTGGCGGGGGTGGCGCCGTCGGCGTTGACCACCCGCACGCTGGCGCGGTCGTCCAGCAGGACGACGAAGTAGGCCAGCAGGCCGCCTCCGACCGGGCGCTGGAAGTAGCGCACGCTGCCGCCCGCCGCGGACTCCTGGAGCGCGCTGCTCTGGTTGTAGGCCTCCAGCAGCGCGACGCCGCCCGCCGCGGGTGGCACAGGGGCCGCCTCGCCGGTGATCGCGGCCGCCTCGCCGGTGATGCCTGAGCCGCGCTGGGCGAGCGCGACCTGGCCCTGCCAGCCGGAGAGGACTGTGGGCTGCGGCAGCAGGAGCATCGGCAGGAGAGCGGCGATCGAGAGCGCCGCGATGAGGAGCACTTTTCCGGTTGACATCGATCCTGTCAGAAGGCGGAGCGAACACCTACTACACGGCGCGGGGGACTACTCAGCGGTGCATCTGGTAGGAACCGTGTCACGCTGAGCGTAGCGAAGGGTCTCCGCCAGAGATGCATCGCTGCGCTCGGCATGACGAAAGGCCTGGTGCATGGGCCACTCAGAAGAAGACGCCAGCTGTTACTCTAGCATAGCACAAAAGTACTATATATCAATAGGGTCAGTATAGCACATGCGGTGATCTCGCGCTCATGTCGTGTGCTATACTCGCGGCGTCACCCCACCGCTCAGGAGCACCGCTATGCGCCACCTCGCCGCCCAGACCCTGCTCGCCGCGCTCGTGCTGGCCCCGCACGCCGCCCCTCGCACCCAGCGCGTGGACCAGCTCGATACACCCCTGCTGCGCGCGAACATGTACGGCGCGAGCGACCCGGGCGACGTCCACTTCACGCCGGCGTCCACCGGCGACACCTTCCCTCACGAGAACATCCCGCAGCCGTACCACGTGGCTGTGGGTGCTCCTCGGGCTGGCAGGGCTCGCTGGCGATGCTGTTGGTGTGGCGCTCGTACAGCGGCTACGCGCGGCGCGGGGCGGTGAGGCCGGTGAGGTGGAGCAGCTGGCAGCCGGCAGGACCCGTGCGCCGCGAGGAGGGTGACGAAGAGCTGCTGCGGCGTCTGCCAGGAGAGTGATGGAGAGGGAGATGGCAGCTACTGAGGAGGTCGCCGCAGAAGAGAGGCGCGGCGGCTTGTTTCTGGAGGTGCTGGGGGTCTTCACCCGGCTGGGGCTGACGTCGTTCGGGGGGCCGGTGGCGCACCTGGGGTACTTCCGCACCGAGCTCGTGGAGCGGCGGCGCTGGCTGGACGACCGGGCCTACGCCGACGTAGTGGCGCTGTGCCAGTTCCTGCCCGGGCCGGCGAGTAGCCAGACCGGGATCGCGCTGGGGCTACTGCGGGCCGGGCTACCTGGGGCCCTGGCGGCGTGGCTGGGGTTCACCATGCCCTCGGCCGCGCTGATGATCGCCTTCGCCTATGGGGTGACGCTGCTGGGCGGGGTGGCGGACGCGGGGTGGCTGCACGGCCTGAAGATCGTCGCGGTGGCGGTGGTTGCGCAGGCGGTGTTGGGGATGGCGCGCTCGCTGGCGCCAGACCGGCCGCGGGCCACGATCGCGGTAGTGGCGGCCGTGCTGGTGCTGCTCTGGCCGACAGCTCTGGCACAGGTGGGCGTGATCGCCGCGGGCGGCCTGGCGGGGTGGCGCCTGCTGGGGGCCGAGTCGGACGCGGGCGGGGAGCCGCTGCGATTCCCGGTGAGCCGCCGGCTGGCGCTTGGCTGCTGGGCGCTGTTCTTCGCGACTCTGCTCGGACTGCCGCTGCTGCGCGAGGCGTGGCCGTCGCAGGGGCTGGCGCTGTTCGACAGCTTCTACCGGGCCGGGTCGCTGGTGTTCGGCGGCGGGCATGTGGTGCTGCCGCTGCTGGAGGCCGAGGTGGTGCCGCCGGGGTGGGTCACGCCCGACGCGTTCATCGCCGGCTACGGGGCGGCGCAGGCGGTGCCGGGGCCGCTGTTCACCTTTGCGGCCTACCTGGGGGCGGTGAGTGGCGCTGGGCCGGGGGGGTGGGCCGGCGGTCTGCTGGCGCTGGCCGCGATCTTCCTGCCGGCGTGGCTGCTGGTGATCGGCGCGCTGCCGTTCTGGGGCGAGCTGCGGGCGCGGCCCGACGCGCAGGCGGCGCTGCGGGGGGTGAACGCGGCGGTGGTGGGCGTGTTGCTGGCCGCTCTGTACGACCCGGTCTGGACGAGCGCGGTCGGCGGCGCGGCCGACTTCGCGCTGGCGCTGGTCTGCTTTGGGCTGCTGGTGGTGTGGAAGGCGCCGCCGTGGGCGGTGGTGGTGCTGGCGGCGGTGGTGGGAGGGCTTCTGCTCTAGCTTCAGGCGTACCTCGTTTGCGGAACGGGATCGACACTGCACCCCAGCTGCGCCGAAACCGCTCTACCGGCCGCGCGTCCCGGTGGGTATAGTGGAGGCGATCGCCCGGCAGACGCTTCGCGCCGGGCCCCCTCCCGCCCTTGCGACAGGAGCGCACCGATGCCCAAGATCCTCTCGATCCACTCGTACCGCGGCGGCACCGGCAAGTCCAACACCACCGCCAATATCGCTGCGCTGCTGGCCGCGCGCGGCATGACTGTCGGCATCGTCGACACCGACATCTACTCGCCCGGCGTCCACGTCCTCTTCGGGCTGGAGGAGGACGAGGCCGCGTTCGCCCTGAACGACTACCTGTGGGGCAGGTGCAACATCGAGGACGCCGCGATCGATGTGACGTCGCGCCTGAGGACCCCGGTGACCGGCACGATCTACCTCATCCCCTCCAGCGTCAAGACCGGGGAGATCGCGAAGATTCTGCGCGAGGGGTACGACGTGGGGCTGCTGAACGACGGCTTCCACCGGCTGATAGAGGAGCTGGAGCTGGACGCCCTGCTGATCGACACGCACCCGGGACTGAACGAGGAGACGCTGCTCTCGATCGCGATCTCCGATGCGCTGGCGGTGATCCTGCGGCCGGACCAGCAGGACTACCAGGGCACAGGCGTGACGGTGGAGGTGGCGCGCAAGCTGGACGTGCCGCGGCTGCTGCTGGTGATGAACAAGGTGCCGAGCTCGCTCGACGCCGCGCGGGTGAAGTCGCAGGTGGAGCAGACCTACGACGCCGAGGTGGCCGCGGTGCTGCCGCACTCCGACGAGATGATGACGCTGGCGAGCTCGGAGGTGTTTGTGCTGCGCTACCCGAACCACCCCGTGACGGCGGCGTACCGCCAGCTTGCCAGCAGGCTGATGCAGTAGGCTGCGCCGTGAGCGCAGGCCACGCCTGCGGAGTCAGAAAGAGGGCCAGGGAAGTTTTTCTCCCTGGCCCTTTCGTGTTGCCTGATCCGGCTGTGCGCCTTTAGACCCATGTGGCCAGCTGGCGGCGGGCGCGGTCCAGGAAGCTGGGCGGGTTCGCGTGCGGCGCGGCTGAGGCGAGCTCCCAGCCGAGGCGCGCGATGCGGAGCGCGGCATCGGGGTGGCCGGCCTTAGCGGCGGCGGCCGTGACCTGACGCAGCTCCTCGGGGCGCTGGAGCCAGCGGCGGGCATGCTTGACGAGCGAGGAGGGGTCGGGCGCCCAGAGCCCGGCGCCGGAAGCGCGGACGTAGCGCAGATTCCCCTCCTCCTGGCCCGGCGGGACCCCGTGGATGAGCAGCGGCTTCCCGGCCGCGAGCGCCTCGCTCACCGTGAGGCCGCCAGCCTTGGTGGCCACGATATCGGTGGCGTGCATCAGGTCGGCGAGAGGGATGAAGCCGTAGATGTGGGTCGGGATCGACCACTGGCGCGCGCGCATCTGATCGGCCAGGGCGGTGTTGGTACCGGCCACCACGGCGAGCTGGAGCGGGAGGCCGGCGTTGTCGAGCGACTCCGCGAGGGAGGCGATCTGGCCCACCCCGGCGCCGCCGCCGATCAGCAGCATCGTCGGCAGGTCCTGGCGCCAGCCGAGGTCGCGGCGGAGCGTGGCTATGTCGGCGCGTGGCTCGCCGAACTCCGGGTGAACCGGCATGCCGGTGGTGACGACGCGCTCGGGGGCGAGGCCGCAGCGTATGGCCTTGCGGCGCCCGAGGGCGCTCGGCACGGCGCAGATGTCGTCGTGGCGGGAGAACCAGGTGCCGTGGACCGAGCCGAGGTCGGTGACGACCGACATGAGCCCGGGCCGGCGCTCCTCATTCCGCAGGATGGCCGCCACGATCTGCGAGAGGAGCGGGAAGACGCTCACCACCACGTCGGCGGGGTGCTCGCGCAGCACGTGGCGGACGGCGGTGTGCAGCATCTGGTAGACGGAGCCGGCGAGCACCTGGGTGACGCCCGAGATGTCGGTGAGCGCGTAGGTCAGGTGGTAGAGCGCCGGGACGTGCTGCATCTCGTCGAGGTAGATCTGCTCGTAGAGCCGCAGCAGGCTTGAGGCGCGCGGGTGATGTATTGGGTTGACGACGGTGACGCGCGCGGCATCGCCGTAGAGGCGCTCGTAGGCGGTGCCGAGCGCGCGCGCGGCGCTCCGGTGGCCGGAGCCCGCGTCAGCGGTGAGAATCAGTATCTGCTTAGGTCGCGGCATCGACAACTCCTGCGCTCCCGCGAGCGAATCTGCCGCGGCAGCAAGCCGTCTATTCTATCTCACTGAGGGCACGGCCAGTGCTCTGGGTGTTCTGGCGAGTGCGCCAGCGCTGTGCCATCCAGATGGCCCATCCGACCGCGAGTATGGCCAGCACGACGAGCGTGAGCTGCTTGTACTGGCTGATGAACCCGAGGACCGCCTGCCAGTTCTGGCCGAGGGTGAAGCCCGCGTAGGCCAGGGAGGCGTTCCAGATGGCCGAGCCGAGGGTGGTAAAAAGCAAGAAGCGGCCCAGAGGCATACGGTGCATTCCGGCGGGCAGCGAGATCAGGCTGCGGATGAGCGGGATAAGCCGCCCGAAGAAGACGATCGCATCGCCGCGCTTCCCGAAGGCCGCCAGCGCCTTGTCGAGCTCCTGCTCCGAGACGCTGATCCAGCGGCCGTAGCGGCGCAGGAACTGGCGCACCAGCGGCTCGCCTGCCCACATCCCGACCGCGTAGAGCACCAGCGCCCCGAGCACCGCGCCTACGGTGCCCGCGGCCACGACTCCGACGAAGCTCAGGCGCCCCTCGGCCACCAGGAACCCCGCGAACGGCATCACCAGCTCGGAGGGGATCGGCGGCACCAGGTTCTCCAGTAGCATCACTAGCGCGATGCCGATGTAGCCCATGGCCTCGATGGCGTCGCGTACCCAGACAGTCAGTTGGTCCAGCAGCTCGGACATGCAGCGTTCTCCATCCTTCTCAACGAAGGGGCTCTTCCCGCTCCGTACCGGTCACGTGTGCGCCCTGCCGGTGGGCAGAAAAAGGCGAGACACCACGGCCGGTCGCGTCGTGGTGGTCTCGCCAGTAGTGCGTGAACACATACGGTCAACCGAGAGCGTTGTGCTCCGTACTGACGGCCGACCAGCTCGCTACGATGCGATTGGCTACTCCCCATCCACGGCGATGGTAGCAAAACGCGTATCGGTTGTCAAGGGATTGTGCACTTCCTGTGCAATGACACATATCCCGGCAGCGGGACGAGCTCGTCCCCGGCCACCACTACCACTGTATCCCCGGGCGCTGGGGAGACGGCGGCGACCCCGGTGAAGCTGCCGAAGGCCGGCAGCACCCCGCTACGCGGCCCGAGCCAGAAACACGGCAGGGTCTCGCGCTGCCGTCCCGCGCCGGCGAGCCGGACGCCTGGGTGCAGGTGCCCAGCCAGACTGTAGCCGCCCTGTCCCTCGGCTGGGGTGTGCCGAAGCAGGAATGGGGCCAGGGGGGCTGGCTCGTCCACGCAGCGGAAGCCCCAATCGGGTGGCGGGTCGCCCGCGCCGTGGTCGTGGTTGCCGCGCACCAGCAGCACCTCGATCTCCGGGTGAGACGCCCGCCAGGCGCTCACAGTTGCGAGGGTGCGCGCCGAGCGCCCGGATCGGGCGTGCAGCAGGTCGCCCAGGATGACAAGTCGGCGGGCCCGGGTGCGCACGAGGGCGCGGTCCAGTCGGGCCAGGTCGTCGGCAGTGGCGTCGCCGGGCACCGGGATGGCGGCGGCGCGGAAGGCGGCGGCCTTGCCCCAGTGAGTGTCGGCCACGAGCAGCACGGAGCCACGGGGCCAGAACAGGGCACGCTCTGGCAGCAGGGCCACGGTCTCACCGGCCAGGGTGAGGGTGTGATCGCTGGGCATAGGATCGTATAATACCACGGGCGCGGTGTGTGGTAGTGAGGAGGTTGCGATGCCTGGCGTGCTGGATGAGGTGCGCGCGGCGTGCGCGGAGGTAGCGGCGCGCGCGCGGTTCGTGCGGATTGACGAGGGGCGGATCGCCGCGTACGCCGCCGGGCTGCCGCTGGAGCGGATCGAGCACCCGGAGCACGACCCGGAGGCGCACTACCTGGGCCACGGCGACGACACGGCGGCGTTCTTTCTGACGCTGGACGCGGTGAACTTCGGCTCGGGCTACTTCCCGCAGCTCCGCAAGCGGCCGGGGCGCTCGGGGTACTTCACGGTGGCGACAGCGCTGACGGAGCACTTTGCGGCGCACGGCTCGATCCCCGCAGAGCGCCTGGCAGCAGCCACAGCCGAGGAGTGCGCGGTGATCTTCGGGCAGGACCCAGCAAACGCGGGAGCCTACGAGCTGATGGGGCTCTTCGCGGGGGCCTGGCGCGACCTGGGCCGCTTCCTGCTGGAAGGCTACGGCGGGCGGTTTCTGGGGCCGGTGGAGGCGGCGGGCGGCTCGGCCGAGACGCTGGTGGGGCTGCTGGCGCGGATGCCGCTGTTCGCCGATGTGGCCGACTACGGTGGGCTGCGGGTGCCGCTCTACAAACGGGCGCAGATCACGGCGGCCGACCTCTGGACAGCGTTCAGCGGGCAGGGGGCGGGTCGCTTCACCGACCTGGACAGGCTGACGATCTTCGCGGACAACCTCGTGCCGCACGTGCTGCGGATCGATGGGGTGCTGCGCTACGATGCGGGGCTGGCGGCGCGGATCGACGCCGAGGAGCTGATTGCGCCTGGCTCGCCGGAGGAGGTGGAGTTGCGGGCGTGCGCCCTGCACGCGGTGGAGCTCATGGCAGGGGCGCTGCGAGCGCAGGGGCGGGAGGTGTGGCCGATGCAGCTGGACTACCTGCTGTGGAACCGCGGCCAGGAGCCGGCGTACAAGCAGGCGAGGCCGCGCCACCGGGCGCGGAGCGTATTCTATTAAGCTCTTGCCGGAGCGCGGCGCCGCAGAGATGAGCGTAGTTGTTCCTGAGTGGCGCATCCCCTCCCGGCTCAGGGAGCTGCTACTGAGGCAGCTTCGCCACACGGATCAGCGCCAGGAACTGACGGTCGATCGCGGTGGCCTCGATGTCGGCCGCGATCTTGTCGAGCACGCGCTGCTCGTCATCGGTCACTGGGATCGGCGCGACGTTGCCGCGGTCGATGGCGCGCCGGATGCGCTGCTGGTAGGCCTCGTAGGATGCCAGCTCATCAGCCGTGAGGATGGTGGCCACGCGCGCCCGGTAGCGCTGCCACACCCGCTGGATCTCCCCGCCCTGCATCACCTTCTCCTCGATTCTGGTGGCTCTTCTCCCCACCATTATACGGCCACTGTCGGCCACGGATGCAGCGGCCAGTGCCCCGCTGCCGTGCAATTCCTGTGCCCCTGGTGCGCTACCCTCACGCTGGGCGCGAGCTGAGTATGACGGTGAGCCGGCGGGGGTCTCCGGGCGCCAGGGTGACGGCGTCCTGCGCGGCGTTGGCGGTGTCGCCGCAGAGTATCCTGTGCTACTCCTCGTCGCCGAAGTCGGCCAGGCGCCGGGCTTTCTCCTGCCACGGGTTCCAGACCACCGCCTGCCAGGCGCGCGTCCGAACGAAGCCGTGGGCCGGCTTCGAGGGGTCGCTGGGGTGGGGGGCGAACCAGGCTCAGCAGATGGGGATACCGCCGCGGATGGCCTTGCCTGGCGTGTAGACCGCGTGCTCGCTGACCCAGAGCACCGGGGCGTGCCCGTGCGGCTGGAACACGAGCGGCTGGGCACCGTGGAGCACGACGGCAGCGTCGGCGTGGGCGTTGTGGATCTCTGCCACCGTGACGCCGCCGTTGCGCGTGGCGAACGCGAGCTGGCCGGGCACAGCGAAGCGCTGGTTGAGCTGCTCGATGACCTGCTCGGACAAGCTGCTCCTCTTCTCGGATGCCCTCTCGCAACCCTGCTCAATCTGCAGGAGTGTTCCTCGGGGGGCCGCGCCCCCGAGGCCAGGCTGTGCGCCGATGGATATGTCACTCCGGGTTGGTCTACTCGGACGCCACCTCGGCCGCCTCCCGGCCGGAGATCAGCGCGCCGTGAACAGTGGCCGCGTAGTCGCGGCTGGTGTGCTCGCCGGCGAAGAAGAGGCGTCCGGCCACCGGAGCGGCGAGCGCGTCGTAGTCCTCCGGGGAGGCGCCCGCTGCGAGGAACGAGTACGATCCGCCGGCGAGAGGGTCGGCGCCCCAGCGGGTGATGAGCGCGGCCTCGGGCTCGGGCACGCGCGGGCCGAACATGTCGCGCAGGGCGCCCACGGCGGCGGCCACTACTTGCCTGTCCGTGAGCTGCTCGATCTGGCGGCCGTAGCTGCCGGCGTTGAAGCCGAGCAGGACGGGCTTGCCGAGGTAGCGCTGGACGTTGAGCCACTCGGCCCACTCGCCCTTGCGTGGGGCGATGTAGCCGAGCATATGCGGCTCGCGCGGCCAGAAGGCGCGCGGGAAACGCAGGTAGACTTTGTTCAGCACGCCCATGCCGAGCCGGCGAATGGCCTCCTGCTTGCGCGCTGGGAGCGGTGGGTCGAAGGTGACGGCGCCGCGCTTGAGCACGCCGAGCGGCAGCGTGACGACCGCCCTCTCGGCGCGCAGGGTGCCCCGCGACGTAGTGACTTCGACGCCCCTCGGCCCGTAGGCGATGCGGCTGACGGCGTGGCCGAGGCGCACGTCGAGGCCGGCGGCGAGGTGGCTCGGGACCTGGTCGTAGCCACCGGGGAAGATGACGTCGTCACCGTCGAAGCCCTCACCCTGATCCCAGTGGAGCAGCGAGAGCTCGGAGGCGTCGGCGGCGTACTCGTGCTCGATGCTGGTGTTGATGGCGTAGTCGAGGCGGCGGCGCTGGGCCTGGGAGAGCCGCCGGCCCGCCAGGAGCTGGTCGAAGGCGGCCTGGAGCGAGATATCCTCGCCATCTGACCTGAGCTCATCGGCGAGCTCGGCGCTGCGCTCCTCGAGGTCCTCGAAGTTCTCGTCGAGCGCCTCGTCGGCGCTGTCGGAGAGCTCGCGGGCGCCTGGCTCGTAGCGCCAGAGCGATTCGTAGTCGGTGGGTGGCGCGGTGACAATCCCAGCCTTGCGGGCCAGGGCGGTGAGCGGGTTGCCCTGGGTGCCGTGGATCCAGGAGGCGCCGAGGTCCAGCGCCATCCCGGGCCACGAGCGGTCGGTCCAGACACGCCCGCCGATGCGCTCGCGGGCCTCAAGCACGATGACGCGGCGGCCGGCGTCGGCGAGGGCACGGGCGGCGGCGAGGCCGGACACCCCGGCGCCGACGACAATGACGTCGGCGTCGCGGTGGGCGGCGGCGGAGGGCGAGTGGGGCGCGGCGAGCGTGAGCGCCCCGGCGGCAAACGACAGGAAGCGGCGGCGGGCGGGATTGCTGGGCATGGATGGGCCTCGCTTGTGCTGAATGTTGAGAGCTGAGTGACGGTCTACTGGAGCGACGCGTCGAGCGAGATCGTCAGGCCGGGCCGGAGCAGGTTGGAGACAGGGCAGCGCTTCTCGGCCTCGTCGGCCAGGCGCTTGAACGTCTCCTCGTCCAGGCCGGCGACGCGCCCTTGGGTGACGAGGTGCATCTTGTTGATGACGCCGCTGTCGAGGGTGATCGTCGCGCGGGTGGTGATCTCCTCGGGCTTGTGCCCCTGCTGGGTGAGGTAGTTGGCGAAGGCCATGCTGAAGCAGGCGGCGTGCGCGGCCGCGATCAGCTCCTCGGGGTTGGTGCCTTTAGCGTTCTCGAAGCGGGTGGCGAAGGTGAAGGGGGTGCTCTGAAGGACCCCGCTCGTGCTATCGATCCGGCCGTTGCCCGAGCGGAGATCGCCCTGCCATGTGCTCGTCGCCGTGCGCTCAATGCCTGCCATTGGTGTTCTCCTTTTGTGATGCGGTAGTCGTCAAGACTAGCAGAAAGGGTGCCCCGGCCGCGGGGCTACCCCGTGAGCCACTGAAGCGCGCGCCGCCACCAGGAGGGCGCTACTATATCGACGGGCAGGGGGATCGGGAGGTCCAGGTCACCGGCGCGGAGCATGATGTGGGCGGTGTGCCGGCCGGGCGACAGGCCCGCCGGTGGCGTGAGGGTGACGGTGACCTCGCAGCGCGCCCCCGGCAGCAGGACGGCGGCGGAGAGGGCGCAGCCGGCCCATCGGGTGCCGGGGCCGACTCGGAGGGTGCATGGGGCGCGGCCCTGGTTCTCGAGCGTGAGCGCCAGGTGGTCGCGGCTGCCGGCCACAAGGGTCAGTGCGTCAGATGGCGGCGTGAGGGTGAGGTGCGGGAAGCGTGCCGGCCCGAGGTCACTGAGGAGCGCGCCGACGATCAGCCGCAGCGCGAGTGGGTCGCCCGCGGTGAGGGCCGCGTCGATCTGGTCGGCGGAGGCGGTGAGGCGCTGGGGGCGGAGCCAGCGCTGGAGCGCGCCTCTGCGCGCCAGAGCCTCGAGCGTCGTCACAAGCCCTGGCTGCGCGGGGTCGATGTCGACGAGCGTGGCGGCGACGCGGTGGCCTACGGGAAGGCCGGGCTGGACGGTGGCGTCCCAGGGGATGGCGGTCTCGAACCCGCCGCAGCGCAGCGTCAGTTCGCCGCCACGCGGGCCGGCCACCCCGGCCGCGACGAGCTCCAGGTCGGTCGCGCCGCCGGGCGGGAGCAGGCCACCGGTCTTCTTCAGCGCCCGGCCGCCTGCCAGCACGCGCACATCCGCGCCGGGCTGCGCAGGGCACTCCAACTCCCAGCGGAGCGGATCGGCGGCGGCGTTGCGGATCGTGAGGCGGTGCGGCGCGCCCCAGGCGCGGGTGGAGCGCAACGGCACGTCGCCGAAGCTGATCCGGCGCGGCGCGGGGTGGAGCAGGGCGCTGCCGCCGGGCGGGGCCATCGCGCCGAGCAGCGCATCCAGGGCCGCGGCGCGGGGGGAGCTCTGGCGCGTGGCGCGGAGGCTGTGGAGCAGGTTGCCGAGTGCCGGGTCGGGGTGGTCGGCGAGCCAGGCCTCGACGGCGCCGGACTCCAGGGCGGCCGTGAGCTCGCGCGGGGAGTGCGCCGCCGCGACGGCCAGGTCGCGCGGGGAGGCCATGATGAGGCCGGGGGCCAGGGCGAGCGGCGGCGCAGGGATGCGCGCCAGCGACGCGTGCAGCGCCGCGGCCGTGGGCGGGCGCCGGGCAGGGTCGGGGTCGAGGGCTGGCCGCAAGGCCGCAGCGAGCGGGGGAGACGCGGCTGCTAGCCGGCTGTAGTCGAAGACCAGCGGCGCAAGCGCTGGGTCCAGGCCGGTGAGGAGCTCGTAGCAGGTGGCGGCGAGGCTGAAGAGGTCGCTGCGCTCGTCAAGGGCGCGCCCGCCGAGCTGCTCGGGCGGGGCGTAGCCGGGGGTGCCGTAGCGTGGGCGCGTCTTGCGCGGCGGGCGGCGGGTGCGCGTGTGGGCTGCGCCGAGGTCGATCAGCGCCAGGGTGCCGTCCGGGCGCAGGATCAGGTTGGCCGGCTTGAGGTCGCCGCAGATCACCGGCGGCGTGCGGGTGTGGAGGTAGCGCAAGAGCGTGCAGAGCTGCGCGGCCCACTCGCGGACGCGGCGCGGGTCGGCGGGGCCGTGGCGCAGCGCGGTGGTGAGGGGCGCGCCGTCCACCAGCTCGCGGACGAGCCACGCGTCTGCGCCGCTGGCCTGGGCGTGGCTGAGGCGTGGGAGCGCCGGGTGGCGTAGGCGGCGCAGAAGCGATGCCTCCCAGCGCAGCAGGTCGGCGGCCTCGCGGCGTGCGCCGGGAGAGAGGTCGGCGCGCACGACCTTGAGCGCCAGCGGGCCGCGCCGGCCGCGGGGGTGGGTGTCGACCGCGTGGAGGATGACGGCCTGCCCGCCCCAGCCGATCACGGTGCCCACCTGGTAGCGCCCGGCCAGCAGGTCGCCAGGGCCGGCGCCGCAGGGCGGCGGGGTGGAGGCGTGGCGTTGCGGGTCGGTGAGCCTGGTTGTGGCGAGCGGGTCGGGCGCGGGCATGGTGTTCTGTGGCGCTACGGCGGGCGAAACTCGCACATTATACACCGGGACGGCATAGGGTGTCACACATCTGTGCGCCGCGGAGTAGTGTCAACATCCCCACAGGGCTCCCCCGCCCCTGGCCCCTCTCCCACAAGGAGGAGGGAAGGTTCGCCGGCAGCGTGATGCGCCAAACGGTACGCCCGAAACCGTTATTGCCCGCGCGTGGGTCAGCAGATGCGTGGGAGCTGCTCCCCGCTGAGCATATCGACGACGCGGCTGCCGCCGATGCGCGAGCGGAGGAAGACCTTGCGCGGGTGGTCGGCGGTGATCTCGCCGACGATGGCGGCGCGCTCGCCGAGCGGGTGGGCACGCCAGACAGCTAGGGCCTGCTCGGCGGCCTCGCGCGCGACGATGGCGATGCACTTGCCCTCGTTGGCGACGTAGAGCGGGTCCAGCCCGAGGATCTCGCAGGCGCCGCGCACCTCCTCGTCCACAGGGATGCTGGTCTCGTCGAGCCGCACGCCGGTGCCGGAGGCCTGTGCAATCTCGTTCAGCGCGCTGGCCACCCCGCCGCGCGTTGGGTCGCGCAGGACGCGCACGGCTGGGCCGCAGGCGTCGAGCAGCGCGGCGACGAGGCCGTAGAGCGGCGCGGAGTCGCTGGTGATCTGTGTCTCGAACTCAAGGCCCTCGCGCAGCGACATGATCGCGATGCCGTGGTTGGCGATGGGTCCGCTGAGGAGCACCACGTCGCCGGGGCGGGCGCGCTCGGGGCCGATCTCGACGCCGGGCGGCACGAGGCCGATGCCTGCGGTGGTGATGTAGATGCCGTCCCCCTTGCCGCGGTCCACCACTTTCGTGTCGCCGGTGACGACGGAGACGCCGGCGGCGGCGGCGGCGGCCTGCATGCTCTGCACGACGCGCCAGAGGGTGTCCATCGGCAGACCCTCCTCGAGCACGAGGGCGGCGGAGAGCGCCAGCGGCTGCGCGCCGCACATGGCGAGGTCGTTGACGGTGCCGTGGACGGCGAGCGAGCCGATGTCGCCGCCGGGGAAGAAGAGCGGGCTGACGACGAATGAGTCTGTGGAGAAGGCCAGGTGCGCGCCGCCCACCTCGAGCGTGGCGCCGTCGTGCTGCCGGGCGAGGGCGGGGTTGGCGAAGGCGGGCAGGAACATGCGCTCGATGAGCATCTGGCTCAGGCGCCCCCCGCCGCCGTGGGCCAGGGTGACGTGCGGATATTCGCTGATCGGGATGGGGCAATGGGGGCTGTGCAGGCTCATGGGGTGCTCCACTGAGAGGCGTCGACGCGGCACTGGCGGCGCGATTCGATGAGCTGGCGCTCGGCGGCGGTCTACATCCTCCCATACTGGTAGTAGGCCGCGCAGGCCCCTTCGGACGAGACCATTGGTGCGCCGAGGGGGTGCTCCGGGGTGCAGCGCCCGCCGAAGGCCGGGCAGTCGCTGGGGCGCTTGCGGCCCTGCATGATCTGGCCGGCGATGCAGAGCGGCGACTCCTGGGCCGTGAGGGCGATGACGTCGAAGCGCCGCTCGGCGTCGAACCGCTCTAGCTCGGGGCGCAGCCCCAGGCCGCTGGCGGGGATGAGCCCGATGCCGCGCCACTGACGGTCGCGTAGCTCGAAGACCTGCCGCACGAGGCGCTGGGCCGGGAGGTTGCCCTCGCGGGTGACGGCGCGGGTGTACTGGTTCGCCACGCCCACCTCGCCGCGCTCGAGCATCTCGAGGGTCATGGCGATGCCCTGGAGCAGGTCGAGCGGCTCGAAGCCGGTGACGACGATCGGGACGCGGTGGCGCGCGGCGATCGGGTTGTACTCGGTGGTGCCCATCACCGCGCAGACGTGGCCCGCGGCGAGGAAGCCTTGCACCAGGTTGTCCGTGTCGCCGAGCAGCGTCTCCATGGCGGGCGGCACCAGGACGTGCGAGCAGAGGATCGAGAAGTTCGTGAGGCCGAGCTGGCTCGCCTGCCAGACGGCCATGGCGTTGGCGGGTGCGGTGGTCTCGAAGCCGACGGCGAAGAACACCACCTGGCGGTCCGGGTGCTTCTGCGCCAGCCTGACCGCGTCGAGCGGCGAGTAGACGATGCGGACGTCGCCGCCCTGGGCCTTGACGCTGAGCAGGTCGGCCTCGGAGCCCGGGACACGCAGCATGTCGCCGAAGGAGGTGAAGATGACCTCGGGGCGCCGCGCGATGGCGACCGCACGGTCGATCAGCTCGAGCGGCGTGACGCACACCGGGCAGCCGGGGCCGTGGACGAGCGTGACGAGCTTGGGGAGCATGCGGTCGATGCCGGACTTGACGAGGGTGTGGGTCTGGCCGCCGCAGATCTCCATCAGGACCCACGGGCGCGTGACGGTGCGCTCGATCAGGTGCAGAAGCTTCTGGGCGTCGGCCTCGACGCGGTACTCGTCGACAAATCTCATGGTTCACCTGCCAGTGTGGCATGCTATCGCCGCGCACTCACGGCGAGAGGGATTGTCTCGCGGGGCCTGCGGCCCCCCACATCCCTGCTCGGCTCTCGCCGTGGCGGCCTCAGTCGGGCTGCGGGACGTCGAGCTCCTTGAGCTCATCCATCTCGCGCAGGTACGCGAAGACCTTGGCGGCTTCCTCCTCGTCCACCCTGCTGATGGCGAAGCCCACGTGGACAACGACGTAGTCGCCGACCTGGGCCTCGGGGACGTAGGCCAGGCAGACCTCTTTGATGATGCCGGCGAAGCTGACTCTGCCCATTGTCATACCGAGCTCATTGGGCTCGATCCTCAGGATTCTCCCTGGGACACCGAGACACATATATTCCTCCTATCGCATACGGGCTGCGGCCGCGGCGACCTGGCCGAGGCTGATGCCGCCGTCCCCGGGCGGGACCTGGCGGTGCAGCAGGGTGTCGAAGCCGGCGGCGCGGAGCCGGTCGGCGGCGCGCTCGGCCAGTAGCCGATTCTGGAAGCAGCCGCCGGTGAGGGCGATGCGCCCCGCGCCGACGTGCAGCGCCACGCGCTCGATGGCGTCCACCAGGGTGTTGTGGAAGCGGGCGGCGATCACGGGCGTGCCGACGCTGCACGTCAGGTCGCCCAGGAGCGCGTCGAGGGTCGGGCGCCAGTCGAGGAGCAGCCCCTCACCTCGGGCCCCCTTTTCAGCCACCGGGGAGAGGGTGTGGGAATCGAGCAGTTCCAGCGGGTACGCGCCCCGCTCGTGGGGGTCGGCGGCCCACTCGAGGGCCATGGCCGCCTGGCCCTCGAAGCTGGCACGCTGGCAGAGGCCGACGAGCGCGGCGACGCCGTCGAAGAGGCGACCGGCGGAGGTGGTGACGGGCGCGCCGACGCCGCGGGCGAGCATCTGGCCGAGGACGCGCCGCTCGGCGGGCGCGAGGGCGGCGATGGGCGCGAGGTCTGCGCGCTCGAGGGCCGCGGGGCCGAGGAGCTCCCAGAGCAGGGCCAGGGCGGCGCGACGGGGCTCGCGGGCGACCGCGTCGCCGCCGGGGAGGCGGAAGGGGAGCAGGTGGGCCACGCGGCGCGACTCGGCCTGGTTGCCGAGGAGGAACTCGCCGCCCCAGACTGTCCCGTCGAGCCCGTAGCCTGTGCCGTCCCAGGTCACGCCAAGGGCCTGCTCCTCGCAGTGGTGCTCCGCGAGGCAGGCGGCGAGGTGGGCGTGGTGGTGCTGGACCGGGATGCCGAGGACCTCCCTTTCGCCCTGTGCGGCGAGGATCTCCCGCGCGAAGCGCGTGGTGGCGTAGTCGGGGTGCATGTCGTGGGCGACGGCGGCGGGCCGGGCCTCGTAGAGCCGCAGGAAGTCGGCGACCACGCGCTCGAAGGCCGCGCGCGCCTCGGGGGTCTCCATGTCGCCGATGTGCTGGCTGATGAACGCCTGCCGGCCGACACTCAGGGCGATGGTGTTCTTGAGGTGCGCGCCGACGGCGAGGACGCAGGGGGCGGGGCGCCGGAGGAGCACGGGGAGCGGCGCGTAGCCGCGGGCGCGGCGCAGGATGCGGGGCTCACTGTCCATGATCATCGTCACGCTGTCATCTACGTGGCGGGCGATCGGCCGGTCGTGGACCAGAAACGCGTCGGCGATGTGGCCGAGGCGGGCGACGGCCTCGCGCTCGTCGGTGCAGATCGGCTCGTCGCTCAGGTTGCCGCTGGTGGCGACCACCGGGCCGTCGAGCTCGCGCATCAAGAGGTGGTGCAGCGGCGTGGCGGGGAGCATCACACCGAGGGTCGGGTTGCCGGGCGCGACGTTCTTGGCCACAGGGGGCGCAGACGAAGGGCCAGGAGCGGTAGACGAAGGGCCAGCGTCCAAGGATGAAGGGGCGCTCTCAGCCGCGGAGATGTTCTGCGGCATCACGCTCAGTCGCTGGTCGTTGGCTGTCGGTGGTTGGTCGCTCCGGCGCAGGAGGACGATCGGCGCGGCGGGCGAGGTGAGGAGGGCCTCCTCGGCGGGTGAGACGTGGCAGAGGGCGCGGATCTGCTCCAGGTCGCGGGCCATGAGGGCGAAGGGTTTCTCGCGGCGGGGCTTGCGCTCGCGCAGCCGGGCCACGGCCGCCTCGTCGCGGGCGTCGCAGATCAGGTGGAAGCCGCCGAGCCCCTTGACGGCGAGGAGCGCGCCCTGGCGGAGGAGCCGGGCGGCGGCGCGGAGGGCAGAGTCGCCGCTGACCGACGAAGAAGGATGAAAGACCAAGGCGTGATCGACTCGCGAGCCTTCGCCTTTCGCTGCTCGCTGGTGCTTGCCCATCGGTTCTTGGTCGTCAGTTGTCGGCAGCCACAGCTCGAGGCGCGGGCCGCAGGAGGGGCAGGCGGTGGGCTGAGCGTGGAAGCGGCGGTCGCGCGGGTTCTCGTACTCGGCGCGGCAGGCGGGGCAGAGCGCGAAGGCGCGCATAGTGGTGTTGGGGCGGTCGTAGGGGAGCGACTCGACGATCGTGAGGCGCGGGCCGCAGTTGGTGCAGTTAGTGAACGCGTAGCGGTGGCGGCGGTCGGAAGGGTCGAGCACCTCGGCGAGGCAGTCCGGGCAGGTCGCGACGTCGGGCAGCACCAGGGTCGTTCTGGCCCCGGCGTCATCGCTGTGGCGGATGGCGAAGCCACGGTAGCCGGCGGGCTCGGCCCAGGCGTGCTCCAGCGCGTGGATCTGCGCCAGCGGCGGAGGCTCGGCGGCGATGCGCTCGAGGAAGCGCTCGAGGGGGGCGCGCTCGCCCTCAGCCTCGACGAACACGCCGCGGGCGTCGTTCAGCACCCAGCCCGCGAGACCAAGCTCCTCGGCGAGCCGGAAGACGAAGGGGCGGAAGCCGACTCCCTGGACGGCGCCGCGGACCTCAATTGTGAGGCGGTGAAGCATGTGTGAGTCTTGAGTCTTGAGTCTTGAGTCTTGAGTGCTGAGGCGTGAGTGCTGAGGCGTGAGTGCTGTTGTGTGGGAGGGTTCCTGTGATAGCGAGAGCTCACGGCTCACGGCTTACGGCTCGCA
Organism: Chloroflexota bacterium; assembly: GCA_039805565.1. Classification (GTDB taxonomy): domain Bacteria; phylum Chloroflexota; class Chloroflexia; order Chloroflexales; family Roseiflexaceae; genus CALJIC01. The sequence continues at coordinate 20,023 of JBDLTZ010000011.1, read as the reverse complement.
CCTTCGGCAGAAGCCAGGACAGCCACTCGTCCATGCCGGCGCCGCTCTTGCACGAGAGCGGGATGATCGGCGCGCGGTCGTTGACCTGGCGCACGCCGCGGGCGAAGGCCTCGATATCGAACTCGAACACCGCCAGCAGGTCGGCCTTATTGAGCAGCACCGCGTTGGCGGCGGCGAACATGTGCGGGTACTTGAAGGGCTTGTCGTGCCCCTCGGGCGCGCTGGCGACCACCACGTTCAGGTGGGTGCCGAGGGCGAAGCCGGCGGTGCAGACCAAGTTGCCGACGTTCTCGACCAGCAGCAGGTTGGCGTCGGCGAGCGGCAGGTGTGGCAGGGCCGAGCGGATCATCGGCGCGTCGAGGTGGCAGCCTCCTCCAGTGTTGATCTGGACCACTGGGATGCCGCGTGCCGCGATGGTGTCGGCGTCGATGCGTGAGGCCAGGTCGCCCTCGATCACCGCCGGCCGGATGGAGGCGGGAAGCCGGGCACAGGTGGCGAGCACCAGGCTGGTCTTGCCGGCGCCGGGTGAGGCCATGAGGTTCAGACCCAGTACCCCCGCGTGGTCGAGGAGGACGCGGTTCTCGGCGGCGATCGCGTCGTTGTCGCTGAGGATGGATGTGATGACCGGCACCTTCATAGGCGGCCTCTGTGCGCGTTTCTTGGTGACAGGGAGTACCAGCAGTGTACCACCGTGTGTCTGCGGCTGTGTTGCGGCGGGCACACCGACTGTTGTCTTTCCGCAACCGTTCAGTCAACATCCACGCTTTCGACCAGGAACTCCTGGCCGCCGGACACCCTGAGGCGGAGGCCGCCACAGCGCGGGCATGACTCGGGGAGCGGGGCGCGCACGGGCCACACGTGCTCGCAGTCCCAGCAGCGCGCCTCGGCCGGGACGCGGCGGAAGCGCAGCGCGGCACCCTCGGCGGGTGTGCCGCGGCTCAGTGCGTCGAAGTAGAACTGCACCGAGTCGTCCACAACGCTGCTCAGCTCGCCGAGGACGAGGTCGATGGCCGTGACGCGGCGCGCGCCGTTGTCCCTGGCTGCGCCGAGGGCGATGCGCAGGATGCTCTCGGTGATGTGCAGCTCGTGCATCAGACGGCCGCGCCCCAGGCCCGCAGCTCGCCGGCCACCGTATCCACCAGCGCGTCGAGGCTGGCGGCCACCGGCTCGGTGAGGTCCAGCCCATGCTCCATGACGGCGGACTCCCTGCCCCACAGCACCAGGTGCGGTGGGAGCACCCCTTGGAGCGTCAGCACCACCTGGTGTGTCGCCATCGTGAGTGCGATCGTGCCGGCCGCGTCAGCCGGCGATGTGGTAGTCAATGAAGGCCTCCCGAATGTCGAAGGTAGCGCGCTGGAGCTCCAGCAGCTCCTCGTGCCGGACCCGCCATCCCGCCGGGAGGTCCTTGCTCGGCGGCAGGGTCTGGGTGCGGTCCGAGATCACCAGGCGCCCCTGCGTGCGCGCGAGCAGCTCCCTGAGCACGTCGGGGTCGGGCCAGGCGCGCTTCGACCAGACGCTCTCCGCCTTGTCCATATCGAGCGGGACGAGCGCCACGAGCTCGGGGGAGGTCATGTGGTTGATGCCGTGCGTGAGGTGGGTCGCGTTGTGGCTGCCGTGGTGGCTGACCTTGTACAGGACGGTGCGCGCGAGCAGGTCGCGGCCGGTGACGCGGCGCGTCCCGTCAGCGGCGTCGGGCAGGTCCCACGCCAGGTCCTCCCACGACCGCCAGCTCCCCACCTGGGCGTCGCCGGGGAACAGGAGCACCCGCCCGCTCTCAGTCAGCTCGATCGCGAGCGCCAGGCTGGTATTGTTGGTCGAGTGGTCCAGGTCGAGTGCGAAGAGGCTGGCCATGACGCCGGGGAGCTGGTCGATCGCGCGCTTGGCTTGCGGGCGACCGTCCTCGTCGGTGGGGCTGAAGTAGTGCTTGTGGAAGAAGGACATCTCCCGCGCGCGCCTCGGCGAGAGCCGGTAGGGCGCATCGAATGGGAAGAGCTGCTCGTCGAGCGCCTGGTCTTCCTGGTGGGGGACGGCGGAAAAAAAGCCGTCGATCAGCTCCTGCCGCTGCACGAGCTCGGGCATGGGGTCGCCGCCGAGGCTGAGGGAGGGGTCGTTCTTGAAGAGCAGGTCGGTGGTGGGCGGCCCGAGCACGTAGAAGCGGACGCCCGGGAGCGCAGCCAGGGTGATGACCTCGCCGGGCCGGAAGTACCTGGGGCGCTGGGCCTTCTCCCGCAGGTACTCAAGCGCCCGCTCCGGGCCGCTGAGCTGGTCCTCGTCGGCGGCGAGGTCGGCGCAGCCGAGGAGCCCCTCGAGCTGCGCCCGCTGCGCGTCGGTCAGCGTGTCGCGGTTGCTCTTGAGGTACTGCGCGATCTTGCCGCGGGTGGTGAGCCGGTGCGTGCGGAGCGCGGCGCCAAGCGGGTCGTCTGGCTGCTCGGTCCAGGCGAGCCACAGCTCGTCGACGGCGATGCTGTCCCACTCGGCGCGGGCCTGGTTGAAGCCCGACAGGTGGTCGCCGTGCTGGTGGGTGGCCACGAGCACGTCCACGCGGCCGGCCTCCCCCGCCCCTGTTGTCTCCACGCTGATGTCCTGCGCGATCTCGCGCATGCGCTCAGTCTGCCCATCGGAGCCGGTGAAGACGCCGCAGTCGATCACCATGCTGAAGGCTGCTCCGGACGGGGGCGTGAACCGCAGCAGGAAGCAGTCGCCGAGGCCCTGGCGGTACATCCGCACCCGCACCTTCGTCTGTTCGCTCATAGGGCGCTCCGTGCTACAGCGTGTTGTGGAGCAGGGCGAAGGGCTCGCGCGCCGCAGCCATCTCGTCCGCGCCGGTGCCGTCGAGGGTCAGTCCCAGCGCGCTGTTCTCGTAGCGCTCCTGCTCCTGCAGGCGCTCCTCGTCGAGGATCGACTTCGGGATCACGTAGCGCACGTGCTTGCGGCTCAGGTCGATGATCAAGGTCGCGCCGCCGCGGAAGGTCATCTTCGCGCCCGATGACGTCGTCCGTCTGCGGCGCTGGGTGATCTGGACCAGCAGGTGGTTCAGGATGGTCCCGCGCGGCCCCATGCGCTGGAGCGGCCAGAGGGCGTGGACCTCGAACAGCGGGTTGCCGTCGCGGTGACCGAGCTCGGTGAGCAGGTTGGGGTTGGCCTTGAACGCCGGGTTTTCGGCGGTGAGCACCAGGCCGGTGACCTGCGAGGCGGTGAGATCGAGGACGCGCCTGCGGTACTTCGGGCTGGCGACTGTCTCACGGATCAGGGTGTGGAGCTGGCTGCGCCCGTTCTTCGCCACCCTGGCTGCCTCCCTGCGGTCGGTGAGGTAGCTGACCTCGAAGGCGAAGCCCTTGAGCAGCTTGTCGACGATCGGGGTGAAGATATCGAACTTCGACTCATCGACGATCGGCCAGCGGACGCTCTCGACTGAGAGCGAGCGCACGTCCTTCGGGTAGATGCCGCGCCGGCGGAAGGCCTCGATGAAGGCCACCCGGTAGTCGTAGGTATCCTCGGGCACCAGGTCGTAGTCGGCAGTGATCAGCGCGCGCAGGTAGTCGCCGAAGGTGATGTCGATCGGGAGCATGTAGTCGATCGCGCGGATGCACATGTGCAGCGCCTGCTCGGCGGTGCGGGCGGCTTCGGCGGCCAGGCGGTTCACGAGGTCGGGGTGCAGCGCGCCGGCCGGGAGCACGCCGGAGCCGTTGGTGGCGATCCGCATAAGGTCCGCGACGCGGCGGCGGTAGATGGTGAGGAAGGCGTCGAACACGGCGGCGACGAGGATGGCGCCGCGCCGGTGGGGTGCGAGCTCGGTCTGGTAGGCGTGCGGGTCGGGGCGCGCGGCCTCCCACTGCTTCGTCTCAGGGTTGATGCCGCCGATAGCGCTCCGCAGCGCGCCGTTGCGTCCGGTGGCGTAGCCGAACTGCTGGGCCAGCTCACCGAGCAGGTTCTGCTGCACCAGGTCGCCGCGGGTCCTGGCGATCTGGTGGCGCAGCACCTCGGGGAAGGTGAAGTGCTGCAGCAGCGCGACGATGTCGGCGAAGGCCTCGTGGAAGGCGCGCACGTCGGGGTTGGTGGGCTCGACAAGCCGCTGGTGGACGCCGTCGAGGAGGGCGTGGGTCGTCTCGTGGGCGATGATGTCGTGCGAGAGGCAGCTGAACACCGTGCTGCGCGGGAGCAGGGTGCCGGGGGCCTGGGCGGTGGCGGGGAAGTAGCCGAAGAGCAGCGCCACCTTGTCGGGGCTGTAGTAGGCGTTGGCGGCGCGGAGGGCGTGCGGGTAGATCCGCAGCCGGACGGGGTGCTCGTCGTAGTCGTCGGGCCGCTCGGTGTCGGCGCGGTCCACGTGCAGCGAGCGCCAGGCGGCGCGGCGGCCGAGGGCCTGCTCGAAGTTCTTGATCGTGGTCATGGCCACGGCGTAGACGTACTGCTGGTGGAACTGCGGGCTGCTCTCCGAGAGCGGTAGCCCGTTCTGGGCCAGCACCTCAGGGGCGTTCAGGTCCACCGGCTCGTAGAAGCACTGGCTCGACGGGTCGTAGTCGACCACCTCGAGGTACTCGCCGACCGGCCCGGGCTTGAGGTCATGCTCCCACGGGACTTTGAACATGGCCTCGTTGATATCGATGGTGTCGATCTGCGAGGAGAGGCTGGGGTCGAAGGCGTAGCCGCGCAGGTAGCGGTAGGCGGGCTTGGGGATGTGCATCACCCAGCCGGGGCGGCTGGCGGCCTTCTCGTCGGCTGGCGGTGCCTTCGTCACGGGCGTGTCTCCTTGGCCTTTGTGCGGCCGGCGCAGCTCCCCAATAAGGAGAACGTTGCGGGAGGCGGATGTTGGGGCGCGCGGCGAGGAGATGCCGCGCGCCTCTGGGCCCGGCGCGCTACTCGAACACCACGATCTGGCCGAACGTCACCCGGGGCACCACCGTCTCCCAGGCGTCGCCCGCCTGGCGCAGCGGCAGCGCCAGGCCGTCCCCCGCGAGGTAGGCGCGGGTAAAGGGGCCACGCGCCCGCAGCGTCACGCGGACGTCGTGGAGCGGGATGGGGTCCTCGAGGTACTCGCAGTGCTCGGGGCTGCGGCGGTTGGGCGAGTAGTTCACGACGTGGACCAGCCAGCGCTCGGGGCGGTCGCCCGCGGCGACCTGGTGGGTCACCGCCAGCTCGGTGCTGAGCGGTGCGTCGCTCTCGACCAGCCGCTCGGGGAGCACCCGCCCGAGGAGGCGGCGGAAGACCTCGCGGTAGATCCAGTAGCCGTGCTTGTGGTAGCTCGCGCCGATCGGGAACGCGGCTGCGGCGAGGCTGCCCTTCGCCACGGCTGCCGCGTAGTCTGTCAGGTGGTCGAACGGTGACTGTGCGTGGCTGGTGTAGTGTGCGGCGCTGCGCTGGAACAGCGGCTCACCGAGGCGCGCCAGGACCACGGACGGGTCGCGCGGGAGCCACTGGGCGGCGCCGTCGTAGAGCGCGTACTCGTAGTCCGGCAGCCCGCCGCCCAGGTCGCCCGTGAGCTTGAGGTACGCCGGTGCGAAGGGCGACTCGCCGCGGTACTCGAGGCCGAGATCCTCGGCCCAGATAGCGTCGGCGCCGGCCAGGCGCAGCGCGGACTGCGCCGCGAGCACGGCGCCGCCGCCCGCCAGGTAGGCGCGCAGCCGGTCGGCGAGAGCTGCGTGCACCTGGAGGCCATCGGGCAGCACCAGCAGCCGGTAGCGCCCGAGCAGCTCGTCCACCGCTGACGGCGGCATCTGCTCGGTCACCTCGACGATGTCGAACTGCACCTGGCTCTCCATGAGCATGCGGGTGAGGCCGTAGACCGCCGCGCCCGCGCCGCCGGTGAGCTCGGGGTGCGAGGCGCCGATGTCCTCGAGCGGCGCGCCGGCCACCACCACCGCCGCCTCGGTCACCGGCACCGCCTGGTTGAGGAACGGCTCCAGGCGCTCGATCTCCGCGTAGGCCTGCCCGATCGTCTCGTACACCGCCGGGTCGAGCCGGCCATTGGGCGGCAGCTGGTCGCCGAGGTCACACTGGGCGCCCTGCGCGACGATCGCGGGCAGCTCGGAGCGCAGCTGGCTGGGGTGCTTGAGGCCGCCGAAGTCGGCCCAGGAGCGATGGAAGCGGCCGCTCATGCCTACCACGCTGCGGCCGAAGGTGCGGGCGTAGCGCACGTTGGCCGGGAAGTAGAGGTAGCCCCAGAAGGCGGTGGGCAGCGCCTCGATATCGATGTTGTCCATGAACGGCGCGCGCTCGCCGAGGCCGAGGCGCGTCTGGTTGTTCTGGTCCACCTGGCAGCCGGGGCGGATGCGGTGGGCCTGCTCGTGGGCCCGCCGCATGAAGTCGGTGAGCAGCCGCTGCTTGTGGCGGCGCTGCGCCAGCGTGTCGAACGGGTCCTCTCCGGCGGCGCGGATGGCGGCGAGGCAGTTGCGGCAGAAGCACTCGCCCTCCTTCGGCAGCGGCATGTCGTACCAGATGCCGTCGAGCTCGTAGCGCTCGAGGGTCTCGGCGGTGTGGTCAAGCATGAGCTGGACGAAGTCCTCGTTCGAGAGGCAGAGGGCGGTCCAGGAGGGAGGCTGGTCGAACGCCGGCAGGTGGGTGGTGCGGTCGCGCTTCCAGACCAGCCACTCGGGGCGCTTCTCGGCCAGGTAGTTGTCCCAGGTGGCGCAGTAGTAGGCGTAGACCTTGATGCCGCGCGCGCGGCAGGCCTGCACCTGCTGACCGAGCAGGTCGAACTCCAGGCCTGGATGGCGCGGCTCGTAGGCGGTGGGGTAGTAGAAGTAGCCGTGCATGTCCTTGGCGAACACCACCACCGAGTCGACGCGGCCGCGCAGCAGCGTGTCGCCGAACTCGTCGGGGTCGAATGCCTGGCCGATGCTCGGGATGTGCTGGCTGTTGTGGAAGTCGAGGTGGATCTTGCGCCATGGGCGCGGCGGCAGGTCCCGCAGGCGCGGGTCGATCCAGGGAGGGCGGAGCGACGACGCTGTCATGTGCTATACCTCTTTGTTTTCAGATCGAGTGCCGTCATTGTCCTTCTCACCGCCCATCTGTCACCCCTCGGCCACTCTCCCTGCCACGGGAGAGGGGGTGATGCACCTGGCGTGTGGGGAAGAGGCTCGGGGAGAGGGGCGTGTCCTTGGCTGTCAGGCGTAGTAGCGCGCCAGGAGCCGCTCCCACTCGGCGGCGGCGTCGGTCAGGGCCTGCTCGACGCTCTTGCGTCCCTGGACGGCGTCCCACGCCATGCGGTTGATCACCTCGTTCATGGCGGGGTACTCCGGGAGCGGCGGGAGGGTGTCGGCGCCGCGGTGGACCTCCTCGATCACCTCGTAGTACTGGAACTGCGCCTGGATCTCGGGGTCGTTCCAGGTGCTGAGGCGCACGCCCGAGCCCCCCGCGAGCGAGGTGACCTTATCCATCGCGGCCGAGGCGGTCTCGCGCAGGAAGTCGTAGGCCAGGTCGGGCTGCGCGCTGCCGGCGCAGACCCCGAGCACCCAGTAGACGTTGAGGCTGGCGTGGCGGCCGGTCGGCCCGTCGCCGCGCGGGATGGGGGCGCAGCGGGACTTGCCGATGATGGCGCTCGGCGGGAGCTGCGCCACGGCCTGGAAGCCAGACCAGTTGAGCATCGTGGCGCCCTCGCCGGCCGCGAAGGCCACGCCGGCCTGCACGCTGTCGTACTCCAGGGTGCGCGGCGGGCAGACGCCGTGCTTCGTCACCAGGTCTACATAAAACTGGAGCGCCTCATGCCCCTCGGGGCCGTGGAAGGCCGGGCGCAGGTGCTCGTCGAGCAGGCGGCCGCCGCGGCTCCAGAGGTGGATCATGAAGTCGTAGACCGTGTTGTGGCCGTCGTTGAGGCCGGCCACCACCGAGCCGTAGAGCCCCTGCTCGGGGCGGGTGAAGAAGCGGGCGACGTCGAGGAACTCGGACCAGGTCTCCGGGACGCGCAGTGGGCGGCCGTACTGCTGCTGGTAGGCCGCCTGCTCGGCCGGGTCCTCGAAGAGGTCGGCGCGGTAGTGGAAGATCTCCGGCCCGTCGTGGTAGGGCAGGGCGTAGACCCCGCCGGCGGCGTCGTGCTGGAGGCCGAGGACCGAGGGTGACCAGCCGTGGGGCCAGCCCTCGGGCGGCGCGGCCTCGATGCGCTCGTTGAGGCGCAGCAGACCGCCGCGCTCCATCAGGTCGGGGAGCCAGTCGGTGAGGGCCAGCATGACGTCGTAGGAGCCGGAGGTGGCGCCGCCGCCGTGGACCATCTCCTCATAGAGCTCCTCGGGGCCGGCGTGGCTGAGCTCGAAGGCGACATCGGGGCGGAGCGTCTGGAAGTGCCGCGTCTGCTCGGCGAGCGCGCGCTCGAAGCCATCGAAGCTGCGGTACTTGATCTTCAGAGTCGGCATCGGTTATCTCTTTCTGTGCTCTCGGGGCGAGTGGGGCACCGGCCCCCGCTCGCGCTCCCCTCCGACGGAGGGGCGCTTGCGCCGCTAGAGTTCTTGCGTCTCGCTCCCGATCCCCTGGGTGGGGTCTCAGCCACGGTGCCGACCGATGTCGTTCCGGCAGTGCTCCCCTTGCGGGGACCAGGGGCGGCACGCCCCGGCGGGGGCTCCAAGGGGGCTGGCCCCCCTGGGCGGGGAGTGGGGCGCTGCGCCCGCAGAGCCCCGGGGAGCGGGGCACAGCGCCCGCAGAAGCCAGGGACGGTGCGCTACCGGCCGCCCATGCCCGTGAGCGTCACACCTTGCACGAACAGCTTTTGCGACAGGAAGAACACCGCTAGCACCGGGATCAGCGTGATGATCGACACCGCCATCAGCATGTTGAACTGCGTGAAGTTCTGGCCGCGGAACAGGTTCAGGCCGAGCGCCAGTGTGTAGAGCTCCTGCGAGCGCAGGTAGATCAGCGGGTCGAGCAGGTTGCTCCAGTTCCCGATAAACGAGAAGATCGCCACCGTTCCCAGCGCGGGGCCGGAGAGCGGCAGGATGATCTCGGTGAAGATCCGGAACGTGGAGGCCCCGTCGATGCGCGCCGCGTCGTCGAGCTCGTGCGGGATGCTCATGAAGAACTGGCGCAGCAGGAAGATGAAGAACGCGTAGCCGAACCACGCCGGCAGGATCAGCGGCCAGAGCGTGTTCACCAGGCCGAGCTCGCTGAACAGCAGGAAGCGCGGCACGATGGTCACCTCGCGCGGGATCATCAGCGTTGCCAGCAGCAGAAGGAACAGCACGTCCCGCCCACGGCCCTTGAGGCGCGCGAAGCCGAAGGCCACCAGCGAGCAGGAGATCAGGTTACCCACCACGTTCGAGAGGGTAACGATCAGCGAGTTCACCAGGAACGTGTTGAAGGGCAGAATCGTCCAGCCGGCCGGGTAGTTCTGCCACACGAAGCTGCTGGGCAGGAAGCTCGGCGGGTAGCTGAAGACGTCCTGCGACTCCTTGAGCGACGTGGAGAGCATCCAGCCGAACGGGAGCATGAACACGATCGAGAGCCCTATCAGCAGGGCGTACACGATCACCTGCTGCACGAGCGACCGCCCCCTCATGCCGAGCGCTAGCCGGGGCGGCTTTGTGCTCAGCGGGGTGGCGTGGCCAGTTGTCTCAGCCATGTTTGTCAACCTCAGATCAGTAGCGAAGACGTCCGGTGCAGGCTCGCGGCAGTACGCTGCGCGCCTTCATCCTTCGGCCCTCATCCTTCGGCCTTCGCGCTAGCTCTTGAGGTCGCCCTCGTAGAACACCCAGTACTTAGCGAAGAAGAACTGCGCTGCCGTGATCAGCATGATCACCACCAGCAGCAGCCAGGCGAGCGCCGAGGCGTAGCCCATCTGGAAGAACTGGAACGCCGTGCGGTACAGGTACAGGCCGTAGACCAGCGTGGCGTTGGCCGGCCCGCCGTTGGTCATGATCAGCACCAGCACGAACCCCTGGATCGATGCGATGAAGCCGACGATCAGGTTGTAGAAGATCACCGGGCTCATCATCGGCACGGTGACGTTCCAGAACTTGCTCCACGGTCCGGCGCCGTCGATCGAGGCGGCCTCATACAGGTGCTGCGGCACGCTCTGCAGCCCGGCCAGGTAGATCACCATCGAGCCGCCGGCGCCCCACAGGCTCATCAGGATGAGCGCGGGCATGGCCCACTGGGGCTCCACCAGCCAGCCCGGCCCCGTGATGCCGAACCAGCTCAGAGCCGAGTTGATCAGGCCGAAGTCCTTGTGCAGGATCATGATCCAGAGGATCGCCACTGCGATGCCGCTCACCACCGAGGGCAGGTAGAAGATCGTGCGGAACACCGACATCCCGAGGACCTTCTGGTTGAGCAGCAGCGCGAGCAGGAAGGAGACGATCATGCCCAGGCCGACGCTGCCGAGCCCGAAGTAGAGCGAGTTGCTGAGCGCCTTGTAGAACAGCGGGTCGGCGACCATTTTCTGGTAGTTCGCCAGGCCCACCAGCTTCGGCGCCGAGAGAGCCGTCCAGTTGGTGAAGCTGATGGCGGCCGACGCGAGGATCGGGCCCGCGTCGAACAGGATGAAGCCAATGATCCAGGGGGCGATGAAGAGGAAAAACTCTCGCTCTTCGCGTCGCGCGCGGACGCCGCGCCGGGGCTTGCCGATCGGCTGCGCTGCGGCCTGCTCGATGCGCTGCTGTACTGCCATAGGTCGCTCCTTTGCGAGGGGTGTGGTGCCGGGAGGCGAGGGGCCAGGGGAGGGCAGCGCCGCCCCCGGCCCCTCGCTCCTAGCCCCTTCCTACGCCCGGTTCTCCGCCACGATCGGGTCGACGGCAGCGAAGACCTGGTCGCAGGCGTCCTTGACACTCAGCTGCCCGGCGACCACCAGGTCCCAGATCGGCTGCGCGGCCTGGGTGACGCGCGGGCCGGTGGGCTGGTCGATGATGTCGTGCGAGGCGATCGTCTTCATCGCCTCCTCGACGTTCTTCGCGCCGGCCGGGGCGAACTTGGAGTTGATGTAGGACGGCCAGGCCGAGAGCCGCGAGGGGCTGCCGCGGCCGGTGCTGCCCCACATGTACGCCTGGCCCGCCGTGGACAGGTACTCGTTCATGTAGATCCAGGCGGCGTCGGTGTTCTTGCTGTCGCGGGTGATCATGTAGGCCGAGCCGGCCGAGAAGGTCGAGTGCGCCTTGGGGCCCTTCGGCCACTTGGCGATGTCCCACGCGAACTTCGAGCCGGCCGCGATCGGCGGCGTGGCCCACGAGCCCTGGAAGGTCATGGCGATCTTGCCGAACTGGAACGCCGGCCAGGCGACGTTCTGCATGTCGGCCGGGCTGGGCACTGCGCCGGCCTCGCGCAGCTGCTCCCACCACTCGAGCGCCGCGACGGCCTCGGGCTGGTTGATCAGAACCTGGTCCTCCTTGGGCTCCGAGATGTACTGCCCGCCGAAGGGGAACAGGTAGGCCGGTGCCACGAGCGTGTCGCCCAGGCTCGGCAGCTCGCCGAGGCCGAACTGCTTCTCGGGGCCCTCGCCCTTGGTCAGCTTGATCGCGACTTCCTTCAGCTTCTCCATGTCCCAGCTGTCGTCCGGGTAGGGCTCGCCGGCGGCGTCGAAGAGGTCCTTGTTGTAGTACAGGTTGCCGGGACCCTCATCGTACGGGATGCCCCAGAGCTTGCCGTCGCGCTGGTAGGAGATGAGCGAGGCCGGCGTGAAGTCGGCCAGGTTGAAGTCCTTCTCCTTCTGGATGTAGTCGTCCACGGAGACGAACAGCCCCTCCTTGATCATCTCCTGGGCCCACGAGAACTGGCAGTAGAGGAGGTCAGGCAGCGCGTTGCCGGCGGCCTGCGCCACGTACTTCTGGCGGAACTCGCCCCAGGGGGTGTTCTCGGCCTTGACCTCGATGTTGGGGTGGCGCTCCATGAACAGCTGGTCGAACTGCTTCTGGCGCTCGAAGAACACGGCGTCCCAGGCGTGGGCGACGCTGATAGTGACCTTGGAGCCGGGCTCGGCCACGGCGCTGGTGGGCCACGCGGCGTCGGCACCCTCGGAGGCGTCGAAGATGCTGGCGGCGGTGGGCTCGGCGGCCGGGGCGGCGGGCTCGGCGGCCGGGGCGGCGGTGGGCTCGGCGGCGGTCGAGCCGGTGCCGGCCTGCTGCGCGGGCTGGCCGCAGGCGGCGAGGATCGCGCCCATGGCGCTGGCGCCGAGGCCCAGGCGCAGCATCGTCTGGATCATCTGGCGCCGGCTCATGCCGCGGCGCATCATCTCGCGGGCGAGTTCGTTCTCGTTGCGGGTAGCCATCCTGAACTCCTTGTTCGTTGTCGGCGCGTGCCGACGCACTCAAGCATCTTTGCCGTCGTAGACGCGATGATTCCCAGGGAGCAGTGCTGTGTGCGAGGCGCCTCCTTTCCGAGCGAGCTGCCACAGAGGGCACGGAGTTCACAGAGGGGCGGTCGACGCCGAGGGGCAGCCGCTCGTCGGTGAGCCGGTCCGGCCCACGGCGGCGGTGCGCCTCTTCGTCCTCTGTGGCTAGAGATCATCCGGCCGCACCGAGCGGTGCTCGGCGGCCGAGAGATATGCGGCGTGGACGGCGCGCAGCGTGCCGAGGTTGTCGGACGCGTCGGTGGCGGGCGCGCCGCCGCTCTGCACGGCCGCCATCAGCGAGGCCATCGGCCCGATGAAGGCATCCGGGATCCAGAGCCCCTCGAGCGCGACGTCGTACCACACTGCCGGTGTGGTGCGCGTCGAGCGGCACTGGAGCGTATCCGGCCGACCGTGCGGGTAGTTGTAGAGCAGCCCGATGGTGCCCCGAATGACCCCCTCGGTACCGAGAAAGCGGAAGGTGGCGCTGTGGTCGCCGCTCTCGTCGTGGTGGTTCACCGCGATCAGCGCCTGCGCGCCTGAGGCGTAGTCCATCACCGTGACGGTCTTCGTCTCGGCGCGCTCCGGCTGGCCGGGGAACTTCGCGTGGCGGCTGGTGACCCACTCCGGGTCGCCTAAGATGGAGCGCATGCTGTCGATGTAGTGGATGCTGTGGTACATCACATCGAGGCGGGGCGCCTCGCGCAGCCAGGGCCACATGTGCCAGGGCGTGCTGGTGGTGACCTGGATCTGGGCGTCGGTGACCTGCCCAATGAAGCCACGGCTGATCAGATCGCGCGCGGCGGCGATGCCGGCGCTCCAGCGCATCTGCTGGTTCACGGCCACCTTGCGACCGGCGCGACGGCCGGCCTCGGCGATTGCGCGCGCGTCCTCCAGGTTCTCGGAGAGCGGCTTCTGACAGAGTAGGTGCTTGCCGGCAGCCAGGGCGCGCTCGGCGATCGGGCGCTGCTCCCAGGCCGGTACGGCGATGTCCACGATCTCAATCGCCGGATCGGCCAGCAGGGCATCGAGCTCCTCGTAGACGCGTGGTATGCCGTGGGCTGACGCCGTCTGGCGCGCGGCCTCGGCGCTCAGGTCGTAGCAGGCCACGACGTGAAGCCCGTTGGCTTTGTAGGCCGGCAGGTGGGCGTAGTTCACGATGCCGCCGCAGCCGATGACGCCGATGCCGTAGTCGTGCTTCGGCGGCAGCTCGGGCTTGTAGCGCAGGTCAAGCGGCGTGGCTGTCACGCAGGGCCTCCTCGCGCATCGTCGCGCGGATATGCTCGAGCAGACCGATCGTGGTCTGGTGGACGTGGTGCCTGATCGTGATCCCGAGCGCGTCCGGGTCGCGCCGGCGGCAGGCCTCGAGGATCACCCGGTGCTCCACCAGGGCCATACGCGCGCGCTCGGGCACCTCGGTGTAGGCGCGCCGGTACGAGTCGCCCTGGTCCCAGAGCTGCTGGATGATCTGCAACAGGTGCGCCCGCCGCGAGGCGCGGTAGATCGTGAAGTGAAAGTCCCGGTTGAGGTCGAACAGCGTCTCGTACTCCTCGCGCGCCGTCGCCTCCGCCATCTGCCCCACCAGCCCCTCGATCTGCACCATGTCGGCCTCCGTGAGGTGCGGCGCCGCGAGCCTGGCGGCGTCCTCCTCGAGCAGCTCGCGCATCGAGTAGATCTCGGCGAGCGCGTCGGGCGCGATCGCCTCGACGAAGGCGCCGCGGTGCGGCACGATCCGCACCAGGCCATCGGCCTGCAGGCGGGCCAGGGCCTCGCGCACCGGCACGATGCTGGTGCCGAAGCGCCGCGCCAGGCCTGCTTGGTCGATGCGCTGGCCGGGCGTAAGCCCGCCGCTGCGGATAGTGTCACGCATCTGCTCGTACACCTGCTCGGTGACGGTGCGCGGGAGGTGCTGTCGCATCTCGTATAGTGTCAGGGAGACGGTTCGGTATATATATTATAATCCATGTGGCAGATTGTCAAGGAAGCGTGCGCGGCCGGGTCAGTGGAAGCGAGAAAATGCGCCGCACCTCCGGGTTTCGCCAGCTCCCGCGCTCGGTTCTTATAAAAGCCCACAGCGTGTACACGCGCTGCGGCGGCACGGGATCATCGCCCACGCAGTCCGGCCCGATCAGCTGCGAGCAGTAGGGTATCACCGATGTGCGCCCGATCAGGCGCGCGTCCCCTAGACCCACGTCCACGTCCGGCGGTGCCACGGCCCCCGCGCGCACCCCGGCTGCGAGCAGCCCGCACGCCAGCAGCAGCGCCAGCGCTACCATGATCGCAAGACCAGCGTGCGTTCGCCGCATGCTCCCTCTTCTTGTGTCAGTGCGCTCTGTGGCTAGAGCAATCTCACCGGATAGAAAAAGTCGGGATTGATGATGTATTCTTCGGGGGTTGCATCCCCAATCCCCCGCTCTGCGCTGGTGCGCTGCACACTAGAGGGCGGCGTGTTCTCGGGGGCTGCACCTCCACACCCCTACCCTTCGCGCCGCCGCACAAGGTACAGGTGCTCGCAGACCAGCACGGTCTCCTCGCGCTGGTTGAACACTTCGACCAGCTCGACGACGACGCCGTGGTCAGCACGCTTTGGGTGGTCGCGCTTCTCCTTGATGCTGGCACGCACGCGGATGGTGTCGCCGATGAACACCGGCCGGATGAAGCGCAGCCGGTCGTAGCCGTAGGACATGGCGTGCGGGTTGATCGCGCCCGCTGTCATGCCAACCGCCACGCTGAAGATCAGGGTGCCGTGGGCGATCCGCTGGCCGAAGTCCTGCGTCTTGCACCACTCGGCGTCCATGTGGTGCGGGTAGAAGTCACCGGTTTGCCCGGCGTGTAGCACGACATCGGCTTCGGTGATGGTGCGCCCCATGCTCTGGCGGCTGTAGCCGACCTCGTACCCCTCGAAGTACCGCTCCTCGATCATTGTGCTGCGCTCCTGTGAGTTGATTTGTGTCCAGCGCTGATGACGCCGCGATATGGGCGGCGGTTCCCAATGGCTGCGCCCTTACGGCGATGCCCGGCGGTGCCCTCGCTCCTACTGCAGGCCGAACTCCGCCGCGATATCCGCCGTATGCTCGCCGATCTTCGGCGCGCCGGTGGGCGATGTGAGCAGCCCGCCGTCCACCCGGATCGGGCAGCGCGTCGTTGTCAGGCTCGCGCCGTTGGCGCGCCGCACCTCCTGTGTCATCCCCAGCGCTTTGAAGGCGTCGTGGGCCATGAGCCGCGGCCAGGTGAGCACGTCGGCGCACCAGTAGTCCGCCGGCTCGAGCCGCGCCAGCCATTCGGTGGTGGTCCGCCCGCGCAGGTGCTCGGCCAGCACCGCCTTGATCTCGTCGCGCTGCGTGAACCACGTCTTCGGGTCGGGGAACGCGCGCAGCGCCGGGCACTCCAGCAGCTCCGCCAGCCGCAGCACCGAGCCCATCGCCAGCGCCAGGTAGCCGTCGGCGGTGGCGTAGATGCCGTAGGGCGCGCCCAGGTAGGCGTGGGCGTTGTTCACCGCGCTGCGCTCCGGCAGCCGCCCGCCGTCGTTCAGGTGGGTCGTCAGCACCTCGAACTGGAAGTCGAGCGCCGACTCGAGCAGGCTCACCTCCACCAGCCCGCCGCGCCCCGTCACGCCGCGCCGCACGAGGCAGGCCAGGATGCCCTGCGCCAGGTGCGCGCCGGCCATCATGTCGGCCACCGCCAGGCCGAAGGGCATGGGCGGCTGGCCCGCGTCGCCGTTGAGCCACACCAGGCCGGAGAGCGACTGCACCAGCAGGTCCTGGCCGGGCTTGTCTTTCCAGGGGCCTACCGGGCCGTAGCCGGTCACGGTGGCGTACACCAGCCGCGGGTTGATCTCGCGCGCCGCGGCGTGGTCTAGCCCGATGCGCTCCATCACCCCCGGACGGAAGTTCTGGATGAGCACGTCGGCGCGCGCCACCAGCTGGCGCACGCGCTCCAGGTCAGCCGGGTCCTTCAGGTTGGCGGCGTAGCTCTGCTTGTTGCGGTTGATGCTGTGGAACAGCGTGCTGTCGCCGTCCAGCTCGAGGTTGCTGATGTACAGCTGCCGGCAGAGATCGCCGCCCTCGGGCCGCTCGATCTTGATCACGCGCGCGCCCAGGTCCGCCAGGCGCAGCGCGCACGATGGGCCGGCGAGGAACTGGCTGAAGTCAAGGACCAGCAGGCCCTCGAGTGGTCGGGTTGTGTCCATGGTGGCCTCTATAGGTAGACAGCGCCCGCGCGGCGCCACACTTCACCGAGGGATGCGTCCAGCGGCTGCTCTGCCGCCTGCCAGACTGGCGTGGCCGGCATACGGCCTGCTACGCTGTGGCGTGCCTCGACTGCCGGTACGCCGCGTCCAGCTCCGCCGTCACCTGGCGGGCGTCGCCGCCGTGGCTCAGGTATGCGTGCACCAGCTCGGCCGCGTGGTCCTGGAAGGGGTCGTAGCCGTGGTAGCGCGGCCGTAGGAAGGCCTCATCGAGTGTCTGGAGCGTGTCGCGGAAGAAGCCGCCGCACTGCTCGTTGACCGCATGGCTCTCCCAGGCCGAGCGGTGGCCGGGCTGCCCGCCGCTGGTGAAGAACATGCCGCGCTGGCATGCGGGCGAGGCGACGAGCTGGGCGTAGGCCAGGGCCTCCTCGGGGTGTGCGCAGGCGCTGGAGATCGCCAGCCCGGTGCCGCCCAGGGTCGAGCGCAGACGCCGCCCGCCGTAGCTCACGAGGCCGCCGAAGCGCAGGGTGTGTCGGGCGTAGCCGGGGCGGGCGTAGTTCGAGTAGCCGTAGGCAAACGGGCAGTAGGCTAACTTATCGCCCCCGGCCAGCGCCTCGAGCGTGCGGATGGGGTTGCGCGTGAGGCAGGCCGGGTCGCACAGTGCCACCAGCTCGCGCAGCAGCTCCAGCGCGCCCGCCGTCACCTCCGGCGCGGCCACCTGCTCCGGCGTGCGGAAGGGCTCTTCGCCCAGCGCGATGCAGAGCATGTAGACGTGCATCAGGCTGTCGATCTTAACTGCCGGCAGCGCCACGAGCCCGCGTCGCGCCAGGGCCAGCAGCTCTTCCCAGGTTTCGGGCTGCTGCTCCAGCAGGTCTGGCCGCCAGGCGCTCACCGGCGTCGCCGCATCGATCGGCAGCGCCCACAGGTGGCCGTCGTAGATATAGCTGGGGTACGAGGCGCCGACGCTGTTGGCTGCCTGGTCGGCCAGGAACGCGGCGGGCAGGTGCGCGTCGAGCGGCAGCAGCAGCCCGTGGCTCGAAGCTAGTCCGACGAATGGATGGTCGATCACCAGCAGGTCGAAGTGCGGCGCGAGCTGCTCGAGCGGCTGGTCGCCGAAGGCCTTGAGCGAGCGCTTGCGCCAGGTGATCTCGACGCCGGGGTTGGCTTCGCCGAACCGCTGCGCCGTAGCGACCATCGGCAGGTAGCCACGGGTGTGGTCCCAGGTGATTCCGGAGAGCTGGATCGAGGTCACGTGCGCTCCATCCTATGAGATCACGGACCACCGACCACCGATAACCGACCACCGACCAAGAACGTTCGTCAGTCATCAGTCGTCAGTCGTCAGTCATCAGTCGTCAGTCATCAGTCGTTAGCCCTGGCCTGTGCCTGGCGCATCTGCTCCAGCAGGCCGACAGTGGTCTGGTGCACTTTGTAGCGTACCAGGTAGCCCATCGCCTCGCGGTCGCGGCGGCGGCAGGCGGCAATGATCGCCTGGATCTCGAAGATCGCGTGCAGCGTGCGGTCCGGGATAGCGTGCAGCTGAAGCAGCCGGTAGCGCGTGCTGCGGTCCCACAGCTGCTCGATGATCTGCAACAGGTATGGCCGGCGCGCGGCCCGGTAGATGATGAAGTGCAGGTCGCGGTTCAGTGCCAGGTAGGTGTCGTAGTCCTGCGCGCGCGCCACAGCCTCCATCTGCGCCGCGATCACATCCATCGCGTCTACGTCGGCGTCCGAGAGGTGTGCGGTGGCCAGCTGTGCGGCGTGCTCCTCCAGGATCTCGCGGACGTTATAGATGTCCACCAGCTCCTCGGCCGAGAGCGACTCCACGAAGACGCCGCGGTGTGCGACGATCTTCACCAGGCCGCTCGATTGGAGCCGGGCCAGCGCCTCGCGCACCGGTACGACGCTCACGCCGAAGCGCTGAGCCAGGTCGCCCTGGTCGATCCGGGTGCCGGGGGCCAGGGCGCCGATCATAATCAGCTGGCGCAGCTGCGCCAGCACCTGCTCCGTCACCGTGCGGTGTGTGCCGTCGCTCATGGCTGTCTCGTCGGGTGATATTTCTTATACTATATAATCTCTTGCGCGCATGTGTCAAGATCGAGGTGCTTGACAGCCGCTCAGCCGCATAGTACAGTTGTCTGAGCCCTGGTATATTATAAAATATCAAACAGGACACTGCTGTGCCGACCACCATCACCGACATTGTCGTCCGTGACGTGCGCTTCCCCACCTCGCGCTCGCTCGACGGCTCCGATGCCATGAACCGCGACCCGGACTACTCCGCGGCCTACGTGGTGCTGCAGACCGACAGCCCCGCCGGCCTTGAGGGGCACGGGCTGACTTTCACCATCGGCCGCGGCAACGAGCTGTGCGTCGCGGCGGTCCACGCGCTCGCGCCGCTGGTGCTCGGGCGCACGCTCGAGTCGATCGCCGCCGATATGGCCGGCTTCTGGCGGGCGATCACTGGTGACAGCCAGCTCCGCTGGGTGGGACCTGAGAAGGGCGTGATCCACCTCGCCACCGCCGCGGTGGTCAACGCCGTGTGGGACCTGTGGGCCAAGGCCGAGGGCAAGCCGCTCTGGAAGCTGCTGGCGGACATGACCCCCGAGCAGCTGGTGGCCTGCGTCGACTTCCGCTACATCACCGACGCGATCACGCCTGACGAGGCGCTGGAGCTCCTGCGCCGCCACGCCGCCACCAAGCCTGAGCGCGAGGCCGAGATGCGCGCTCGCGGCTTCCCGGCCTACACGACCTCCGCCGGCTGGCTTGGCTACTCAGACGAGAAGGTGCGCGCCCTGTGCCGCGCCGCCGTGGCCGATGGCTGGACCCACATCAAGATGAAGGTCGGCGTGAGCCTCGAGTCCGACATGCGCCGCGCGGCGCTCATCCGCGAGGAGATCGGCCCGGACCGCACGCTCATGATGGATGCCAACCAGGTGTGGGACGTAGCCGAGGCGATCGAGCACATGCGCGCACTGGCTGCGTTTCGCCCGCTCTGGATCGAGGAGCCCACCAGCCCGGACGACGCGCTCGGCCACGCGGCGATCGCGCGCGGCGTGGCGCCCATCGGGGTGGCAACGGGCGAGCATGTGCAGAACCGCATCATCTTCAAGCAGCTGCTTCAGGCTGGCGCGATCAGCTACTGCCAGATCGACGCCTGCCGCCTCGGTGGGGTGAATGAGTGTCTGGCCGTGATCCTGATGGCCGCCAAGTTCGGCGTGCCGGTCTGCCCGCACGCCGGCGGGGTCGGGCTGTGCGAGTACGTCCAGCACCTGTCGCTCTTCGACTACATCTGCGTCTCCGCTTCGCTCGAGGGCCGGGTGATTGAGTACGTGGATCACCTGCACGAGCACTTCATCGACCCGGTGGTGATCAGGGACGCGCGCTATATGCCGCCGCTGCTTCCAGGCTACAGCATCGAGATGAAGCCCGAGTCGCTCGCCGCTCACGAGTACCCGCACGGGAGCGCGTGGCAGTAGCGGAATCGACCGCAGGGGCGTGGGGAGCGCCGCGAAAGGTTCGGAGGGGCGCGGGGAGCGCCGCGAAAGGTTCGGAGGGGCGCGGGGAGCGCCGCGAAAGGTTCGGAGGGGCGCGGGGGG
>JBDLTZ010000010.1:0-18191 GCA_039805565.1 Chloroflexota bacterium | reverse complement strand
CGCTCACCAAATAATCATAGAACCGTCGGATACGCTCACAATACGACAGAGCGCTGCGCATGTCAAGACCATTTCTGAAAAGATGCCCACACCAGCCACGAGTACGTCCGAGGTAAAAAGTTGAGATTTTTTGACCAAAGCGTGGTACACTTCCCAGTGTAGGGAGTATGCTGAGAAGTGTGCCTCAGTGTATCCCTCGGATAGACCACCGCCAGGAGCCCACGCCTATGCAACCCGTCCTGACGTGCTTTCTCGCCCCACAGGTGCTCGAAGACGACGACTTGGCCATGCGCGCGCGGCTGCTCGATACGCTGCTGGTGCTCCTCGCGGCGCTGTTCATCTCCGTGGCAGTGGTGTTTGTGATCACCCAGCAGTCCGCGAGCTACACCAACCAGATCCTGTCGGGTATTGTGGGGGTGTTGTGCCTGTGGTTGCGGGCCGTGGCGCGCTCGGGGCATGTCCAGCTCGTTTCGGATGTTCTGATTGTGCTTCTTACGGTTACCGTGATATGTCTCCCACTGAACCTCGGCACCTTGCAAAGCACTTTGCTGGCGTACTGCCCGGTCGCCATGATACTGGCGACGCTTCTGCGCGGCCCACGCTACGGTCTGGTCGTGCTGTTGACCATCTCCATCTCCTTGCTCGCCTTTATGTGGGGCGAGACAGCGGGCCTGTTCAGGCCGGTGCGGACGATCACGCCGCTCAACCAGTGGATGAACCTGTTATTCGTGCTCATGTTCGTTTTCGTCATTCTGTTGCTGCTCCACGGCGGCATGACGGCCGCGCTGAGACAGGCGCGCGTCGAGCTCACGGCGCGCCGCGCGGCTGAGACGTCACTGGCGCAACTCAACGAGACGCTCGAGATGCGTGTGCGCGAGCGCACCGAGGAGCTCAGCGCCGCCAACGCCGAGCTCAGCCGCGCCACGCGCCTCAAGGACGAGTTCCTGGCCGCAATGAGCCACGAGCTGCGGACACCCCTCAACGGCGTGCTGGGCTACACCGAGGCGCTCAAGCTCCAGATGTACGGCGAGTTGTCTACCGGGCAGCTGCAGGCGCTCAGCGCGATCGAGAAGAGCGGGCAGCATCTGCTGGCGCTGATCAACGACATCCTGGACCTCGCGCATATCGGCGCCGGCAACGCGACGCTCGATCTGGCGCCAGTATCGATCAGCCACCTGTGCGACGAAAGTCTGGACATGGTCATGCCTGCGGTGCAGGAGAAGGGCCTGCACGTGAAGACCAGCTTCGATCTTCAGGTCGACACGCTGATAGCTGACGAGCGTCGGCTGAGGCAGATCCTGGTCAACCTGCTCTCGAACGCTGTGAAATTCACTCCCGCCGGCGGGTCGGTCGGCATCGACGTCACGGGCGATCCGGCCGGCCGTCTGGTGGTGTTCACTGTCTGGGATACCGGGATCGGCATCTCGACCGAGTACTTCGAGCGCATATTCAAGCCGTTCGTGCAGGTGGACGGCAGGATTGCGCGCCAGTACGGCGGCACCGGGCTGGGGCTCGCGCTGGTGCTGCGCCTGGTAGACATGCACGGCGGCAGCATCGAGCTGGACAGCGCACCGGACCAGGGAAGCCGGTTCACCGTGCGCCTCCCATGGTATCCCGTTGTGTCCGCGGACCCGCGCGTCGAGCCTGCACAGGTCGGCGTCACCCCGGCCACGGGCGATGTGCAGCCGACCGGTGTGCTCGGTGTGCGCCGCTCGGGTGTCGTGCTGGTGACCGATGACAACGAGATCACACTTGACCTGCTGAGCCACGTCCTGGACAGCCAGGGCTACACCCTGGTGCTGGCACGAACCGGCGGTGAGGCGCTGGACCGCGCCCGTGAGACGCGGCCGGACATCATCCTGATGGACCTCCAGATGCCCGAAGTGGATGGCACGGAGGCTATACGACGCATCCGCAGCGATGTGGCCCTCCGCGACATACCGATCATCGCACTTACCGCCCTTGCCATGCCGGGCGACCGTGAGCGCTGCCTGGCGGCGGGCGCTGACGACTACCTTGCCAAGCCTGTGAAACTGGGGGAGCTGTGCGTGACGCTTGAGCGGGCGCACACCCTGCGCGCCCACGCGTAGCGCAGTATACTTGTCCCTGTGCACGTACTGACACAGAGGACACTGATGAACATCCCAGCTACTCCCGCGCGCCCGCTCAGCGGCAGGCTGACTCTGCGCTCGGTCAGCGGCCCCGAGGACATCGCGCGGGTCGCGGCCTTCGACGCGCTGATCCACGGGCCGGGTAACGAGGGCACCTGGCGCGCCTGGATGACCGACCACCCGCACGCGGCGCCGAACGGCTGGCTGCTGGTGGAGGAGGACACCTCTCGCCGCGTCGTTGCATCGCTCTGCCTGCTCCCCTGGCGCCTGCGCTACGAGGGCCTGGAGATCGTGAGCGGCGAGATGGGTGTGGTGGGCACGCTCGAGGAGTACCGTGGCCGCGGGGTGCAGCGCGCGCTCAACCAGCGCTTCGACGAGCTGCTGCGCGCCGGCGGCTTCCACCTGAGCCACATCCAGGGCATCCCGTACTTCTACCGCCAGTTCGGCTACGAGTACGCTGCGCCGCTCGAGGCGTGGTGGCGCCTTGAGCTGCATATGGTCCCTGCCGAGCGCGCGGGTGGGTACGCCTGCCGCCCGGTCACGGACGCGGATATCCCGGCGCTGACGCGGCTGTACGACGAGGCGGGGGCGGCGCTCGGCCTCTCCGCTCCGCGCGACGAGGCGATCTGGCGCTACGCGCTTGGCCCACAGCTGCATACCGAGACCGCAGCTGAGACCTGGGTGGTGACAGACGCGGCGGGCGAGGTTCGCGGGTCCTTCCGGGTGGCGCGGCTGGGGTTCGGCGAGGGCCTGATCGTGGCCGAGGCCTCGCAGCTCAGCGCGGAATCGGCCCTGGCGGCGCTTGTCACGATCAGAAAGCTGGCGCTGGAGCGCGGCAAGCCCTTCATCCGGCTCAACCTGCCGGCAGTGAGCCCGCTTGTGACGGCCGCTCGCAGCCTCGGCGCACACGGCGGAAGCGCCTACGGCTGGCAGGTACGTGTCCCGGACCCCGCCCACCTGCTGCGCGCGATCGCCCCGGCCCTGGAGCGACGTGTCGGCGCCGGCATGTTCGCCGGTCTTACCCGCACGCTCACGATCAACCTCTACCGCACGGTGGTCGAGCTGCGCTTTGTGGAGGGGCGCCTTGTGTCTGTCGAGACGCTCCCGGGCGGCGCGTGGGGCGACCTCCGCCTGCCGCCGCAGCTCGTGGCGCCGCTGGTGCTCGGCCACCGCTCGCTGGACGAGATGGCGGTGATGTACCCGGACGCCTCGGCCGATGGGCAGGCGCGGGCGCTGGTGGACGTGCTCTTCCCCAAGATGAACAGCTGGCTCTACCAGCAGTACTGAGCCCTCACGCCGACTCGAGGTGGGCAATTCCCTGGCGTAGCGCGTAGAGCGTTGCCTGGGTGCGGCTGCTAAGATGCAACTTCGACAGGATGCTGCTCACGTGCGTCCGGACTGTCCGCTCGCTGATCGTGCAGCGGTCGGCAATCTCCTGGTTCGAGAGGCCGTGCGCCACCAGCCGCAGCACCTCGAGCTCGCGCTCGGTCAGCGGCTCGCCGTGTGGCCCCTGATCCTGGTTCAGCTCGTGGATGAGGCGCCGTGCGACCGCCGGGTGCAGCGACGCCTCACCGCGTGCAACCTCGCGGATCGCCCGCAGCACATCCTGCGGCGACGAGTCCTTCAGCAGGTAGCCGAGCGCGCCCATTCGTATTGCGCCCAGCACCTTCTCGTCGTCCGCGTAGCCCGTGAACACCAGCACGCGCGTATCGGGGCAGAGAGACTTGAGCTCGCCGATTGCTGCGACGCCGTCGCTCCCCGGCATCACCAGGTCCATCACGATCACGTCCGGCTGCGCCGCCGCCGCCAGTCGGACTGCCTCGTCGCCGTCACCTGCCTCGCCCACCGGCACGAGCCCTGGGGTGGCCGCTATGAGGGCGCGGAGCCCCTGGCGCACAATGGGGTGGTCATCGACGACGAGCACGCGCACGCTCTCACACATGAACCCGCTCCTTCTCGCGCATGCCTCGCTGCCACAGCCTACGCCAGCGGCAATCTGTTGTGCGTTACATAACGGCAACCGTGGTGAGAGATTCCTGCAACCTACGCGCGTTGACCTTGCCCGCGCCCCTCGCTACAATACCCGCAGCAGCAGGGGGAAGTTGATGAGCAGCCTCAGCGCTCCTGGTATCGGCGTGACTATCCGGCCGGCGCAGGCCGGGGACCTCCCGGTGATCTACGATCTTTTCTACGCACTCGAGGTCGGCGACGACCCCGAGGCCCCGCCGCGCCCGGCGATGCTGCCCGACTATCCGCATCTGCTGGCCCACGGCGACCTGCACGTGGCCGAGAGCGGGGGCGTCATCCTCGGGTTTGCCGGGGTGGTGGCGCGTGGCGAGACAGCCTACCTCACTGACCTGTTCGTGCGTCAGGATCGCCAGTCAGGGCGAATCGGCTCGCGCCTGCTGCGCCACGCGCTCGCGCCTCACGGCGGCCGGGCGCGCTTCACGGTGAGCTCCACCGACCCGCGCGCGCTGGGGCTGTACATCCGCGCCGGGATGCGCCCGCTCTGGCCGCTCCTCCTGCTGCGCGGCCACTCCGCCCGCCTGAGCGGCCCACTGGTGGGCGACGTGCGCGCCGAGCCCGCAGATCCGGCCGACCCGGAGCTGCTGATGTGGGATACGGAGCTCAGTGGCCGCGAGCGACCGCAGGACCACGCCTTCTGGCTGCGTGAGGAGGGCGGTGTGCCGCTCTGGTTTCTGCGTGGAGATGTGCGCATCGGCTACGGCTATGTGCGGCTCAAGGCCGGCACCCTCTACCACCCTGACGCTGCCCGCGTGGGGCCGGTGGGCGCCCGCACCCATATCCACGCCGCGCAGTGCGCCGCCGCCGCCGTGCGCTGGGCCTCCGAACACGCCGCCGTGCTGCGCCTGGATCTGCCCGGCCCGCACCCGGCGCTTGCTCCGCTGCTCGAGGCCGGCCTCCGCATCGTCTCGGTCGAGACCTTCGCCGCCTCGGCCGAGCCGCTCTTCTTCGACCCCGCCCGCTACCTCCCCTCCGGCGGCGCGCTGTTCTAGCCCCTTCCTTGACAAACCGTCCAGCTAGACGGTAGAATGTGCACGTAACAGTCTAGCTGGACGGTTTGCGTATGCGACAGAAAAACCCGGCCGAGACCCGTGAGCGGATCATGCGCGCGGCCACAGACCAGATCGCCGCGTACGGGCTGCTCGACCTGACCCTCGACCACGTCGCGGAGGCCGCAGGCGTAAGCAAGGGCGGCCTGCTGCACCACTACCCCACGAAGCTCGCGCTGCTGGAGGGCCTGGCCGACCACCTTGCCGGCCAGTTCTTCGCGCGGCTTGAGCTGGAGCTGGGGCGCGAGCCGGCGGGGAGCCGCGGCGCCTGGGCGCGCGCCTACATCCGCGCCACCTTCGACACGCCCCCCGCCGAGGTGAAGCTGACCAGCGCGCTGGCCGCCGCTCTCTCGGCCTACCCGCAGCTGATAGACGCCTACTGCGCCGCCTTCGCCGCGCTCGACACCCCACACGACGACGGGCTCCCCCCGGCGCGGCAGGCGATGATCCGCCTGGCCTGCGACGGCCTGGCCATGGCAGAGGTGAGCGGCTCGCCGCCGATCGACGCCGCGCTGCGCGCCACCCTACTCGATGAGCTCATGGAGGCCAGCCGATGAACGTCGACGCGCGTCCCGAGCCCGTGGTAGAGGCCAGCTTCGCGCCGACAGGGCCGTGGCGGCTACGATTCTGGAGCATCTGGCTGGGACAGGCGCTCTCGCTGATCGGCAGCGCCCTCACGCAGTTCGTGCTGATCTGGTGGATCACGCTGGAGACAGCCTCGGCGAGCGCCCTCGCGGTGGCGGGGGTGGTGGCGCTGCTGCCCCAGGCCCTGCTTGGCCCCCTCGGCGGCATCCTCGCCGATCGGTTTAGCCGCCGGCTGATCATGATTGTCGCCGACACCATCTCCGCTGCGTGTATGCTCGTGCTGATCTGGCTGTTCCAGAGCGAGCAGATCCAGCTCTGGCACCTCTACACCATGATGTTCATCCGCAGCAGCATGCAGGCGTTCCAGGCCCCAGCCGCGACGGCCAGCACCGCGATGCTCGTGCCACCCGAGTGGCTCGGGCGGGTCGCCGGGCTCAACCAAGTGCTCCAGGGCGTGATGACGATCGCCGCGGCGCCGCTGGGCGCGCTGCTGCTGGCATTCCTGCCGTTCCAGGGCGCGCTGCTCGTCGATGTGGCGACGGCGCTGCTCGGGGTGGTTCCGCTGCTGATCTTCGCCATCCCGCAGCCGCGCCGCACCGATACACACACCTCGGGACTGCTGGACGATTTCGTCGCGGGGGCGCGGGTTGTGGCGCACAACCGCGGTCTGCTGCTGCTATACGCGCTGGTGTCCCTGGTGGTGCTCACGATCATGCCCACGTTCACGCTCACGCCGCTGCTGGTCAAGGAGCACTTTGGCGGGGGGGTGAACGAGGTGGCGTTCATGGAGGGCCTGGCGGGGATCGGAATCATCGCCGGCGGCATTCTGGTGGCCGCAGTGCCCCTCTTCAAGCGCAGGATCGTGACGGTGCTGGTGTCGTTCGCGGTCTCGTGCGCGGCGGTGGCGCTCACGGCGCTGACCCCCGGCTCGATGCTCGTGGTCGCGGCGCTCTGGTGGGCGCTCAGCGGCGTGACCTTCTCCACCGGCAACGCGCCGATGATCGCGCTGATCCAGGCGCAGGTGCCGAACCACCTTCAGGGGCGGGTTCTCTCGCTCCTGAGCACGGTGATGGGGCTGGCCGGGCCGATCGGGCTAGCGCTGGCCGGGCCGCTCGGTGAGCTCATCGGCGTGCGAGGGGTCTTCATCGCTGGCGGCCTGGCCTCGGCCGCGATCTGCCTGCTCGGGCTGGCCTCACGCAGCCTGATGCGGATCGAGGAGGCTCCGCTCGACGGTGCGGACCCGGCACGCCCGGTGCTATAATCGGCGCGTGCCCTCCGTGAGCCAAGCGAGCCAATGACCATGCGTGTCGCAATCTTCACCGAGACGTTCTTGCCCAAGATCGACGGGGTCGTGACGATCCTCTGCCAGGCGCTCGAGCGTCTGCGAGAGAAAGGCCACGAGGTGCTGCTGTTCGGGCCGCCAAACATGCCGGACAGCTACGCCGGGGTGCGGCTGTTCCACACCCGCGGCCCGCGCTTCCCGCTCTACCCCGAGATCTTCATGGCGCTGCCGCACCCGCGCATTGGCTGGGCGCTGCGCCACTTCCAGCCCGATGTGGTCCACGTGGCTAACCCGGCGTTCCTCGGCCCAACTGGGATCACGCTGGCGCGCCGGATGAACCTGCCGCTGGTGGCCTCGGCGCACATGGATATCCCCGCCTACGCCCGCCTCTATGTCGGGCCGTGGGCGGTGCAGCCGGCCTGGGCGCTCTTCCGCACGTTCCACAACGCCGCCGACCTCAACCTGGTGCCGAGCTCGTGGATGCTGCGCGATGTGCGCGAGAATGGCTACAAGCGCGTCCGCTGGTGGCGGCGCGGCATCGACCTCGAGCGCTTCCGGCCCCACCTCAAGAGCGACGCGGTGCGCGAGCGGCTCAGCGGCGGCCACCCGGACCAGCTCCTGGCCCTGTACGTGGGGCGCGTCTCGCGTGAGAAGAACGTTCAGCACCTGCGCGCGCTGGCCGACACCCCCGGCGTGCGGCTGGCGATCGTGGGCGGCGGGCCGGAGCTCGAGCAGTTCCGCGCCATGTTCGCCGGCACCGACGCGGTCTTCACCGGCTTCCTGCGCGGCGACGATGTGGTGGCGGCCTACGCCTCGGCAGACGTGCTGGTGTTCCCCTCCACCAGCGAGGCCTTCGGCCTCGCGCCGCTGGAGGCTATGGCCTGCGGCCTGCCGGTGGTCGGCACGATGGTCGGCGGTGTGGTGGACACCCTGCGCGATGGGGTCAACGCGCTGACCTATGAGTCTGACCGGCCTGAGCAGCTTGTCGAGCGCGTGGTGGCGCTGCGAGACAACCCCGCGCTGCTGGCCGAGCTGCGCGCGGGCGCGCTGGCCTACGCGGCAGAGCGCAGCTGGCAGGCCACGATGGACCAGCTGATCGACTTCTACCAGCTGGCGATCCGCGTCCACCGCCAGGGGCAGGCGCGCCGCCGCATGGGCCTGAGCTTCGCCAGGTAGTCTCGGCCGGGTATCCTACGGAGGTCACAGAGGGCGAGAGACGCTGTTCCAACCGACCCTCTGCGCGCCCTGTGATCTCCGTGGCAGTACGCCGCCGATGCTCTACCGCGCTTCGCTCGAGACGGTTTCTGCGTGCGCCTCCTCCGCACCCTCCGCCTGCCTGCCGTGCCACAGCCGCCGCATCTCCTCGCAGGTCTCCAGCAGCTCGTCGAGCGGCCCCACCGCGTCCACCCGCCCGTCCTTCAGCACCACCACCTGGTCCGCCCGCCGCAGCGCCGCCCGCCGGTGCGACACCGCGAGGATGGTGACGGGCGACGAGGGGCGAAGGGCCGAAGACACACCGTCGGCTGTTGTTCGTCGGTCCAGCCGCTCCCACAGCAGCTGCTCGGTCTCCACGTCCAGCGCGCTCGAGAGGTCGTCCACCACCACCAGCCGGGCGTCGCGCACCAGCATGCGCGCGGCGGCGGCCCGCTGCACCTGCCCGCCCGAGAGGCGCACCCCGCGTGGCCCCACCACCGTGTCAAGCCCGCGCTCGAGCGCCGCGATATCCGGCCCGAGCACGGACCGGTGGATGGCGTCCGGCAGGTCGGCGGCGCGCTCGTCCAGCCCCATCAGGATGTTCTCGCGCAGCGTGTCGCTGAACAGGCGCGGTACCTGCGATGTGTAGGCAGCCCGCGGCGGCGCCAGGAACGAGGCCGGGTCCGCCACCGGCCGCCCCTCCCAGCGCACCTCGCCCCCGTCCGCCGGCAGCAGCCCCAGGAGCGTGCGTAGCAGGGTGCTCTTGCCCGCCCCGATGCGCCCCGTGACCACTGTGAGCGAGCCGGGCGGGAGCACCAGGTCCACCCCCTCCACCCCGCGCCCGCTCGACGGGTGGCGGTAGGTCAGGCCGCGTGCCTCGAGCAACGCGGAGGGCTGAGGGCTGAAGACGGAGGGCACAGGGCCAGGAACGAGGGTCGGTTCATCGTTCAGCCTTCCTCGTTCAGCCTTCGTGAGCGCCTCCGGCTCCCCCGGCAGCAGCTCCAGCAGGCGCCGGATCGACACCGCCTGCTGCTGGTAGTCACCGATGAAGCTGCCGATCAGCGACGGGAAGCCGGCCGAAAACCACATGTAGGACACGAACAGCGCAAACTCGCCCACTGTGAACGTCCCCGCGCTCATCTTCTGCCCGGCCAGCAGCAGGATGAGCCCCAGGCCGAGGGTCGCGCTGATGCTGTGGAACGAGAACACCACGTCCTGAAGCAGCCGCGAGCGCACCGCCGCGCGCCCGCGCTCCTCGTTGAGCGCGCCGAAGTGCGTCAGCACATCGGCCTCGGCCCCGGCGATCTTGACAGCCTGCACCGCGCCGAACAGCTCGCCGAGGAAGCCGGAGACCTTGTCCTGCGCTGCGCCCACCTCCTCCCAGGAGCGCAGCAGCCGCGCCCACATCGCCCGCGCCACCACCACCGTCAGCGCCAGTGGCACGAAGACCACCAGTGTGATCGTCAGGTCGATCGAGGCCATCACCGCCACCGCCAGCGCGAAGGCCAGACCCTCGGCGAAGACGTGCGGCAGCCAGGTCGGGAAGTCGCACACCTCGGCCACGTCGTCGTCGTAGCGGCCCACCGCCTCGCCGGGCGTCACCGGCGGCGGCAGCGCCCCCGGCCTGCGCAGCTGCGCCCCGAGCAGATTCTGCTGCAGCCGCACGCCGCAGATCCGCTTGAAGGTGATCGCGTACCAGATGTCCGGGAAGGAGGTCAGCAGGCGCGCCAGGCCCACCGCTACGTACAGAGCGATCAGCGTCCAGACGCCGAGCGTGGCGGGGGCCGCGCCGGTGACGGTGTCGAACACCGCCTTCTCGATCAGGCCGAGCGCCACCAGCCCGAGGTTGAGCAGGACGTGGAACAGGGTGTGGACGGTAAAGTGCCGTGGCTGGTAGCGGATGAGTTGCCAGTTGAGCTTCATCGTGTTCATGCGAGCACCTCCTCCATCCCCACGGCCAGCAGCCGCGCGAAGCGGGAGTCCGGGTCGGCCGTCAGCCGCGCCCGCTCGCCGTGCTCGACGATGCGGCCGCCCTCGAGGATCAGAATCTCGTCGGCCCGCTGCACGGTGCGCAGGCGGTGCGCGATGATGATGCCGGTGCGCCCCTCCAGCAGCCGGCCCACCGCGCGCTCCAGCACGTGCTCGGTCGCCGGGTCGAGCCGGCTCGAGGCCTCGTCCAGGATCACCAGCCCGGGGTCGCGCAGGAAGACGCGCGTGAAGGCCAGCAGCTGCGCCTCGCCGGCCGAGAGCCCGACTCCGCCCGCGCCGAGCCGCGTGTCGAGCCCCTGCGGCAGCCGCTCGACCCACTCGCGCAGGCCGAGCTCGTCGAGCGCCCGCAGGATGCGCGCGTCGTCCACGCGCCGGCTGAACAGCGCGAGGTTGTCGCGCACGCTGGCCTGGAAGATCTGGACGTCCTGCGTCACCACGCCGATGCGTGCCCGCAGGCTGCGCCCCGGCGGCACGCCCGCGCGCTCCTCCAGCGCCGCGTCGCGCAGGTCAACCCCGCCGAGCCGCACCGCGCCCGCGTCCGGGTCGTACAGCCGGAAGAGCAGCCGCGTTAGGGTCGTCTTGCCGCTGCCCGTCCGCCCGAGCAGCCCGAGCACCCTGCCGGGGGCCAGCTCGAAGGTGAGGTCGTGCAGAACCACGGAAGGCTGAAGGCTGAATGCTGAAGACTGAAGGCTGCTCCTCTCTTCATCGCTCAGCGTCCCTCCTTCATCGTTATATGAGAACGTCACCCCCTCCAGCGCCACGCCGAGCGGTCCGTCGGGCAGCGGCGTGGGTTCGGGCTGCTCCCGGACACGCGGCTGGAGCGCCAGCAGTTCCGCCACCCGGCCGAGCCCCGCGCCCGCGCGCTGGAGGTCCTCGGCCTGGGCGCGGATGCCCTGGAGCGGCTCCGCGAGCCGGCCGATGTAGAAGACGATCAGGAAGGCGGTGCCGATCGTGACCTCGCCGCGCGCGTAGAGCAGCGTGCCCACCGCCAGCCCGATCCCGTAGCCCACCACGAACAGGAAGTCGGTGGTCACCCCGGCGATGTTGGTGGTCATCAGCGCGGAGAGCTCGGCGCACATGCGGCGCTCGCCGAGCTGCGCCAGGCGCTCCAGCGTGTGGCGCTCGGCGCCGCTGGAGCGGATGTCCTCCGCGCCGCCGACGCGCTCCTCGAGGAAGCCGAACTGCTCGGCGTGCGCCTGGCTCGCCGCGGCCCACTTGTCCGCGGCGGTGCGCTGGAGGGCTGCCAGCGCGGCAACGACCAGCAGTGCATAGGCCGTGAGGCCCGCGCCCACGCGCCAGTCCTCGCGGAACAGCAGTGCGAGGATGCCCACCACCAGCAGCGCGTTGCCGGCCACCTGGAGGCTGAACTGGGAGAAGAAGTTGCCCAGGCTGCCCACGTCGCCGTCCACCCGCTCGATCAGCTCGCCGGGCGTGCGCCGCTTGTGAAAGCCCATGTCGAGCCGCAGCAGGTGGCGGGTCAGGTCGGCGCGCAGCGCGTTTGTGGCGCGCCAGCCCACCCGCTCGCCCACGTACAGCGCCCCGAGGGCGGCGGCGCGCTGGGCGGCAGACAGCAGGATGAAGAGCACCGCCGCCCCGAGCAACACGGCGAGTGGCTCGCCGGTCTGCGTGGCGTCGATGAAGCCGCGGATCACCTGCGGGGCCGCGAGCTGCAGCGCGATACTGGCGAGCAGCAGTGTGGCGAGCAGCGTGACCCTGCCGCGCTGCGGGCGCGTGTAGGCGCCGAGCAGCGAACCGTACTGGCTGAACGAAAGCTGCATATCACTCCTTGTGCCCGGCCTCGCCGAGCAGGTAGCGCGTCCAGATATCGGCGGCGATCGCGTCTGCATCGGCCTGCACCCCGTAGGGCGCGAAGAACCGGCAGACGCGGTCCACGTCGCGCGCGAGCAGCGTGTAGACCTCGGGGTTGTGGCGCGGGTCCACCGCCTGCGCGAAGTCGATCACCGTCACGTCGCCGTCGTACAGAATGTTGTAGGCCGACAGGTCGCCGTGGATGCGGTGGTGCGTCAGGAACAGCTCGATGCTGCCGATCAGCTTGTCGAACAGCGGCCGGGCCTCGTCCTGCTCCAGGTCCACGTCGCTCAGCCGCGGCGCCGGCCCGTCCTCGTCGCCCACCCAGTCCATCAGGATGGCGTTGCCGATCTGCGACCAGACGCGCGGCACGGCTGCCCCGGCGGTGTGCAGCTCGCGCTGCACCTGGTACTCGTGCGTGATCCAGGAGGCCACCTGGAGCTCGCGGCCGCGCTGGCTATCGCTGGTGGCGGCTCGCCGGCGGCGGCGGTCGTTCCCGGCGTGGCCCTGCTCGTCGAGCTGGGCGCGGCTGTCACGGTAGATCGCGTCGTTCCGCAGGCTGCGGAACATGCGCGGCCGGTAGACTTTGGCCGCCAGCAGCTCGGCGCCGGTGTCCGGGTGGGCGACGCAGCAGTAGACGGTGGCCTCCTTGCCGCTGCTGGCCTGGCCGATCACGTCGGTGATCAGCTTCTGCTGGTGGAACACGCGCAGCGACGACAGGATCCAGTCGCTGTCGCGCCGGCCGGCCAGGAACGTCGGGTCGAACTGGGCGTCCCCGCTGTCGTGCTCGCCGGCCTGGCGGCGCAGCCAGCGCTGGACGTCGGCGTTGCTCTCGTAGCTCTGCTTCTTCATATTTCCTTTGGTGTCCCACCGGAGGTGGGAGAGATATGTCGTGCGGGGAGGCTTCCTCCCCGCGCTCCTCTGCTGCCTCCGCTCTCCCTGCCACGGGAGAGGGGTAAATGCTCCCCGCACGCATCCGGGCACACAAACGCGCCGGCGGCGGGGCGTACGATCCCCACAGCCGGCGCGTGCACCGGCCGCAGGGGTGAACCCGTGCGGCCGGCGGAAACAGCGCGGCCGCAGTGCGAGCGTGCGCCTGCGGCCGGTGTCATTCGATGGCCGCGGGGCACCTGTGCGCCTGCGACCGATATCGTTCGAGGGCTACAGGGCGCGTGCGCCTGCGGCTCTCAGATCGCTTTTGAGCTTACGGCTCGGCCACGCCGCGGACGAGCGAGACGCAGATCCAGGCGATCACGGGCGCGCTGAGGCGCACCACACGTGACCAACACGGACCGGCGCACGCGCGCCGCTGGCTACGGCAGAGCCTGCTGACTGTGCAACAGGCGCACTTAGAAGAGGCGCACCGCCGCCGCTCGCTGCGTGCGGACGCCCATCAGAGTTGTGGCCTGTGCTGTCATGCGCTTGCTCCTTTACTGAAGTACTGTGCGCGCAGGGTAACACGCTTCCACAGGGCCGTCAATCGGTCCTCGGACCGAGCGACCCGTGGTACACTCGCGCTGCCCACCCATGCCAAG
Source organism: Chloroflexota bacterium (assembly GCA_039805565.1). Lineage (GTDB taxonomy): Bacteria > Chloroflexota > Chloroflexia > Chloroflexales > Roseiflexaceae > CALJIC01. The sequence continues at coordinate 4,612 of JBDLTZ010000010.1, read as the reverse complement.
GAAGGAGCCGCGATGTTCCCCCTCCCGCACGCCAGCACCGCCCACCTCACGCTCGAGGAGACGCTGGAGCGCCTCAGCCGCCATCCGGCCGTCGACGGCCTGCTCACTATCGGCTCCACCGGGCGCGCCACGCTCACCCCCGTCAGCGACTACGACGTCGTGGTGGTGCTCTCCGAGATGCCGGTGCCGCTCGGCGTGGGCATCACGTACATCGACCACCGCCTCACCGACGTGCTGTTCGTCACCGCCGCGCAGGTTGGCGAGATCATCGCGGCGGCTGAGCCGCTCGACGGCAACGCCTGGGTGGGGCGCATGGCGCGCTGGCTGATCGACGGCGCGGTGGTCTTCGACCGGCGCGGCGCGCTGCGGCAGGCGCAGGAGAAGGTGCGCGGCGGCGCGTGGGTGCGGCCGGTGGGCGAGTCCGACGCTTACGGCGCGTGGATCGGGCTGAGCTACAACCTGCTGCACACCCGCCGTCTCATGGCCTCCAGCGACCCTGTCCACCGCCAGGCAGCCGAGCTGCGCATCTCGATGTACGGCGTGATGAATGTCACGCTGGGCTACTTCTTCGTGCGGGGCCTGCGCTGGGAGGGTGACAAGGCCGCGGTGCGCCACCTGCAGGAGCACGACCCGGCGTTCCTTGCGCTGCTCCAGGCGCTGCTGCGCGAGCCCAACCTGGACGCGAAGTTCGCGCTGTACGAGAAGGCATGCGCCGCGTCGCTCGGGCCGGGCGGTGAGCTGTGGGACGGCGAGGTGACGGTCATGTGGAATGACTCGCAGCCGGTGACGTCGGAGGGCATCGAGCGCGGCCTGGCCTTCTGGGAGGATCTGGTGGGCGGGGCGTGATCGGCATAGCTTCCGCGCTCAAGGGGGCGGAGAGAGGGGTCAGCGGGTGACAGCCGTCCCTCTCCCAAGGCCGGGAGAGGGACGAAGGAAAGCAGCTCGGCTACGACTGAGCGCCGCGGCCGGTCCTCTGCTTAGCCCTGCCGCACCAGGATCGGCGCCGTGAGTTCGGACAGCCGGACGCGCTGCCGCCCCTGCATGTCGAAGTTGGCCGGGTCGAGCCAGCGCTCGAAGGCCGCCTCGAGCGCCGGCCACTCGCCGTCGATCGCCGCGTACCAGGCCGTGTCGCGGCTGCGCCCCTTGTAGACTGTCGCCTGGCGGAACACTCCCTCGAACGAGAGCCCGAGGCGCTGCGCCGCGGCCCGTGAGGGGGCGTTGAGCGCGTCGCACTTCCACTCGTAGCGCCGATAGCCGAGCCCGAAGGCGCGTCGCATCATCAGAAACATGGCCTCGGTGGCGGCGCGGGTGCGCTGGAGCAGCGGCGAGAACGCCAGGTGGCCAACCTCGATCGAGCCGGCCGCCGGGTCGATCCGCAGGTAGCTCGCGACCCCCACAGCTCGCCCGGTCGCGCCGTCTACGATCGCGTAGAACAGCGGGTCCTCGCCCGCCGCGCGCGGCTCATACCAGGCGCGGTGCTCCTCGGGGTTCGCGAACGGCCCCGCCGGAAGGTAGGTCCACATGCGGCCGTCGGCATCGAGCGCGTTGGCCGTGTGGAGGTCGGCCGCGTGGCGCGCCATGTCGAGCGGCTCGATGCGGCAGGTGCGCCCCTCCATTGCCTCACGCGGCGGGCGGGGCGGCGGAGTCCAGCTGATCAGCGCCGGCCCGATCGGCTGCCCGAGCTGGTTGAAGCGGTGTGTCATCTCACTCGTCATAATACTCTGCTCTGCCCTCTGTTCACTCGCCCACCGCTCCGGGCTGCGGTGTCGCATCCTGCTCGCGCCGCGCCGCCAGGTCGCCGATCGTGCCGCGCGGCGCCAGCGCCGTAACCACCAGGCCCAGCGCCGCCGCGACAAACGCCACCACGAAGACCCCGCGCGTGCCGGCACTCAGCGCCGCGCGCAGCGTCTCGTCCACCGCCTGCCCGCCCCCCTGGTCCAGCATACCGTTGACCGACACCGTAGCGGGGTCCACCCCAGCCGACGCCAGGCTCGCCGCGAGCCCCGCCGTGAGCACCGCCCCCATGATGCCGATGCCGAGCGCGCCGCCGATGCTGCGGCTGAACTGGAGCGTCGAGGTGGCGGTGCCGAGCTTGCGGCGCTCCACCGTGCTCTGGACGGCGATCAGGAAGGCGGGGATCGAGAGCCCCATGCCGAGGCCCATCAGCCCCAGGTAGAACATCAGCGGCACGCGCCCGGTCTGCGCGCTGACCTGAGTCAGCATCAGCGCCCCGGCCGTGAGCGAGACCATGCCCGCCAGCGACAGCGAGCGGTAGCCGACTCGCAGCAGTAACCGCGTGCCAATGATGCTGGCGAAGACCCAGGCCAGCAGCATCGGCGTCAGCGCCGCGCCGGCCTCGGTGGCGGTAGTGCCGAGCACCCCCTGCACGAACAGCGGCACGAACGCCGTGCTGCCGAACATCGCGCATCCTGCCAGCACACCGTGGGCGCACGCCACCGCGAACATGCGCTCGCGGAACAGCCCCAGCGGCAGCACCGGGTCCGGCGCGCGCAACTCGACCCACGCCAGCGCCGCGAGCAGCGCGGCGGCCAGGCCGAGCGTGCCCCACGCCCACGGAGCCGCCAGGTCCGAGAGGCCCATCAGCAGCGCCACCGCGCCGGCCGTGAGCAGCGCGGCGCCCAGGTAGTCCACCGCCGGTCGCGGCCCCACCGGGCGCGGCCGGTCCACCCACGCCCACCAGACCAGCGCCGCCGCCAGCGGCGCCGGGAAGATGTTGATCAGGAAGATCCACTGCCAGTCCACCCGGTCCACGATGAAGCCGCCCAGCAGCGGGCCCGCCAGCGACGAGACCCCCCACACCCCCGAGAACAGCCCCTGGATGCGAGCGCGCTCCTCCAGGCTGAACAGGTCGCCGATGATGATGAACACCAGCGGGAGCAGGCCGCCCGCCCCCAGACCCTGCACCGCGCGGAAGATGATCAGCTGGGTCATACTCGTGGCCAGGCCGCACAGGACCGACCCCACCAGGAAGATCGCCATCGCGGTGGCGTACACCGGCCGGCGCCCGTACAGGTCCGACAGCTTCCCGTACAGCGGGACGGTCGTCGTCGACGCCAGCATGAAGGCGGTGAACACCCAGCTGTAGGCGTCCAGCCCGCCGAGCTGGCTGACGATCGTCGGCATCCCGGTGCTGACAACCGTTGACTCCATCGATACCAGGAACAGCGTCAGCATCAGCCCGGCTGTCACAATCCGCGCGCGTGTTGGGTTCATCCCCGCTCCTCGCTGTCGCTCTCCTCCGCCACCGGCGTATTCTACCCCATCGCGCCGGGCGCAACTTCGGCACGTTTCTTGCAGAAAGCAGGTTGCCTACCGCCCATGCCACAGACTGAGAAAGCGCAGAGGTCATGGACTCCAAGCTCTTGCACATCCTGCTGGTCGATGACGACGAGGTTGACGTCATGAACGTCCAGCGCGCCTTCAAGAAGAACAACATCGTCAACCCGCTGTACGTCGCCGGCGACGGCATCGAGGCGCTCCACATGCTGCGTGGCTCTGGCGGCGAGCAGATCCCGGCACACCGCCGGCTGATCTTGCTCGACCTCAACATGCCGCGTATGAACGGTCTGGAGTTCCTCCGCGCACTGCGCGAGGACCCCGAGCTCCGCTCCATCACGGTGGTAGTCCTGACGACATCGGACGACGACCGTGACAAGGTTGAGGCCTACAACCTCAACGTCGCCGGCTACATCCTGAAGCCGGTCACGTTCACCGCCTTCGTGGAGGCAATGGCGACGCTCAACAAGTATTGGGCCATCAACGAGCTACCGTAGCAGAGACACATGGAAGAACTTCTGACCCTGCTTGTCGTGGACGACGATGTGATCGATCGCACGGCAGTTCGCCGGACGCTCCAGGCCGCGGGGATGATGATGCGCTTGGAGGAGGCTGAGGACAGCGCCTCAGCCCTCGATATTCTCGTCCGCGGCGGCATCGACTGCGTGCTCCTTGACTACCAGCTTCCCGACAGCGATGGCCTCTCCGTCATCAACGCGATGCGCGCCCGCGGCATCACCACGCCGGTCATCGCGCTCACGGGCCACGGCGACGAGGAGCTCGTCGTGGCGCTGATGAAGGCCGGCGCCGCTGACTACCTGACGAAGGGCACACCCTCGTTCGATCGGCTGGCCCAGAGCGTGCGGAATGCGGTGCGCGTCTATCGCGCCGAGGAGCAGGCGCGTCAGGCCGAGCGGGCACTGCGGGCCAGCGTGGACCGCCTGCGCTTTCTGGCCGAGGCGAGCCGCCTGCTCTCCTCGGCGCTCGATGCCCCGGCGGTGCTCAACGACCTCGCGCGGCTGCTCGTGTCCAGCGGGGCGGACTGGTGCGCCGTGGACTTGATCCAGGGCGATGAGCCGGCCCGCCGCATTGCGAGCGCGTTCCGTGAGGGGCTCTCCTCGGCGGCGATCGACCCGGTGATGCGCCTGTTCACCCTCGATGTCGCCCCGCCGGTGAGCCCGCTCGCCGCCATCCGCACGGCGCGGCCGCAGATCTTCCCGCCGCCCCCTGGCGTGGAACGTGTGGTCGATCAGGGCTGCCCCGCGCAGTTCGCCGCGGCCGGGGTCGCCGCCGCCCTCTCGGTGCCAATGATGGC
>JBDLTZ010000009.1:0-8948 GCA_039805565.1 Chloroflexota bacterium | reverse complement strand
CCGCCGCGAGCTGCTCTACGACGCGGATCGCCGGGTCGGTGATCGGCTGCGCGACCCGCTCCAGGTCCTCTACCGCAACCATGCGGTTGGCGCGCTTGAGCGCGTTGACCGCATGGTTGTGAGCGATGCGGTACAGCCAGGCCTTGAACGGGTCGCCGGAGTAGCTGTACCCCTCGATCGCTTCGAGCATCTTCAGGTAGGTCTCGCCGACGATGGCCCTGGCGAGGTGGTGGTCGCCGGTGAGACTGTAGACGTAGCGGTAGAGCGCGTCGCCGTAGCGGGCGATGGCCTCGCGGTAGGCGTCGTCATCGTAGGATTTCAGGCGCTCAACGAGCTCGGCATCTGTCACGATCCACACCTGTCCCTCACGGCTGCTGTGCAGCTACCCATACAACAGCTGTGGTGCTAGATGGTTACGGGTCTCACAACCACAACGGGGAGCAGACGTGGCACTTCCCTCCAGGCACCTGTCCACACGCCGGGGGGAGGATGCGAGCGTAGTATAGCATGTGGCCTTGGGCGGTGAGATTGTTCTTCGCTTACAGCTGTTCTCCGCTTGGGTCGGCTCGGGATGAACATAGAGTATCTGCTCTCGCCTGTTAACGCCTGGAGGACCGCCGCGCGGTGTGGTAGGATGGCGCGGCCGAATCAATGAAGAGGAGCACTGCTGTGGAAGGACCAGTCGCTGGCCAGGTCGCGGTCATCACGGGCGCGGGGCAGGGGATCGGGCGAGCGATCGCGCTGCGGCTCGCGCAGGACGGCATGGACATCGTGGCAGCTGACATGCGCGGCGAGCAGGCCGAGGCCGTGGCGGTCGAGGTGCGGGCGCTCGGGCGGCGCGCGCTGGCCGTGGCGGCGGACGTGACGCGCGCCGAGGACCGGGAGCGCATGCTGGACGCCGCGACCACGGGGCTGGGGCGGCTCGACGTGCTGGTGAACAATGCCGCGACGCAGCGGGCGGCGCTGCCGCTTGACGTGACGGAGGAGCACTGGGACACGCTGATGAACGTCAACAGCAAGGCGGTGTTCTTCTGCTGCCAGCTGGCGCTGCGGCACATGGCGGCGCAGCGGAGCGGGCGAATCGTGAACATGGCCTCGATCGCCGGCAAGCTGGCGAGCACGATCTACCACCCGATCTACAACGTCAGCAAGGCCGCGGTGATCGCCATGACCAAGACGCTGGCGCTGGCGCACGCTGCCGACGGCGTGCGGGTGAATGCGGTCTGCCCGGGGGTAGTGGACACGCCGATGCAGGACGTGGTGGACCGCGAGTTCGCGCGCATCACGGGGCGGGCGCCGGCCGATATCCGCGCCGAGCGGGTGGGGCGCATCCCGCTGGGGCGCGTTGAGCAGCCGGAGGAGGTGGCGGCGGCGGTGTCGTTCCTGGTGGGGCCGGACTCGCGCTACATGACGGGCGAGGCGCTGACGGTGAGCGGCGGTCTCCTGGCGGGGTGGTAGTATAGTCCTGTCAGCCACGTTCTCACCTGATGGAGGAGACACGATGAGCACCACACCCCGGCTGCCGCGCAGCGCCCCCGAGGCGCACGGCATCCCGTCCAACGCCATTCGCGCGTTCGTCGAGGCGGCGAGCGCCAACACGCCGCACATCCACAGCCTGATGCTCGTGCGCCATGGCAGCGTGGTGGCCGAAGGCTGGCGTGCGCCCTACGCACCTGAGCTGCCGCACGTGCTGTTCTCGCTCAGCAAAAGCTTCGCTTCAACAGCGGTGGGCCTGGCCGTGGCCGACGGGCTGCTCACGGTGGACGACCGGGTGCTACCGTTCTTCCCCGAGGAGGCCCCCGCCGAGGTTGGCGAGCACCTGGCGGCGATGCGGGTGCGCGACCTGCTCTCGATGGCCACCGGGCACGACGTCGACACGACGCCGGCGCTGTGGGCGGCGACCGACGGCAACTGGGCGCGGGCGTTCCTGGCGCAGCCGGTGGAGCACGCGCCCGGCACGCACTTCGTCTACAACAGCGGTGCCACCTACATGCTGGCGGCGATCATCGAGCGTCTGACGGGGCAGAGCCTGCTGGCGTACCTGGAGCCGCGGCTGCTGGCGCCGCTGGGGATTGTGGGCGCCACCTGGGAGCGCTGCCCGCGCGGCGTCTGCATCGGCGGCTGGGGACTGAGCATCCGCACCGAGGACATCGCCTGCTTCGGCCAGATGTACCTCCAGCAGGGGGTCTGGCAGGGGCGGCAGCTGGTCCCGGCTGCGTGGGTGGCCGAGGCGACTGCGAAGCAGGTCTCGAACGGCAGCAGCCCGGAGAGCGACTGGGCGCAGGGGTACGGCTACCAGTTCTGGCGCTGCCGGCACGAGGCGTACCGCGGCGATGGTGCGTTCGGGCAGTTCTGCGTGGTGATGCCGGAGCAGGATGCGGTGCTGGCGATCACCAGCGGCGTGGAGGACATGCAGGCGGTGCTGAACCTGGTGTGGGCGCACCTTCTGCCGGCCATGGCCGATGGGCCGCTGCCGGAGGACCCGGCGGCGGAGGCGGAGCTGCGGCAGACGCTCGGCGGCCTGGCGATGCCTCTGGCGGAGGGGGCGGCGTCCTCGCCGACGGCGGCGCGCGTCTCGGGGCGGGTGTACCGCTTCGACGCGAACGAGGCGGGTGTAGAGGCGCTGTCGGTGGTGTTTGACGAAGGCGGCGCGGCGCTGACGGTGCGCGACGCGCGCGGCGAGCACCATCTGGCGATCGGGGCCGGCGGGCGGCGCCTGGGCGTGACGACGCTGGACAAGCGCGGGGCGCTGAAGGTGGCGGCGAGCGGGGCCTGGGGGAACGCGGACACATATGTCGCGGAGCTGTGCTACTACGAGACGCCGTTCTGCCCGACGCTCACGCTGCACTTTGCCGGGGATGAGGTGGCGGCGGTGTACCGGCAGAACGTGTCGTTCACGCTGGACGCACCGGAAACGCTGGTCGGCCGCAGTGTTCGATGAGGATCTGGTGTTGCTCGTCGTTGATTGACATTGCCGAGCAACACTTAGTATCGCCAGGCCCGTGTTCGATGAACATCGTTGCCAGACCTACTGGGTGCAGAGAGGACCGGGGCGTTTGCCCCAGTCCTCTCTGCACCCAGTAGGTCTGACGTTGATATTCGATGCCTCTTACATGAAGGGCCGTGGGCTAGCGGACTCGGCCGCGGGTGGCAAGGTTGACGATCGCCAGCAGCACCACGGCTCCGACGAAGGCCACCAGCAGCGACGAGAGGTCGAATACGTTGTTCGTGATAGCCATGCCGTTGCCCGTGAGCGCACTCAGAAGGAACCCGCCCAGGAACGCGCCGATGATGCCGACGATGATGTTCATCAGCGCGCCCTGCTGGGCGTCGCGCCCCATCACAATGCTCGCCAGCCAGCCGACCAGGGCCCCGAACAGCAGCCAGAGAATCAGGTTGATCACGTCCGTGCTCCTTTGTATCAATGTGTGCCTCACGGCACAGCTGTTGACCTATAAAGCACAAGTCGTGCCACTAATTGACTTAGCTGTAGATATGGGCCAGCGATCCGCGGACGTAGCCCATGATGCGCCGCAGATCGCCCACCGGGTCCGGTGACGCATCGAGCTCGAAGACCGCCCAGCCGCGGTAGCGCAGGTCGCGCAGCAGGCGCGCCCAGGCCGGCCAGTCCACCACGCCTGCGCCCACCGCGGCGAACCACTGCACCTGCCGGTCGTAGATACCCTCGTCGATCGGTGTATCGGCCGGGGCGGGGCCGGTGGCGTCCTTCCAGTGAGTGAGCACCAGCCGGTCACGGTGGCGGCTGACGATCTCGATCGGATTGGAGCCGGCCACCGTGAACTGCGCCGTATCCGGGCAGAGGAACACGTAGGTCGGGTCGGTCAGCAGCATGAACAGATCGACGTCACGGCTGTTGCGGAACATGCTGAAGGCCTCGGGGTGGAGCGCGAGCCGCACGCCGTGGCGCATGGCGGCGGCGCCCATCCGGTTGAGCGCGCCGGCCATCGACTCGGCCAGCTTCAGGTCCACGAACAGCGGCGGCTGCGCATCCTGGCTGTGGCGCAGCGGCAGCGAGGCCACCATGATCGACGAGCCGCAGGTCTTGAGGAAGGCGGCGTACTCGTCGGCCATGCCCACCATCGTGTCGTGGTCTGCGGGGTTGGCGAGGTCGGCGTGACGGTCGGTGCGCGGGATGCGCGTCGAGAGGTAGCCGCTGCACAGCTCCAGGCCGCGGTCGCGCATGGCGGCCGAGAAGCCCTCGGCGGTGCCGTAGGCCTCGAGCGCGCTGAGCCAGTTCCCGGGCGCGAAGGTGATCTCGATGCCGTCGAGGCCCGCGTCGCTCGAGGCGTCCAGGATGCGCTCCCAGAAGCGCAGCGGGTCCCAAGCACCACCGAGGATATTGAGGTTGCTCATCGCGCCTGATGCACCCCAGAACGACGGAGCGTAGAAGGTGACGAGGTCGGTGGCGAACTTGATGGCGTGTGGCTCGGTCATGGCTGCCCTCCTGCTGATTGGTGACAGCCGCAAGGATACCGCCGGAGCGCCGATCTGTCACACGCCGCCAACGAGGAAACGGCCGCCCTCTCGGGCGACCGTGGGGAGCTTTGGGGGCGGCGTGGTGCTCTCCTGTGACACTTACCAGCGTCTCCGTGACGACCGCCGCGATCGTCATCGGTTCTGCGGACGAGTGAAGCACAATGCGTGCCAGGGCTGATGAGGGTTTGAGTCTTGAGTCTTGAGTCTTGGTCTTGAGAGTGCAGTGCTGAGGGCAGCGTGCCGTACAATTGGCCGGTAGCATGTCAGCAGGCGCGCTAGCGCGATGCGGGGGGCTGGGGCGCAGCTCGCGAAACCCTGCCGCTCGCAGCGGTAGGATCGCCAGAGCAGCGCGCGACGCAGCACAAGGAGGTGTGACCATGACGAGCCTGCCGACGGGCGAGGCTGTGGCGGTGATCGGGGTGGGGCGCATGGGCGGGCCGATGGCGCGCAACCTGCGTCGCGCCGGGTTTGCAGTGGCGGCGTACGATGTGGCCCCGGCCAACCTCGCCGCGCTGTCCGGGGACGGGATCGAGGCGGCGGACTCCGCGGCCGAAGCGGTGGCGCGCGCGGGGGTGGTGATCACCATGCTGCCAAGCGACGAGGCGCTGCTGGCGGCGGCCGAGGGGCCCGAGGGTGTGATCGCGCATCTGCGGCCGGGCCAGGTGCTGCTGGACATGGGCACCAGCAAGCTGGCCACGAGCCAGCGGCTGGCGGCGCTGGTGGCGGGGCGCGGCGCGCTCATGCTCGACGCGCCTGTGAGCGGCGGCGAGAGTGGGGCGCGCACGGCGTCCCTGAGCATCATGGTCGGCGGGGACCAGGGAGCGTTCGAGCGCTGTCGGCCGGTCCTGGCGGCCCTCGGCACCACGATCACCTATATCGGCGGGAACGGCATGGGGCTGGTGGCCAAGCTGGTGAACCAGATCCTCATGGAGGCCTCGTTCTGCGCGATCGCCGAGGCCTTTGTGCTGGCGCTCAAGGCCGGCGCCGACCTCGACGCGGTGTACGCGGCGGTGAGCGGGGGGCATGGGGGCTCACGGGTGCTGGACCAGATGTACGGCCAGCTGCGCGCAGCCGACCTCGGGGCCGGGCGAGAGCTAACGCTGCACCACAAGGACGGGGCGTACGCGCTGGAGGCTGCCGCGACGCTCGGGGTGCCCGCGCCGGTCACCGAGCTGACGCACGCGCTCTACGATGCGGCGCTGATGGCCGGGCAGGGGCAGCGCAGCGGCGCCGGGGTGATCAAGGTGCTGGCCGACCAGGCCGGCGTGCGCGTGCCCGGCGTGGAGTAGAATAAGGCCACCGTCAGATCGCCGCCCGCGGCGACTAACAGGAAGAGGACTCTCCAGCGATGTATGAGCTCTCGAACGACGCGCTGACCGTGTCTGTGCTCGACCCGGTGGCCGACTCGGAGCGGTTCGGCACGCGCTACTGCACCGGTGGCTACATCTTCCAGGTGGAGGACCGCCGCCGCGGCCCGCTGCTCTCCGGACCCACGTACCCCGACAGCTTCAACTGGTTCGACGGCCAGGGCATCCCGGACGCTTTCAACCAGAGCCCGCTGCGGGACCCCGGCGGCGCGAGCCACGTGGCGCTGATTGTCGGGATTGGGGTGTGCGACCTCGAGGCGCACCAGATCCTCGAGCCCTGCGTGTGGGAGGTGCAGCAGGGGGATGGCGAGATCCGGATGCGTACCGCACACGCATACGGCGGGTACGCGCTGGAGCTCGAGCGCACCGTGCGGCTGCGCGGGCGGACGGTGCGCTCGGCGGCGTGGCTGCGGAACACCGGGGAGCTGTTCGTGCCGCTGCGCTGGTTCCCGCACCCTTTCTACCCGCAGCCCGAGACCGACGATCTCTGCCGCCTCAACATTGCCGCGCGGATGCCGGAGAACGCGGGGTACGAGCTGGCCGAGAGCGGCTTTGTGGCGCGGAAGGGGTGGCCGTGGGCCGAGGGACACTACCAGGCGCTCGACCACGACGCGCAGACGAACCTGGTGGTGCTCCAGCGCCACCCGCTGCTGGGGCTCGTGTCTGCCACGTGCAGCTACGTGCCGGACTTCTTCCCGATCTGGGGCAATGGTCGCACCTTCTCCTGGGAGCCTTTCTACGAGCGGACTGTGGCCACCGGGCAGGAGGCTGCCTGGTGGATCGACTACGATTTCTAGCTGGGGCGTAGGCGAACCCGACGCACTCCAGCGAGGGCAGGCGAACTCGACGCGCTCCAGCAGGGGCTCCGGGGGCCACAGGCCCCCGAGAAGATTCTTTTTTCTCCTTGAGGGGCGAAGCCCTTCCAAACCTCCCCGGAGGGGAAACATCATGCGAAACATCTACATCGGCACCGACGGAGGCGCCACCACATCCAAGGTCGGCGGAGTCTGGGAGGACGGCACCACCATCTCTACCACGCTGCTGCAGCGCCCAACCGGCTCGAGCGGCGGCCCCGAGGCCGTGGTGCGCGGCTGGGTCGAGTCGATCACCGAGTACCTGGCGCAGAACGGCCTGAGCTGGGACCAGGTGCAGGGGGTGGGCCTGGCGATCCCCGGCCCGTACCAGCGCTACGGCGTGCTCGATAAGTCGCCGAACCTGCCGGCCAGCTTCGCCGGGTTCGACCTGCATGGCGCCTACGCCGCGGCGCTCTCCGCGCGGGCCGGGCGGCCGATCCCGCTGGCGTTCGGCAACGACGGCAACATGGGCGGCGTGGCCGAGGCACAGCGCGTGCGCGGCAGCGGCGCGGGCTCGGTGGTGATGCTGGCCCCCGGCTCGGGGCTCGGCGCGGCCTTCGTGGACCAGCACGGCCTGCCGCTTGACGGCGACCGGCTCGCGGGGATGGAGGGCGGCCACATGCCCGCCCCGCTCCAGATGCTCGGCACCAAGCCCTACCTCTGCGGCTGCGGCCGCGACTGGGGCTGCTTCGAAGTCTACACCACGCTCTCCGGCCTGCCGTACCTGCTCGAGGAGCGGCTGCCGAAGTATCCGGACCACGAGCTGGCGCACTCCACGCTGAGCATGCGCGAGCGGGCGTTCGCGCTGCGTGGCCTGGCCCAGCAGGGCGACCCGCTGGCGGTCGAGATCTTCGACTTCCAGGCGCGCGCGATGGGTCTGCACGTGGCGAACCTGGCTATGACCTTCGACCCGAGCTACTTCGTGATCGGCGGTGGCCTGATGGACCCCGGCGCCACCAGCGACGCCTTCCGCGAGCGCTATCTGCGCATTGTGCGCGAGACGGCCGAGCTCTACTTCTGGCCGCCGCAGCGCGGGAAGATCACCATCGCCCCCGCGGCCCTCGGCGATCTGTCGCAGTCGATCGGCGCCGCGCTGGTGGCCATGTACCAGCACCAGGCGCAGCGCTAGATCGAAACGCAAAACGATTTCAGAGTATTCCCCGGGCAGCTGTACGCCCCGGTTGCCGGGCGCTCACCCCGTGTGACGGGGGTGATCTGCCCGCCGGCCGGGGTGCGTGCTACACTCGCCCCACTGTCAGTACGTGATGTGCGCCCGCCCCCCGCATGTGTGCCGGGCGCTTCGGTGCGCGTCAGCGCACTGATGGTCGGCTACCGATTCGGTACGGGTGAGGAGGGGCTATGACAGCTATGAAGATCGGCCTGGTGATCCCGCTCAACAACGCGGCGGCGGCGGCCGAGATGGCGGTCGAGGCCGAGCGCGCCGGCTGGGACGGGTTCTTCGTCGGGGAGGCGATCTGGAGCATCGATCCGTGGCTGGCGCTGGCCGCCGCCGCCGTGCGCACCACCCGCATCCGCCTCGGCACGATGCTCACCCCCATGCCCCTGATGCGGCCGTGGAAGCTGGCCTCCGAGGCGGCGACGCTCGACCACCTCTCGGGCGGGCGCGCGGTGCTCGGGGTGGGCATGGGCGCGACCTGGATGGGGTGGCAGGCGTTCCCAGACTACCCCACCGACGCGAGGACGCGCGCCGAGATGCTGGACGAGGGGATCGATATCCTTGACATCCTGCTGCGCTCCAAGCAGGAGGACTACGTCGGGAAGCACTTCTCCCTGCGCCTCAGCGCGATGGACACCATGCACTACCCGCCGCCCTCGGTGCAGCAGCCGCGCCTGCCGATCTGGACGGTGGGGGTGTGGCCGCGCATGAAGTCGATGCGGCGCGTCCTGAAGTGCGACGGGCTGATCCCCGCGGTGATGGACGCTGACGGCCAATTCACCGACCTGCGGCCGGAGCTGCTGGCGGAGATGGTGGGCTTCGTCAGGGCCAACCGCACGCGTGAGACGCCATTCGACGTGCTTGTGGAGGGGAGCACGGTGGGCCTGGACGAGGTCGCCGCGCGCGAGAAGCTGCTGCCCTGGCGCGAGGCGGGCGGGACCTGGTGGATGGACACGATGTTCGGCGTCGCGCCGGAGCAGCTCGTCGCGCACGTGCGGCGCGGGCCGCCCCGGCTGGAGTAAGGCGGAGCGCTGCCGGCTGAGGCGGCCGACA
>JBDLTZ010000008.1:0-23532 GCA_039805565.1 Chloroflexota bacterium | reverse complement strand
CGCGGTGGGGATCGTCACAGTAATTGCCATTGTTCAGCCTCTCGAGTCTTAACGTCTTGAATGTTGGGTGTTGAGTCTTGTGCGTTGAGTCTTGACGCGCTGACGATCGCTGTCTGCGCGGCCGCGGCGTCTACTTGAGCTCCTCCGAGATGAAGCGCCGGCCCTCGTCCGCGAGGAGCCAGGAGGTCAGCTCAGCGGCCTGGCCGTCCCGCACGCTCTGGATGAGGAACGAGAACAGCGAGCCAGCGCCCACCCCCTGCGCGCCGGTGCGGTCGCGCTCGGAGGGCACTGCGGGGTGGTCCGGGTGCGAGTGGTAGCAGCCGATGATGTCTAGCCCGCGAGCCTGCGCCGCACGATCCGCCCGCAGGTAGTCGCGCGGGTCGAGGTAGAAGCGATCACGCTGCGAGTGATCCTGCTCGGCGTCGGTGAGCGCCACATCGCTCGTCCAGGTGTTAGCCGCCGGGAGAGCCGCCTCGGCGATCTTGCGCCCGCCCTCGAACCGCCCAATCAGCAGGCCCACGCACTCGTTGGGGTAGGTCTGCTCGGCATGCGAGGCTATCGCCTGTCGAACGTCATCGAGAACTACAATCATTGTTCCACCGTTAGTGTATGGGCGCAGCTGTCGCGCTCGCAGACTGCTGTGCCGGCGGTGTGCCACAGGCGTGGCGGCCACACACTTCCTGTCGCAGCTTTAGATCCCCTCGCCTCCGCTCACCTGTCCCTCGTCCCAGAAGCGGTCGCTCAGATACTTGGCGGCGCCGTCGCACAGCACGGTGACCACCACGCCGCGCTCCAGCCCGCGGGCCACGCGCAGAGCAGCGGCCACGTTGGCGGCCGCCGAGATACCGACCATCAACCCCTCGGTGCGAGCCAGGCGCCGAGCCATGGCGAAGGCGTCCTCGCTGCGGACCTCCACCATCTCATCGGCAAGCCGCGGGTCGTAGATCGCGGGCACGAGCTCGGCGGTCTCCATGTGCTTGACCCCCTCGAGCGCGTGGTACGGGCCATCCGGCTGCACGGCGATCAGGCGGGCCTCCGGGCGCTGAGCGCGCAGGAAGCGCCCGACGCCCATCAGCGTACCGCTCGTGCCAAGCGCGGCCACGAAGTGGGTGACACGACCGCCGGTCTGCGCCAGGATCTCGGGGCCAGTAGTCTCAACATGGGCCTGGACATTGGCCGGGTTGCTGTACTGGTCGGGGTAGAAGTAGCGCCCGGGGTGCTCAGCCACCAGTACGCGGATGGCGCGGATGGCCCCATCGGTGCCCTCGAGCGGGTCGGTGAGGAGCAGCTCAGCGCCAAGGGTGCGGAGGATGCGGCGGCGCTCGGGGCTGGCGTTGGCCGGCAGCGCGAGCGTGACCGGGTACCCCAGGGCCGCGCCGATGGTGGCGTAGGCGATGCCGGTGTTGCCGCTGGTGGCGTCAGCGATCCGCATGCCGCGCGTGAGCCTGCCGCTGTGCTCGCCGTCGCGGATCATGGCGAGCGCCGGGCGGTCCTTGACCGAGCCGCCGGGGTTGTACCACTCGGCCTTGGCATAGAGCTCGACGCCCGGCGGCAGCGCGGGGTCCACGCGCGCGAGGCGCAGGAGCGGCGTGTTGCCGACGAGCTCGACGACCGAGCGGCGGTGATCGGGTTGGGCGTCACCAGCGGCCATTGACTCCTCACACTGCGTGGTTGGGCGGGCCTGGGCGGCGGGCTGATCGCCGATGGTGCAACGGTCGGCAGTTCGGCCGGTAGGGCGCAGGCTACGGCGGGAAGGCGGGCGTGGCGCTGGCGGCGTCGTTTGCGCCAGCTACACGCCCGCCTCGGCGCGGCCGCGGTCAGCACGGTACTTGTGGATCGCCGACTTGAGCGTGCCCAGGGCGAGCGTAGCGCAGCGCGGCCGGGTGCTCACCACCTCGCGGCCGAGGAGGTCAATCATGTCATTGAAGTCCATCTCGTCCACCTCGGACAGCGGCTTGCCATCTACCAGCTCGGTCAGGATGGATGCGGCGGCCTGGCTGATGGTGCAGCCTTTTCCCTCGAACGTCAGGCGCTCGACGGCGTCGCCGGCCGGCGTGACCCGCAGGTAGATGGTGACGATGTCGCCGCAGCCGGGATTGCCGCCCGGCATCACGACGTCGACCGGGTCGAGCTGACCGCTGTTGCGCGGGTGCTCGTAGTGGTCGAGCAGGTTCTCGATGGCTTCCTGGCGATCCACACATACCTCCAGTGGTGAGTGCTGAGTGCTGAGTGCTACGTGCTCAGCCCTCAGCCCTCAGCTCTGAGTGCTAGCTGCCTTTCTCGATCGGCAGGCCAACGCCGTTGCCCCACTCGGTCCAGCTGCCGTCGTAGTTGCGAACCTTCGGGTAGCCGAGCAGGTAGGTCAGCACGAACCAGGAGTGGCTGGAGCGCTCGCCGATACGGCAGTAGGTTACCACATCCTTGTCCGGCGTGACGCCCTGGCTCTCGTAGAGCGCGCGCAGCTCCTCGGGGCTCTTGAAGGTACTGTCCTCCTTGACGGCCTTGGCCCAGGGGATGTTGGCGGCGGTGGGGATGTGCCCGCCGCGGAGCGTACCCTCCTGCGGGTACTCGGGCATATGGGTGCGCTCGCCGCTGAACTCCTGCGGGCTGCGGACGTCCACCAGCGCCGTCCCCTGCTGCTTGATGTGCGTCCGCACCTCGTCGCGGAAGGCGCGGATCGTGGCGTCATCGCGCTCGGGGGCGGTGTAGGTGCCGCGCGCGTGCTGCGGGACCTCGCGGGTGAGCTCACGGCCCTCGGCGATCCACTTGGCGCGGCCGCCGTTCATGATGCGGGCGTCCTTGTGGCCGAAGAGCTTGAAGACCCAGAGCGCGTAGGTGGCCCACCAGTTGTTCTTGTCGCCGTAGAAGACCACGGTCGTGTCGTTCGAGATGCCCTTGTCAGCCAGGAGCTGCTCGAAGCGCCCGCGGTCCAGGTAGTCACGCACGACGGGGTCGTTCAGGTCGCCGACCCAGTCAAGCTTGACCGCGCCGGGGATGTGGCCCTGGTCGTAGAGCAGGATGTCCTCGTTGCTCTCCACCAGGCGAACCTTCGGGTCGCTCAGGTGGTCGGCGACCCAGTCGGTCTCGACGAGCACCTCGGGATGGGCGTAGCCGGTCATAACGCCACCTCCGTTATTGTGAAGTAGTCTACGTAAGATAGTAGACTATTTTACTCCCGGTTCGGTCAGCGCGTCAAGTGAGCGCCACCAGCAGGTCATCGCCCTCGACGCGGACCTCGTAGACGGCCACGGGGCGGAAGGCGGGCAGGGTAAGCGCCTGACCGGTGCGGATATCGAAGCGCGAGCCGTGGAGCGGGCACTCGACGGTGCAGTCCTCGGGCTCGAGCCAGCCCTCGCTGAGGTGGGCGTAATCATGCGAGCAGATATCGTCGGTGGCGTACCAGCTTCCGCCGACGTGGTAGACAGCCACGCGGCGATCTCCGAGCGCGAAGGCGCGCATCGAGTCGGCGGGGACCTCGGCGGCGGCGGCCACGCGAACAAACTCCGGCATAGAACTCCTCGTGTAGAAATCTGAAGGCTGAAGCTGGATGTCTGGCGCTTCGGCGAGACCCCGCCGACTGTAAAAAGGCGAAACGCCGCGGGGTGAACCGCCGGCGTCTCGTGGAGCGTCTGCTGGAGACAGGCCGTCAGGCAGGTGTGCGCGCGGCGGTGACGAGGCTGTTGGCCGGGAGGCCGAGCGACGCCAGCAGGGCGGCGGGCTCGTCCTCGAGCCAGCTGCTCGTGATATCGCGGCCGCTCGCCACGAGCACCGAGGCGATCGGCGGCACGAACACGATGTCCACCGTGCCCTCATCCGTGATCAGGCCAAGGCGGTCGAGCTTGCCGCTGCGGACCTTGACCCACAGCTTGAGCGACATGATGCCGATGCGCGCGATAGTGGGGGCGGCGCGCTCGAAGGCCGCGTCGCTGGCCCACAGGCACTGGCCGTTGAGCGCGCAGAGCGCGGCGGCCTCGATCCCCGGCGCGTGCCGCATAGAATCGCGGATGTGGCGGCCGGCGCTCACCACGAGCTCAGGGGTCAGCACTATCTGGTCCATTGGCGTCGCACCTTTACGAGAGGGGAGAGTACGTCTGTCCTGCACTCATTGTAGCATGACCCACGTACTACCGACGCCAGTAGAAAGCCGAATACTGAAGGCCGAACGCTGAAGGATGAAGCCTCGATCACTGGAAGCAGGACCATTTCGCCACCTGCCCCAGCGCTTCAGCGTTCATCCTTCAGCCTTCATCCTTAGCCCACCGAGCCTTCCATCTCCATCTGAATGAGGCGGTTGAGCTCGACGGCGTACTCCATCGGCAGCTCGCGGGTGAAGGGCTCCATGAAGCCCAGCACGATCATCGACATCGCGTCGGCCTCCTTGAGGACGCGGCTCATCAGGTAGAAGAGCTGCTCCTCACCGATGCGGCCAACAGTGGCCTCGTGGGCCATCGTGACCTTATCCTCCTCGATCTCGATGTAGGGGATGGTGTCGGAGGCCGAGCGCTCGTCCAGGATCAGCGCGTCGCAGTTGACGTTGATCTTGGCGCCAGTGGCGCCGGGCGCGACCTTCACCAGCCCGCGGTAGGTGGTCTTGCCGCCGTCCTTCGACACCGACTTGTTCGTGATGCGGCTGGTCGTGTCCGGCGCGACGTGCACCATCTTGGCGCCCGCGTCCTGGTGCTGGCCCTTCCCCGCGTAGGCCACCGAGAGCACCTCGCCGCGCGCCCCGCGGCCCATCAGGTACACCGAGGGGTACTTCATCGTCAGGCGCGAGCCGATGTTACCATCCACCCACTCCATGCTGGCCTCCTCATACGCCACCGCGCGCTTGGTGACCAGGTTGTAGATGTTGTTGGCCCAGTTCTGGATGGTGGTGTAGCGGAACTTCGAGCCCTTCTGGCAGATGATCTCCACCACGGCCGAGTGCAGCGAGTTGGTGCTGTAGGCCGGCGCGGTGCAGCCCTCGATGTAGTGCGCCGAGGCGCCCTCCTCGAGGATGATCAGCGTGCGCTCGAACTGGCCCATGTTCTCGGCGTTGATGCGGAAGTAGGCCTGGAGCGGGATATCAACGTGCACGCCCTTCGGCACGTACACGAACGACCCGCCGGACCACACCGCCGTGTTGAGCGCCGCGTACTTGTTGTCCGCCGAGGGGATGATCGTCCCGAAGTACTTCTTGAAGATCTCCGGGTACTCCTTGAGGCCGGTGTCAGTGTCAAGGAAGATCACGCCCTGCTTGGACCACTCCTCGCGCAGCGAGTGGTAGACCACCTCGGACTCGTACTGGGCGCCGACGCCGGCCAGGAACTTGCGCTCGGCCTCAGGGATGCCCAGCTTCTCGAAGGTGTTCTTGATCTCCTGCGGCACGGCGTCCCAGTCGGTCTGGGGCTTCTCGCCGGCCCGCACGAAGTAGTGGATGTCGTCGTAGTTGAGGTCAGCCAGCTCCGGGTTGGCCCACAGGCCCTGGAGCGGCACCGGCTTCTTGTTGAAGATGTCAAGCGCCTGGAGGCGGCGGCGGAGCATCCACTCCGGCTCACCCTTCATGCCGGAGAGCTCACGCACCACCTGCTCGTTCAGGCCTTTGGCAGCCTTGAAGAGGTAGTTCTCCTCGTTGCGGAAGCCGTACTTGGAATAATCGAACTCGAGATTCTGTGCAGTGACAGTCATTGTTTTCTCTCTCCTGTACGGGCGGGGCGCCCGCCTTGTCGGACACAGGGCGGACCTGCTCGCCCGGCGAACAGCTCGCCCCTACAGATCCTCGTCTTCGTCCATCTGGCCCACGCCGTACAGCCCCGCCTTCAGCGTCTTGAGTGAGAGCAGGGCGCACTTGATACGTACGGGGTTCTTCTCGAGCGGGATGCCGATCAGCTCGAGCAACTCCTCCTTAGGGAACTGCTTCGCCCGCTCCACCGACATGCCCTTGAGCTCGTCGGTCAGAAGCGACGCCGAGGCCTGGCTGATGGCGCAGCCACGGCCGCTGAACTTCACGTCGGTGATGACGCCGTCCTCCACGCGCAGGTCGATCCGCACGCGGTCACCGCAGAGCGGGTTATGCTCCTCGTGCGAGACATCGGGGCTCTCGAGCGTCCCGGCGTTATGCGGGTACTTGGCGTGCTCGAGGATCAGCTCGCGGTACAGGTCACTCATACAAACATCCTCCGGGCCTTCTCGAGGCCCGCGGCCAGCCGGTCCACCTCCTCGGGGATGTTGTAGAGGTAGAACGACGCGCGGGTGGTAGCCTGGATCTCGAGCAGCGCGTGCAGCGGCTGGCAGCAGTGGTGCCCGGCCCGCACCGCCACCCCCTCGGCGTCCAGGATGGCGGCCACATCGTGCGGGTGGACCCCCTCGAGCGTGAAGCTGAGCGCCCCGCCGCGCTGGGCGACGCTCTGCGGGCCGTAGATCCGCAGCCCCTCGACCTCGGACAGGCGCTCGAGCGCGTAGCCGAGGAGGTGCTGCTCGTGGGCGAAGATCTTGTCCATGCCCACGCCCTCGAGGAAGTCGCATGCCTCGCCGAGCGCGATCGCCTCGCCGATCGCCGGGGTGCCGGCCTCGAAGCGCGCCGGGATATCAGCGTAGGTGCTCTCGCGCAGCGTCACAGTCTTGATCATCGACCCACCCCCCAGGAAGGGCGGCATGCTCTCCAGCACCTTGCGCCGGCCCCACAGCACGCCGATGCCGGTGGGGCCGCACATCTTGTGCCCGCTGAAGGCCAGGAAGTCCACGCCGAGGTCCTGCACGTCCACCGGCATGTGGGGCACGCTCTGCGCGCCGTCCACCAGCACCAGGGCCCCCGCGTCGTGGGCGGCGCGGGCGATCTCGCGCACCGGGTTGATCGTCCCGAGCACGTTGGACTGCTGGGTGAGGGCCACCAGGCGCACGCCGCGCAGCTTCGCCTCCAGGTCGTCCAGCACCAGGCGCCCCTCGCCGTCCACGCCGAGGAACTCCAGCTCGGCTCCGGTGCGCTGCGCCAGCATCTGCCAGGGGATGAGGTTGGAGTGGTGCTCCATCGTGCTGAGCACGATGCGGTCACCCGGCCGCAGGAAGGCATCACCCCAGGCGCGCGCCACGAGGTTGATCGCCTCGGTGGTGTTGCGGGTGAAGATGATCTCCTTCGGGCTAGCGGCGCCGACGAAGCGCGCGACCTTGCCGCGGGCGCGCTCGAAGGCGAAGGTGGCCTCCTCACTGAGCCGGTAGACGCCGCGGTGGACGTTGGCGTTGGTGCGCTTGTAGTACTCCTCGAGGCAGTCGATCACGCGGCGCGGCTTCTGCGAGGAGGCAGCGCTGTCCAGGAACGCCAGCGGGTTGCCGTTCTGCTGCTGCTGCAGGATCGGGAACTCGCGGCGGAGCGCCAGTACGTCGAACAGGTTGAAGGTCGGTATCATAGTCTTGAGTCTTGAGCTGTGAGTCTTGAGTCTTGAGTGCTGCCACAGGGACTCAAGACTCAAGACTCAAGACTTCCTAGATCTTGGCTTCGATCAGGGCGCCGACGCGCTCGCGCAGGTTCTCGTTCGGGATGCGGTCCAGCACCGGCTCGAAGAAGCCCATGACGATGATGTTGATCGCGTCGGCACGCGAGATGCCGCGGGAGCGCATGTAGAACAGTTGCTCCTCATCCACCTCACCGCTGGTCGAGGCGTGCCCGGCGCGGGCCACGTCGTTGGTGTCGATCTTCAGGCCGGGGATACTGTCGCTGCGAGCATTGGGCGTCAGGTGCAGCGCGTGCTCCTCGAGGCGCGAGACGGTTGCCTTGCTGTCGTGCTCGATCTTGATCATGCCGTCGAAGGTGGCGTAGGCCGTATCCTTGACGACCGTCTTGAAGTCCATGTGACCCTCGGTGCGGGCGCCGATGTGGCGCAGCCAGGGGGCCGTAAGCAAGGCCTGCTCGCCGCCGCCGAAGGTGGCCGCCACCCAGTCCACGTGCGAGCCATCCCCCTCGAGGGCCGTCTCGGCCTCGGTGTGCTGGAGCGCGCCGCCCAGGTTCACCGCCGCCCACTCGAGGTTGCCGTCGCGCGCGACGCGGGCGCGCTGGCCGCCGATCTGGTAGACGCCGCTGCCCCAGGTCTGGATCGTCACATACTTGAGCGACGCGCCATCGCCCACGAACAGCTCAGTGACCGGCAGGGCCAGCGACTGGCCGTCCACGTCGGCGGAGGAGAACTCCTCGACGAAGGTCACGCTCGCGCCGCGGTCGATCACGATCAGGTTATGGGCAATCGCCGCGCTGCCAGCGCCGGCCAGGGTGATCACCGCGTGCAGCGGCAGCTCGACGGCCACGTTCTTCGGGACGTACAGGAACACGCCGTCCTGCCAGAGCGCGGTGTGCAGCGCCGCGAACTTGTGCGCCAGCGGGTCGACGGCGGCGCCGAGGTACTGCTTGACCAGCGCCTCGTGCTCGCGGACGGCGGCGGCCAGGGTGGTGAAGACCACGCCCTTGGCGGCCAGCGACTCGTCCCACTGGACGGCGGTGTGGCCGGCGCCGAGCGGGGCGCTGATCACGTCGGGCTTGAGCTTGGTCAGATCGGTGCGGCGCCAGTGCGGCGGCTCGGCCTGCGTGAAGTGACGCCAGGCGGCGGCGCGCTGCTCGACGAGCCAGGACGGCTCGCCGGCGGAGCGGGCGGCATCAGCGATCAGGGTGTCGCTCAGCTCAGAGAGTGTCGGGAGATAGTTCATACTACTTGCTCGCGACCTCCTCGCGGATGAAGTCGTAGCCCTTCTCCTCGAGCTCCAGCGCCAGCTCGGGGCCGCCCTCGCGCACCACACGGCCGTCCATCACCACGGAGACGAACTGCGGCTTGATGTAGTTGAGCAGGCGCTGGTAGTGGGTGATCACCAGCACGCCCATCTCGGGGTCGGCCTCGGCCAGCGTGTTGACGCCCTGCGACACCACCTTGAGGGCGTCGATATCCAGGCCCGAGTCGGTCTCGTCCATCACGGCCATCGTCGGCTTGAGCATCGCCATCTGGAGAATCTCGACGCGCTTCTTCTCGCCGCCGGAGAAGCCCTCGTTCAGGTAGCGGCGGGCGAAGGCCTCGTCGATCCCGAGGTGGCTCATCTTCTCGCGGATCTCCTTGCGGAACTGGGCCATCGGAATGGCGGTCTCCTTCGGGTCCTTGCCCTCCTCGGCGCGGTGCGCGTTGATCGCGGCGCGGAGGAAGTTCGCCACCGTGACGCCGGGGATGGAGACCGGGTACTGAAAGGCGAGGAACAGGCCGAGCTTGGCGCGCTCGTCGGCCTCAAGCTCGAGGATGTTCTGGCCCTTGTACCAGATCTCGCCGCTGGTGACCGTGTAGCCCGGGTGGCCGGCGATCGTGTAGGCCAGGGTGCTCTTGCCGCTGCCGTTCGGACCCATAATGGCGTGAATGGTCCCGGGCTTCACCGTCAAGTTCACGCCCTTGAGGATCTGCTTCTCCTCAATATTGACGTGCAGGTCCTTGATGACGAGTTCGCTGTTCAACACTTCCCCCTGTACTTTTCGCAGATGTTATGTTTTCCGACAAAGACAGCCTTAGTAGAAGGCCGAGCTGTTGTTCTCTGGGAGCTTGACCACACCACCGCTCTGCAGTGGCGCACACGCACCGAGCAAATCTACAAGACCTACGTATTACTCGGCACCTTGGGATGGCCGCGCGAGCATGAAGCTGCAGCTACGGTGCCCTTCGCGGATGGTGCCCTCGAGCTGGATGGCCTCGCCGAGCAGGCTCTCCAGCATACGACGCTCCATGGTGCAGACGGCGGCGTGCTCCTGCGCCACATCGAGGTAGGGGCAGGCGAAGACCTGGAACCCCTCGCCCGAGGATTGAACCTCGGCGGGGATGCCGCGCGCCTCCATGGCATCCCGCAGGGCGGCCAGCCGCGCCGCGATGTCGCCACCGTCAATCTGGCCGCGGTACTCCTCGGCTAGCCGCGCCGCCACTGCGTCGAGCAGCACCTGCAGCCGGTCGGGCCCCTCGCGGCTGGCGATCTCGCGCATGAGCAATGTCACCAGCGTATCGTACTCTTTCGGGAAGAGCTCCTGGGCCCGCGCTGTCAGAAAGTAAACCAGCCGCGGCCGCCCCGGCCCGCTTCGCGCCAGCCTGGTGGCCAGCAGGTCCTTGACCTCGAGGTGCGTCAGGTGCTCGCGTACGGCTGTGGTGCTGATGCCGAGCAGCTCCTCGAGGTCCCTCACAGTGGCCTCGCCGTGGCGCTGGAGGTAGGTGAGGATCTTTCCCGCCTGAGTCTCCGGCCCGTAGGGCGTCACAGTCATAACAGGCTCCTGTGCGTTCGCTGTGCGTCAGTATACTCCATTCTGCACTGATTGTCCAATAAAAACAGAAGAAACCGTTTTAATATGTTTACGCCGTGGGGACGCTGCCGCGCCCCTACGGCGTGGGGTTTCTCGCGGGAGGGCCGCACCATCCCGACCTCTGCTACGTCACGAGAATACGTAGCGCGCTTACGCAGTTCCCACGATGCGCGGGAGAGCCACAACGCCTATGATTGCGCCAGATGAAACGTACGGCGCGAGCAACCAGAAGGCTGTCGTGGTCCGCGTGGCCGGGTCGCTGAAGGGCCTCGGGTGCTGGTGGGACCTGCGCTACCGCGGCGCACGATGATCGACAGACAGCAAAGCGGGGGTGAGGGAGCCGCACTATCGCGATAGCCCCCCACCCCCGCCCGTGATACTGGCTCAGCCTCCCCTCAGCGCGCCCCGCGCAGCGCCTCCCGCACCAGCGACTCGGGCACGTCGTCGCGTACAGCGGCGGAGCCTATTCCGGTGGCAAGCGCCCAGCGCACCTTGCCCGCGCGCACCTTCTTGTCGCGCAGCGTGAGCGCCAACAGCTCCTCATCATCCATCCCGTCCGGCACGCGCGTCGGCAACCCGTAGGCCTCGAGCAGCGCCCGCTGCCGTGCCACCATCGCGGCATCCACCAGGCCGTGCAGCTGCGCCAGACGCGCCTCGAGGTGCATGCCGATCGCTACCGCCTCGCCGTGCAGCAGCGAGCCGTAGCCGGCGGCAGCCTCGACCGCGTGGCCGAGGGTGTGGCCGTAGTTCAGCAGCATGCGCTCGCCCGTCTCACGCTCGTCCACATTGACCACGTCCACTTTGACCTTGACGGCGCGGCGGATGAGGGCCGCATCAACGACCGACCAGCGCCCACCGACCGCCGGAGCAGCTCGCTCGCTGCGCACTGACGGCTCAGCCTGCTGTCGGTCGTCTGTCGTCCGTCGTGCGTCAGCCTCCAGCATCTCGAACAGCCCAGCGTCCCTGATCACGGCGTGCTTGATCACCTCAGCCCAGCCGCTCCGCAGCTCGCGCGGCGGCAGCGTCGCCAGGGTCTCGGTGTCGGCCAGGGTCAGCAGCGGCTGGTGGAAGGCCCCGATCAAGTTCTTCCCGAGCGGGTGGTTGACGCCGGTCTTGCCGCCCACGGCGCTGTCCACCATCGCGAGCAGCGTGGTGGGGAGCTGCACCAGGCCGACGCCGCGCAGCACGGTGGCGGCCGCAAAGCCCGCCAGGTCGCCGACCACGCCGCCGCCGAGCGCCAGCACCGTGTCACGCCGCTCGACGCCCCCGCCGATCAGCCAGTCGTATAGCTGCGAGACAACGGCGAGGTCCTTGCTGGACTCCCCCGATGGCACGGCGTAGCTGCGCACAGCGAGGCCCGCGGCGCGCAGCTGGGCCTCGAGCGGCTCACCGAAGGCATGGTGCACGGCGGCATCACTCACCAGCCACAGCGCGCCACGCCGCCCGAGGCCCGCCAGCCGCTCCGGCAGCTGCGCCAGCACCCCCGGCCCGACAACCACCTCGTAGCTGCCGCCGGGGGTTCGTACCATCAGTGGATCCATATGCGTTCCTGTGCTTCTCTCAAGTATCGTAATCGTATAAGATGGCGAGGGAAGGACCTCCTACGGCGTCGGCGTCGGCAGCTCCAGGCCGGGGACCTGAAGCGGCTGGGCGTCGGCCGGGGCCTCGACGCGGATGTCAGCGTCGAAGTCGTACATCCGCAGCTCGATGGTGTAGGCCACGGGCTCAGTCTGGCCCTCTGGCAGCCCCTCCATATCGAGCACGAGCTGGTGGAAGTAGCCGTCCTCGCAGACCCAGAACTTCAGCTCAGCCCGCTCCACCTCGGAGAAGCCCTGCGGCCCGGGCAGACCCTGCTCGCCGACCGTCTCGAAGGCCCGCATCGTGGCCTCCCTGTCGCCGGCGTACACCTGGCAGCGCTGGCCGTCCAGCTCCTCCTCGCCCGCCGCCGTGAAGCCCGAGAGGTCCATATCGCTCCCGGTGAGCCCGCCGACGATCTGGCCGGGCTCGATGGAGCTCACGGGGCTGCTGCCGTCGGCCGGGAGCTCGTACCAGGCCGCCTCAGCCGCACCAAGCAGCGGGGCAGGGCCGCGCACATAGCTCGTGCCGCCGACGCTGATCATCTCCAGGCCAGTGGTGGGATCTGCGCCCATAAAGGCGCTGAACAGCCCGCTCAGCCTCAGCCGCGAGTCCTCGCCGGCCACATCACCCTCGACGGCGATCAGCTGCACCGGCCCGCTGCCACCTGCCGCCTGCCCCTGCACCGCATTGCCGCTGGCGCTCATCGCCATCGACACGCGGTAGGTATCGGCCTGCTTCACCTGCTCGAGGCCCGCGGTGATCGCCGCGGCCGCGTCACCGCCCTGTGCCGCCGGCGCGGGCGTGGCCGTGGGCGGCGCGGGCGTGGCCGTGGGCGGCACGGGCGTGGCCGTGGGCGGCACGGGCGTGGCCGTGGGGGCCGGGGTAGGCACAGCCGCCGCCGGCCCACCGCACGCCGTCATCACCGCCGCCAGCATGGCCAGCCGCACCAGATCTATCAGCTTCCGCATGCGCGTCTCCTCTTTACCTTATACGGCACCATCGCCAGTACTCGTTGCCTGGAGAGGTTTTCAGGCAGAGCCCTGCCCTCCCTGGACCTCCCCTGCCTCTCTTAGCACCCGCAGCACCTCGTCGCAGATGGCCTCGGGCGAGCGTCCTGCGGTAGCCACCACCACGTGCGCCAGCTCGCCATACAGCGCCCCTCGCGCCGCGCGCAGCCCCTCCAGACGTCCCGCCGGGTCCTCTCCTGCCAGCAGCGGCCGCGCCTCATCGTGGGCCAGCAGCCGCGCCACCAGGGCCTCAGTCGGGGCGTCCAGCCATACCACCAGCGCCCGCTCGCGCAGCAGCGCCCGGTTCTCCGCGCGCAGCACGATCCCGCCGCCGGTGGCAACCACGCAGGGCGCCTCGTCCAGCGCTGTGCGCAGCGCCGCCGTCTCCCGCTCGCGGAAGCCGGGCTCCCCCTCGTCCGCAAAGATCGCCGGTATCTCGCGCCCGGCCTCCCGCACCACCAGCGCGTCGGTGTCCATCAGCCGCCAGCCGAGCAGCGTAGCCAGCAGCCGCCCAACAGTGGACTTACCCGCGCCGCTCAGGCCCACCAGCGCGATGGCGTCGTGTGATAGGTGTGTGTCGTCTGCCATGCGCGGCATAGTACCAAACAACACCCGCCCCCGCAACGGGCCGCGGCGGCGCGCAGTGCTATAATGACAGCGACCATACCGTGGCGCGGCCCCCCGCGCCCCTCGCCGGAGGATCGCGTATGACGCGCTACTTTACCGTCGATGAGGCCAACGCCCTGCTCCCGACCCTGCGCCCCCACGCCGCGACTCTGGTGCGCGCCTGGAAGCGCCTGAGCGCTCGCCAGGCCGACGTCGTCGCCATCCTTGACCGTGCCCCGCGCAACGACCTCGGCGGCCCGCTGCTCGCCGCCGCCGCCGCCGACATCGTGCTCGCGCAGAATGCGCTCTTCGCCATCCAGACCCTCGGCGTCGAGCTCAAGGACCCCGCGACCTGCCTGGTGGACTTCCGCGCCCTGCGCGACGGCGTCGAGGTCTACCTCTGCTGGCGCTACGGCGAGCCGCGCGTCGCGTTCTGGCACCCGCTCGAGGCAGGCTTCGCCGGGCGGCAGCCGATCGACGAGGAGTAGTCCCGCTTCGTTTCCGTGCTGATCTAAGGAACCGTTCTATGTCCCCCCAACCCGTCAACGTCGGCATCGTCGGCTGCGGCAACATCAGCGGCATCTACCTGAAGAACGGCCGCAAGCTCGACATCCTGAACATCGCCGCCCTGGCCGACATCGACCTGGACCGCGCCCGCGCCCGCGCCGAGGAGTACGGCGTCCCCAAGGCCTGCACCGTGGCCGAGCTCCTGGCCGACCCGTCGATCGAGATCGTGATCAACCTGACGATCCCTGCCGCGCACGCCGAGGTGGCGCTCCAGGCGCTCGAGGCCGGCAAGAGCGTCTACAACGAGAAGCCCCTGGCCGTGAGCCGCGAGGACGGCCGCCGCATGCTCCAGCTCGCCAGGGCCAAGGGCCTGATGGTGGGCGGCGCGCCTGACACCTTCCTCGGCGCAGGGATCCAGACGTGCCGCGCGCTGATCGATGAGGGCGCGATCGGCGAGCCGGTGGCCGCTTCGGCCTTCATGCTCTGCCCCGGCCACGAGAGCTGGCACCCCAGCCCCGAGTTCTACTACCAGGTCGGCGGCGGCCCGATGTTCGACATGGGGCCCTACTACCTTACCGCGCTCGTCGCGCTGCTCGGCCCCGCCCGGCGCGTCACCGGCTCGGCGCGCATCACCCGCCCCGAGCGCACTATCACCAGCCAGCCCAAGCACGGCCAGACGATCGCCGTCGAGGTGCCGACCCATGTGGCCGGGGTGATCGATTTCGCCGCCGGGCCAGTGGCCACGCTTGTCACCAGCTTCGACGTGCACGCCAGCTCGCCGCCGCCGATCGAGATCTACGGCACCCAGGGCTCGCTCGTGGTGCCCGACCCCAACACCTTCGGCGGGCCAGTGCGCCTGCGCCGCGCCGGCGAGCGTGAGTGGTCGGACGTGCCGCTGAGCCACAGCTACCCCTTCAACAGCCGCGGCCTCGGCGTGGCCGACATGGCCCACGCGCTGCGCGAGGGCCGCCCGCAGCGCGCCTCGGGCGAGCTCGCCTACCACGTGCTCGACCTCATGCACGCCTTCCATGACGCCTCGCGCGATGGGCGCCACGTGGAGCTGGAGAGCAGCTGCGAGCGCCCCGCCCCGCTCCCCGCCGACCTGGCGTGGGGCTCAATCGACGGCTGACACCCCTCGCGACGCCGCCGGCTCGGCCTGAGCAGGCGCCGGCGGCGTCCCCCTTCATCCCCACGCCGCTCCTGGCCCCGATCGCCATCTTCAGCGTCGGGGCTGCCCGCGCGGAGCAGCTCCTGTCCAGCGGCACCATCCCCGCGTCGAGTGATGACCAGATCAGTGGTGCGCCTGATGTGCGACGTGGACCTACGTAGAGGCCTGCGGGTAGCCGGCCAAAACGGCCCTGCCGCCATAGTAGTAGCCTAAGGCTACTCTGACAATGACAATGTATCTGTCTGGGCCTACGATAGCGGGCCGCAAACCTGGCAGGTATATGACAGCCTGTTCACCACCGAACCGACATCCCATATCATCATCATGCGTATGATATGAATAAAGGCGGAGCATAATGAACAACTTTTTATGCTCCTCCTGGTATCGAATCCATATCCATCGCGTTCTATATAGTATCAATGACAACAGCACCCGCGGCCCCGACAAGGCATTGTGAAGCCGGCGCGGTAAGATGAATACTATACCCTCTGCCGCGGGCAATGCCGCACACCCTCGAACACACGCGCAGAAAGGACGATACCGGTGACAGCCAGACCTATTCGTGTTGTCGTCATCACCTCGCCGGACCAGCTCGACCAGGAGTGGATCAACCGGCTTGCACGCGAGGTCGAAGTCGAGAGCGTCGACCGTGTCGGTGCACTCGCTGCCGGCGTGTCACTGGTGCAGCAGAATCGTCCGGATCTCGTGATCGTCGACCGAGATCTCGAGCAGACTGAGTCGGCCATCCGCCAGATCTTTACCAGCGTCCCATCGACCCTCTGCATCGCCGTAGTAGCCCAGGCCGATGTGGCAGCGCTGCGGCGGCTCGTCGCCGCCGGCGCCCGCGACGTCGTCAGCCGCCCTGTGAGCCACAGCGACCTGATGGCGGGCATCCGTTCGATGCTGGCCACCGAGCAGGATCGCCGCACGCGCGCGCTCGTACCAGACCCGGCCCAGCCCTCGGCCCGCGGCCGCGGCAAGCTGATCGTCCTCACCTCACCCAAGGGCGGTGTGGGCACCACCACGATCGCTACCAACCTCGCCGTCGCACTTCGGCAGCTCAGCAGCGGCCGCGTCGTCCTGGCGGACTTCGGCCTCCAGTTCGGCGATGTCGGCGTGCAGCTGAACATGTGGTCGCGCCACACACTGCAAAACCTGCTCGCGCACGTGGACGATATCGACGATGCGATGCTCCAGCCGGTGCTCCAGTCGCACACCTCGGGCATCCAGGTGCTGCTTGCGCCCAACACCCCCGATGTAGCCGGCGAGGTGAGCGCGCCCCAGATCAGCGCCATCCTGGAGGCTCTCCTGGCGCGCAATATGTACGTCGTGGCCGACACCTGGTCCTTCCTCGACGAAGTGACCGAGACGCTCCTCAGCATGGCCGACGAGGTGCTGGTGGTGACCACGCCCGAGGTGCCGGCGCTCAAGAACACCAAGTACTTCCTCGAGTATATGAACCAGCAGGAGCTGGTTCGCGGCCGCGTGACGCTGGTGCTGAACCGCTTCCCGAGCGTCAATGGCATCGCGCTGCAGGATGTCCAGAAGCACCTCAAGCACCCGGTCGGAGCGAACATCCCCAGCGAGGGTCAGTTCGTGACCCACAGCGTCAACCGCGGCATCCCGGTGGTCGCGTCGCACCCGCAGAGCTGGGTGGCCCAGAGCCTGTTCAAGCTGGCGGCCTACATCTCCGGCGACGACGTAACTACCATCTCCCTGATGAACCCCGGCAAGGCCAGCAAGTCCCGCGAGCCCGAGCGCCCCGCGCGTGAGCGCCGTAGCCTGATGCGCCTGGTGCGCGGCGAGTCCTGATCGACCTGCGGCCCCCCTTACCCACAGTAACTTCAGAGAGCTTAGCCATGGGAGCGGCGCGGCGCCGCTCTCTGGCTCGCTGCTCTCCGCATGAAGACGAAGGAGACACCGATGCCTAGACTGCGCGTGAACCGGCCGGGCAGCAAGGACTACGATCCTCAGCCAGAGCCGTTCGGAGGGGCCGACCCACGTGCCTCCGCGTGGCAGCAGCCCGAGCCCGCGCCGGCCCCAGCGCCCGTGGCGGTGCCGATGGTGTCGCGCGAGGACCGCGAACTGATCGAGCAAGTCCAGAAACAGCTCGTCTCCGAGTCCGACACGAAGGCAAAGAAGGACCCCGAGTTCTACGCCCGGCGCATTGGACAGCTCGTCACCGAGCAGCTCGAGAAGTCCGCCAGGGTCCTGCCCGACCGCGAGCGTCACCGCCTCATCCGCCAGGCGCAGTCGGAGCTGCTGGGACTCGGGCCGCTCGAGCAGCTGCTGGCCGACGAGAGCGTCACCGAGATCATGGTCAATGGGCCGCACCAGATCTACATCGAGCGCGCCGGCCGGCTCTACGAGACGGACCTGCACTTCGCCGACGAGGAGCACGTGCGGCGGATCATCGACCGGATCATCTCGCCGCTCGGGCGCCGCTGTGACGAGAGCACGCCGATGGTGGACGCCCGCCTGCCCGACGGCAGCCGCGTCAACGCGATCATCCCGCCGCTTGCCCTGAACGGTAGCACGATCACCATCCGAAAGTTCTCCAAGAAGCCGCTCACCGCCCACGATTTGGTGATGCGCGGCTCGGCCTCGCCCGAGATTATGGAGTTCCTGCGCGCCTGCGTCATGGGCCGGCTGAATGTCATTGTCTCAGGCGGAACCGGCACCGGCAAGACCACCCTGCTGAACGTCCTGTCGTCGTTCATCCCCGAGGACGAGCGCATCGTCACCGTGGAGAACGCCGCCGAGCTCCAGCTGATGCAGCGCCACGTCGTCACGCTCGAGTCGCGCCCGGCCAACATCGAGGGGCGCGGCGAGGTCAGCATGCGGGACCTGGTGGTCAACTCGCTGCGTATGCGCCCGGACCGCATCGTGGTCGGGGAGTGCCGCGCCGGCGAGGCGCTCGACATGCTCCAGGCCATGAACACCGGCCACGACGGCTCGATGACCACCTTGCACTCCAACTCCCCGCGCGACGCGCTACGCCGTATGGAGACGATGGTGCTGATGGCCGGCATGGATCTACCGGTGCGCGCCATCCGCGAGCAGGTCGCCTCGGCGGTGAACCTGATCGTCCAGCTCGAGCGTATGAAGGATGGCTCGCGGCGCATCACGCAGATCTGCGAGGTCACCGGTATGGAGAACGACGTGGTCTCGATGTCGGACCTGTTTGTCTTCCAGCACCAGGGCGTGCGCGACGGCCAGATTATCGGGCGGGTCGTGCCCACCGGCATCCGTCCGCGGTTCCTCGAGCGCCTGCTGCAGAGCAACATCTCACTCGGGCCGCAGGTGTTCGGGCACCAGGTCCCGGGCATGCGGCTATAACAAGTAACGCGGAGCACCTGCTGTGAGCACCTATCGTAACAGTGACGCTGAGCGGCTCTATCTCAAAGGCCTCGAGGCGTTCCGTGAGGCCCGTTGGGACGACGCCGTCGCGGCGTTCACGGAGCTGCAGGGCTTGGACGCGTCCTACCCGGAGGCGGGCAAGCTCCTCGCAGAGGCCCAGCTGAAGCTGGACCTCTCGCGCTCGTTGATGCCGGATGGAACCCCACCACCACGCCAGCGCACAGTGCCAGTGCGGCTGATCGCGGCGGTAGTGGCGCTGCTGCTCGTGGGCGGCGGCGCGGGGGCATTCCTCCTCTGGCCACGGCCTGAGCCGGTAGCAGTGGCGCCGACCCCGGTTCCGCCCACCGCTACCCCGGTTCCGCCCACCGCTACCCCGGTTCCGCCCACAGCCGAGCCGACCGCGGAGCCCACGCCGGACCCGCAGCCCGGCACGTTGCTCGTGCGCATGGCCGAGGGCCAGACGCTGACGCGCGCCGTAAAGAACATCGAGATTATCCTCGACGCCTCCGGCAGCATGCTTGCGCCGCTCGGCGACCGGCAGAAGATCGACATCGCCCACGAGTCGCTCGGCGCGCTGGTGCAGCGCCTGCCCGACGGCACCAACGTGGCGCTACGCACCTACGGGCATCGGCGCGCGCGCGACTGCAGCGACATGGAGCTTGTGGCGCCGCTCGCGCCGCTCAACCGTGAGGCGCTGACTCAACAGATCAATGCCATCCGACCGGTGGAGTTCGGCCGAACCCCCATGGCCGCGTCGATCCAGACGATCGCCGAGACGCTCCCCGGCGTCGAGGGGGACACGCTGGTGGTGCTGGTGAGCGATGGCGATGAGACCTGCGAGGGGGACCCGGCTGCGGCCGCCACGCAGCTTCGGGAGCAGTTCCCGAACGTGCGCGTGAGCGTCATCGGCTTCAATATCGAGCAGCAGGACTGGCGCGCGCGGCTACAGGCGATCGCGGAGGGCGGGGCAGGCGGCTACTTCGACGCAGCCGACGCCGCGCAGCTCGAGGCAGCGCTGCAGAAGGCCGTGGCACTCAACTACCGCGTGCTCGACACGAACGGGCAGGAGCTGTTCAGCGGCCCGATCGACAGCGCCGCCGAGCTGCCGGCCGGCAGCTACAGCGTCGAGATCAGCGACGAGACGCCGCTCCAGGTCGCGGGAATCGAGGTGCCCCCCGGCGGGCAAGCAGTTGTTGAGCTCAGCGTGCAGGGCGGAGCAATGACGGCGGCCCTCCTGCCGTAGCCATTCGCCATAAAGGGCACAGAGCTCAAAGAGACAAACGAAGCTACGCCAGAACGCCCTGCCGGCGCCATCACTTGGCCGGCAGGGCGTTCGCTTGTTTCTTGTGTGCTCTGTGGCTAGTCTAAGGGTGTCAGGAGGGCTCGGCGAGCTTGTAGCCCACGCCGCGCACCGTGAGGATGGTCTTGGGGCGTGACGGCTCGACCTCGACCTTCTCGCGCAGGCGGCGCACGCACACGTCCACCAAGTTCGTCTCGCCGACGTAGTCGTAGCCCCAGACCTCGCGGAACAGTGTCTCGCGGTCGAAGACGTGCCCGGCGTTGGCTGCCAGGAAGTACAGCAGTTCGAACTCCATCGGCGTGAGGTTGACCTCTTTGCCGCGCACCGTGACTCGGTGGCGTGGCTCATCGATCTCCAGCTCGCCGACGCGCACCACAGGCGGCGCGACGCGGTGCTTGTACCCCTCGACGCGGCGCAGGATTGCCTCGACGCGCGCGATTAGCTCGGCCGTCTTGAATGGCTTGGTGATGTACTCATCGGCGCCAAGCTCGAAGCCGTGGACGATATCGTCGGTGCCATCGCGCGAGGTCAGCATGACGATCGGCACGTCGGAGCGCTCGCGGATGCGCTGGGCCGCCTCGAAGCCATCGACGTACGGCATCATCACGTCCAGGATCACCACGTCGAACTTCTCGTCCTCGAAGGCCTTGAGCGCCTCGAGCCCGTTCTTGACGGCCACGAGCTCGTAGCGCGGGTCCTTCAGCGTGATCTGGATCAGCGTGACGATCGACGGGTCATCGTCGGCGATCAGAATGCGGCGAGGCGCAGCACCCTCTTCCGGCACCCGGTCTGTGTTTCGGCGAATAACACGCATGGTAGTACCAGTCTACGACGTACCGTGGAAGTATAAAGCAAAATCCGCCGAGCGTAAAGCCCTTGCCCCACGCTGGCGGATAACGCTTTTGACATATTCCGCTAGACGGCCTCGTCCATACGGCGGCGGAACTCACCACGCTCGCCGGTCCGAGGGACCATGATCGGGTGACCACGCTTCTCCACCACCTCGGCGTTGACGATACAGCGACCGATGTGCTCTTGGGACGGTATGTCGAACATCACGTCGAGCAGCATCTCCTCGACGATCGTGCGGAGGGCACGTGCCCCGGTGCGCGCCTTAAGGGCACGCTCGGCAATTGCCTCGAGGGCGTCAGGGGTGACCTCGAGCTCTACGTGGTCAAGCGCGAGCATCTTCTGGTACTGCTTGACGATCGCGTTGCGCGGCTCAGTGAGGATGCGGACCATGGCGGCACGGTCAAGCGGCTCGAGGGCCGCGAGCACCGGGAGGCGCCCGATGAACTCGGGGATAAACCCGTACTTCAGCAGGTCGTCGGGGACGCACTGGCTGAGGAGCGTGGCCGGGTCGTCGGCTTGCTCGGGGGCCTGGCCGAAGCCAATCGTGCGCTTGGCGCCCACCCGCTGCCCGATGACCTTATCGAGTCCCTCGAATGCCCCGCCGCAGATGAACAGGACGTGGGTGGTGTCGAACGGGATGAACTCCTGCTGCGGGTGCTTGCGGCCGGGCATCGGCGGCACGTGCGCCACGCACCCCTCGAGGATCTTCAGCAGCGCCTGCTGCACGCCCTCGCCGGACACATCGCGAGTGATCGAGGGGTTATCGCTCTTGCGGGCGATCTTGTCGATCTCGTCGATGTAGATGATGCCTGTCTGGGCACGCTCGATATCGCCGTCGGCGGCCTGGATGAGGCGCAGAAGGATGTTCTCCACATCCTCGCCGACATAGCCGGCCTCGGTGAGGGCGGTAGCGTCCGCGATCGCGAAGGGCACATCGAGAACGCGCGCGAGGGTCTGCGCGAGCAGTGTCTTGCCGCTGCCCGTGGGGCCGACAAGCAGGACATTGCTCTTGCCGAGCTCGACCTCGTCCACCGTCTGGCCGGCGCGGAGCCGCTTGTAGTGGTTATAGACCGCCACCGAGAGCACAACCTTCGCGCGGTCTTGCCCGATGACGTACTGGTCGAGCCACTCGCGGAGTCGGCGCGGCACAGGGAGCCGGGCCGGGCCGGTGGCGGGCGTGCGGCGGGCGGGTCCGGGGCGGGCGCCACCCTCCTCGGCGATGATCGCACTGCACAGGGCGACGCACTCATCGCAGATAAAGACGGTGCCAGGGCCGGCGATGAGGCGCTGAACCTCGTCCTGACCACGGCCGCAGAAAGAGCATAGGTACGAGCCCCGGCCGGCGTTGCTTCCCCGTGTGCGCGACATAGTTGCTCCGAAAAGTGTTGAGTCTTGGGCCTTGAGCCTTGAGCCTTGAGCAGGAGGGTTCCCCTCTCAAGGCTCAAGGCCCAAGGCTCAAGGTGCTGGGCTATCGTCCGCTGGCCAGAGCGCTCATATCCTCGCGGCTGAGGATCTCGTCGATGATGCCGTACTCCTTGGCCTGCTCCGGCGTCATGAACAGGTCGCGGTCGAAGTCGCGCGCGATGCGCTCGATCGGCTGGCCCGTATCCTTGGAGAGGAGCTCGCGGATGATCTGCTGCATGCGAAGCAGCTCGCGGGCCATGATCTCCACGTCGGGGGCGTAGCCGCGGGCGCCGCCTCCAGCCGGGTGCATGTGGACGGTGGAGTGCGGCAGGCTGTAGCGCTTGCCCTTGGCCCCGCCGGCCAGGATCGGCGTGGCCATGCTGCCGGCCATGCCGACGCACACCGTAGCGACCTGCGGCCGGATCACCTGCATCGTGTCGTAGATCGCCAGACCAGCGGTGATCGAGCCACCGGGGCTGTTGATGTAGAGCCAGATATCGCGCTCGGGGTCCTCGTGCTCGAGGAACAGCAGCTGCGCGACGATCAGGTTGGCGATCTGGTCCTCGACCGGCGTGCCGAGAAGGATGATGCGCTCCTTAAGGAGACGCGAGTAGATATCGAAGGCACGCTCGCCGCGGTTCGTGCTCTCGACGACCATCGGGATCAGCGCCTCGGGTCGCCGGGACAGCCACTCAGTCGACGGTGGCGAACTCCAGTTCATCGTACTCTCCATTCCTAGCGGGTCTCTACGCGCGGGACGAGCCCTCGCCGTCCCCATCGTCGGCCACAGTGGCCTGCTCCGCGACGGCGCCAACCGCGGCGGGCTCGGCTTCGCCCTCACTCGAGGACGGAGCCTCCTCGGCACGGGTGGCCGTGCCAGTGGCGATTGCCATCAACCGATCGCGCAGCTTCTTGTCCAGCACGTTGCTTGCCACACTCGAGCGCAGCTCGTTGCTGAGCATAAGCCGGGCGCGGTCGCGCTGGGCCTCCTCGTACTGCTCGACCAGCCGGTCCACCTCGGCGTCGATCTCGGCGTTCTCGATCTCCAGACCCTCGGCCCGCACCACCTCGCGCATGGCGAGGTTGATCTTCAGGCGCTCCTCGCCCTGGGGCAGCAGCGTCTTGACGATGTCGTCGCGGTTGCGGTTCTGGATCTTGTAGACCTGCTCGGCGGTGACGCCGTAGCGGCCGAACTGCTGGTACTCCTGCTGCTCCAGCAGCCGGTCGGCCTCCTGCTCGATCAGGACGTCGGGGAGGTCGTACTCGGACTGCTCGACGAGCTGGCCGATGTAGGTGTCGATCACCTTGCGCTCGGCGTTCTCACGCGCGGCCTCGACGAGCTCACCGCGCGTCTTCTCGCGCAGCTCATCGACCGTGCCCTCGAACTCCTCGAGCGTCGGCACCTCGTCCCACTCGGGCAGCAGGCGCTCCTGGATCTTATTCACTTTGACGATAAACTGGACCTCTT
>JBDLTZ010000007.1:0-25386 GCA_039805565.1 Chloroflexota bacterium | reverse complement strand
CTGTGCCCTCGAAGACAACCACGTGAATCTGCGCGAGCGTCAGGCACAGGTGCTGGGAAAGGGCAACCAGTGGCGCCCGGTCTTCTGGCAGCCGCCGGGGGGCTTCGCCCTCATTCGCTACGTGCTGATGCGCCGTGGAGCGCGTGATGCTGGGCCGCTCTTCCGGGGGACGTCAACCCGCAATGATGGCGGGAAGATGTCACCAGACTCCGTGCGGAGCATGATCAAGCGGGTGGCGGATGAGGCGGGCATCGCCTTACCGCCTGGCTGTCCGGTCCACTGGTTTCGCCACGGTTTCGCGAAGCGTGCGCTCGAGGCTGGCCTTGACCGATCGCTCGTCGGCCAGCTGCTCGGACACCGCAACGTGAAGACGACCGAGCGCTACGTGCGCGAGTTCCCGGTTCGGCTGAAGGCTCACTACGACGCGGCGTTCGGGGCGCCGGTCCGGCGAGGGCGTGTAAGCTCGGCGGATCACGCGGCCATGTTCTCCTCTCAAGCCGAAGCGCCACGGTGAGCGACGCAGCTCATCGTGTTGCCTGAAGGAAGAACATGGGCTAAAATGAAACAGCACCCCCACGTGTGGAGGGTGCTGTTCTCTTATGGTCTGACATGCACGCTATCTGCGACGCTTCAGGAACTTACTTGTCGATGCGCTGGGTTCCGTCACGCGGTCCCCGATAGCTCAACGGTAGAGCGGCTGACTGTTAATCAGTAGGTTCGTGGTTCGAATCCACGTCGGGGAGCCAAACCTTCTCAAGAAGCACCGGCTAGAAAGTTGCCCCTGAAAAGTGCAACTTTGTAGTCGGTGCTTTTTGGGTTTCCACCGCACAAATGCTCAGAGCGTGGCGCGCGTCTCGTTCTCCAGCGCGGTGGCGACGGCCACAATCGCGCGCTCAGGGTCGATCTCCCATCTCACCTCGACTCCAGCCTCGCCGTATGTCTAAAGAGACGATGGCTCACGTTCTCTAGATACACGAGCTGTGCAGAACGAGGGCGACCAGCACGCCAAAGGAGGCGATGATGTCAAGTGAGAGCCAGAGCGAGACGACCCGGTTCTACTACGCTGATGGCAAGAAGGTTTTCCTAGAGCCGTCGCGCCACTACGTCGCCGTCCAGTCAACCGAAGGCGCCACCGAGAGCGGCCCTGCCATCCTGAGCCAGTCGCTCCCGCCCACGATCAGCCCGGCCCAGGTGATGCACCTGCCTGAGTACAACCTTATCGTCGTCGAGGTATCGCCGGCGGCGGTGCTGAGCGGCGACGCCGACGCGGTGCGGGCGATGGCTGACGCGCAGCCGGGCCTGAGCGCCGGCCCGACCGTCTACGAGCCGGCGGCCACATCCGCGCAGGAAGGGCTGATCGACGTCGGCGAGATCGTGGTGAAGTTCAAGGAGGGCGCCTCCGCCAGCGCCCGACGCGCGCTGCTCGAGCGCAGCGGGGTGGAGGTCCGCCAGAGCGACTATCCCGAGCCGGGCGCGTACCTGCTCGCGGTGAAGCAGGGCCAGGATGCGATCGAGGCGGCCAACCGGCTGCACGAGAGCGACCTGGTGGCGTACGCCCAGCCGAACTTCCTGCGCCTGATGCCGCGGCTCGCGTTGGTGCGCGAGCTCAGCGAGGCACCGGGCGCTGCCGCTGCACCCGCCGTCTCGCCCGCCCCGGCGGCGACCGTGACCGACCCGAACATCAGCTCACAGTGGGGACTGGTGAAGATCAAGGCCTCCGAGGCGTGGGACATCTCGATGGGCAGCCCCGCGATCACCATCGCCATCATCGACGAGGGCTGCAATCTGGCGCACGAGGACCTGGCCTATAAGCTGCCCGGCTACGACGCCGTGACCCGCACCGACAACCAGGAGCCGCAGCCAGGCGACGGTCACGGTACGGCCTGCGCGGGCATCGCCGCCGCCAAAGCCAACAACGGCAAGGGCGGCGCAGGGGTGGCCCCCGGCTGCCTCATTATGCCGGTGCGGATCGCCCGCGGTGTCAGGAGCGGCTGGTACACTACCGACGCAATGATCGCCGACGGGATCCGCACGGCGGTCAACCGCGGCGCCGACGTGCTCTCCAACTCGTGGGGCGGCGGCGCGCCCAGCAGCGCCATCACCAGCGCGTTCCAGTACGCCCAGACAAGCGGGCGCGGCGGCAAGGGGTGCGCCATCGCCATCGCCACCGGCAACGGCGACGTCCGCGGCGTCAGCTACCCGGCCAACCTCTCGCCCACGATCCCGGGCCTGCTGGCGGTGGGCGCGAGCAACCAGTGGGACCAGCGCAAGAGCCGCACCAGCCTGGACGGCGAGAACTGGTGGGGCTCGAACTACGGCCCCGAGGTGGACGTGGTGGCCCCCGGCGTCAAGATCTTCACCACCGACATCACCGGCTCGGCCGGCTACGGCTCGGGCAACTACGTCCCAAACTTCAATGGCACCTCATCGGCCACCCCGCACGTCGGCGGCCTGATGGGGCTCATCCTCTCGGTGGACCCCGACCTGCGCTCGTGGGAGGTGGAGGAGATCATCAAGTCCACCACCGATGAGCTCGGCGCCGCCGGCCGCGACGAGGAGTTCGGCTTCGGTCGCATCAACGCCCGCCGCGCGCTCGAGGCCACGAGCCGCATCTGGTTCGAGGTGCGCGCCACGCCCGAGTTCATCGGCGCCGGCCGCGAGTGCTTCATGCGGATGCAGGTGCGCATCTACAACCCCGGCATCAACACCGTGCGCCTCAACGGCCTCGCAGTCCTCTCGCACAACGACGACTGGACGGCCGAGATTGACCGCTTCGAGTACCAGCCGAACCCGGGCGGCATCATGGCGCCGCGCTCGGGGCACGACATCCGGCTCAGCAACATCCTGCTCAAGGCCAACGGCACCGCGTCGGGCTGGAGCTACCGCTGGTCGATGAGCTGGGGCTACACCTTCTGGCGCCCCTCGTCGGCAGCCCTCCCGCTCGGCGCGGGCCAGCCGCTGGCCGAGGCCGACGGCCGCAGCGCGCAGGTCGGCCCGTTCAAGGGCGCGGGCAGCTCGGACACCCGCATCGACCGCACGCCGCGGCTGGACGGCCGCGGCACACCGCAGGAGCCAGTCTTCGTCGAGACCCCCGGCGATATGGTCACGGTGGACCGCCAGAAGCGCACGATCACGATCGTGATCCAGTAGCGGGCTGAGCGCTGGCAGCAGAGCAGGGTCGCCGGGTGGCGGCCCTGCTCTGCTTTGCCCGCAGACACGTGGCGGAACGGTCGTCCACCGGAGGTTGCGAGTCCCTCACCTGCCGCGGCGCGCGCCGATCATATACTCAGGCCAGGAGTCGGACAACACGGCAGCGAGGTGGATCATGGCAGCGGCGCCGATCTATATCGTCTCGGGCGGCGTGGGCTACTGCGGCGAGCAGCTCGTCCACACCGTCATGGCGCAGTTCCCGGTAGCGGACGTCCCCATCATGACAGTGCCGTTCGTGCGGCGCGTCGAGCAGGTCAACGAGGTAGTGGCGCAGGCGGCAGGGAGCGGCGGGACGATCGTGCACACGCTGGTCGCCGGGCTGCTGCGCGACGCGCTCATCCACCGCTGCATGGAGTACGGCATCACGCAGATCGACCTGATGGGGCCGCTGATCGGGCGCGTCCGCGACGTGGCGGCGCAGGAGCCGCTCGGCGTCCCCGACCTCTACCGCCAGCAGCAGCAGTCACAGCTCGACCGGATCGCGGCGATCGACTACACCCTCACCCACGACGACGGGCTGCACCCCGAGGGGTGGCGGCGCGCCGACCTCGTGCTGCTGGGGGTATCGCGGGTGGGCAAGACGCCGACCAGCATCTACCTGGCGGTGATGGGCTGGAAGGTGGCGAACCTGCCGCTGATCAAGGACGTGCGCCCGCCGCCGGAGCTGTTCGAGATCGACCGGCGGCGGGTGGTGGGGCTGACGATCGGGCTCGAGGAGCTGATCGCGCACCGCACCTGGCGGCAGCAGCAGTTCGGGCACCAGATGGGCGGCGACGAGTACGTGGGCGCGCTGGAGCTGAGCGAGGAGCTGGAGTGGTCGGACCGGCTCTACCGCCGCGGCAACTTCCGCGTCGTGGACGTCACGCAGAAGCCAGTCGAGGCGATCGCCCACGAGGTCATCGCGTCGCTGCCGAAGACGTCGTAGGGTGGATCACATCTGGGGCGGCTCCCCCGAGGCCGGGAGCCGCCCCGCGGCCTGCCAGTCGGCCGTCATCACGTAGCGCGTCCGGCCGTCGGCGCAGCGCAGGGCGGTGAACAGCCCATGCGGCAGCGCCACGAGCACCCGCACCCCGTCGAGATAGAAGCGGGAGAAGCGGTCCCTGGAGACCTCGGCCACCCCGATGACGGTCAAGTCGTGCAGATCCGCGAACAGCTGAAGCCGCATTGCTCTCCTCCGTCACGCTCACCGACCACGATCACGGGCAGGTCCCTCGCCCGTGCCCCCACGCCATCATGCTACACTACTTCGGCGCGGGCGAACCGAGCCGAACCGCGCTCGAAACGAGGAGAGCGAACCTATGCACGAGCTGTGCGCGCTGTCGGCCGGGGAGCTCGCCCGGCGCATTCGTGAGCGGGCGGTGTCGTCCGAGGAGGTCGTCCGGGCGCATCTGGCGCAGATCGCACGGGTCAACCCGCAGCTCAACGCCGTCGTCCTGCTCGCGGCGGACGAGGCGCTGGCCGCTGCCCGGGAGGCGGACGCAGCGCTCGCGCAGGGCCGGCAGCATGGCCCGCTCCACGGCGTCCCGATCACCGTGAAAGACTGGATCGATGTGGCCGGCCTCCGCTGCACCGGCGGCGACCCGCAGCACCGCGACCGCGTGCCCGCGAGCGACGCCACGGCGGTCGCGCGGATGCGGGCGGCGGGGGCGATCGTGCTCGGCAAGACCAACGTCATGATCGAGAACGAGGTCTACGGCCGCACGAACAACCCCTACCACCTCGAGTACAGCCCCACCGGCAGCAGCAGCGGCGAGGCGGCGATCATCGCGGCGGGCGGCTCGCCGCTGGGCCTCGGCTCGGACTCGGGCGGCAGCATCCGGCAGCCGGCGCACGCCTGCGGGGTGGCCGGACTCAAGCCGACCAGCGGGCGTGTGCCGCTCACCGGGCACTTCCCGTTCATCAGCGCCATGAACGACCCGCGCACTGTGATTGGGCCGCTGGCGCGCTTCGTCGAGGACCTGGCGCTGGCGCTGGCGGTGATCGCGGGGCCGGACGGGCTCGACCCGAGCGCGCACCCGGCGCCCCTGGGCGACTGGCGCGGCGTGGACCTGGGCGCGCTGCGCGTGGCGTGGTACACGCACCACGCGGAGGCCGAGCCGACGGCGGAGACGGCCGCGACCTGCCGCGAGGCGGCGGGTGTGCTGGCCGGACGCTGCGCGCGGGTGGACGAGGCGCTGCCGCCGAGAGTCGAGGAGGCCTACGACCTGACGCGGCGCTACTGGCGGCGGCCGGAGTCGGCGTCGGCCGATGAGTGGGTGGCCGACGGCCCGGTGCACCTCAGCAGCGAGGAGGTCGAGCGCCACCTGTTCGAGTGGGACCGCTTCCGACGAACGATGCTGGGCTTCATGGCGGGCTACGACGTGATCCTCACCCCCGCGGCCGAGCGCCCCGCGACGCCCCACGGGACGGACGCGGGCGGTATCCCGTACACGCTGCCCTACAGCCTCACCGGCTGGCCCTGCGCGGTCGTGCGGGCGGGAACCTCGCCGGACG
Source organism: Chloroflexota bacterium (assembly GCA_039805565.1). Taxonomy (GTDB): domain Bacteria; phylum Chloroflexota; class Chloroflexia; order Chloroflexales; family Roseiflexaceae; genus CALJIC01. The sequence goes on along the minus strand of JBDLTZ010000007.1, from coordinate 19,683 downwards.
GGCTGCCGATCGCGGTGCAGGTGGTGGCCAGGCCCTGGCGCGAGGACGTGGCGCTGGCGGTGGCGGCGGCGCTCGAGTCGGCCCTCGGCGGGTGGCGGCCGCCCGCGCTGGCCTGACCGCAGGCGCGGCGATGGACACGCACGGCAGGGCACGAGGAGACGCGCGATCTAAACACTACCGGGCGAGATCCAGGTAGCCTTCGTGGACGGCATGGCGCAGTGCGCCACCTACACCCCGCGCGAGGACGACGAGGTGACAGCCGCCGGAGGCTGACCGAGAACCGCCCTTTCTCCCTTCCCACCATGTGGTGCATAGAGCCACAGAGGACGCAGAGGTCGCGGAGATCGCGCTCTCGCTGTCCTCTGTGCCCTCTGTGGCGCAACCCAACCACCGCTCTAGCGGGTCGAGAAACGGTAAACCGTGGTCTGGCGGTACGTCTCGCCGGGCCTCAGCACCGTGGACGGGAAGGCCGGCTGGTTCGGTGAGTCCGGGAAGTGCTGCGTCTCCAGGCAGAGCCCGGTGTGCTTGGCGTACACCTGGCCGCCCTTGCCGGTGAGGCTGCCGTCCAGCATATTGCCCGAGTAGAACTGCACGCCCGGCTGGGTGGTGAGTGTCTCCATCACGCGGCCGCTGCCCGGCTCGTAGAGCACCACGGCGGGCGTGAGCGGGCGGGTGTGATCCGCCAGCACCCAGGTGTGGTCGAAGCCGCCGTTGGCGACCCGCAGGTCCTCGACGTCGTCGTGGATGTGCGCGCCGATCGGCGTCGGGCCGGTGAAGTCTAGCGCCGTGCCGGCCACCGGGCGCAGCTCACCCGTGGGGATCTGGCCCGCGTCGGTGGGCAGGTAGCGGTCGGCGTGGATCTGGAGCTCGTGGCCGTAGATGTCGCCGCCGCCGGCGAGGTTGAAGTAGGCGTGGTTGGTGAGGTTGACGACCGTCTCCTGATCGGTGGAGGCGGTGTAGTCGAGCCGCAGCTCGTTCTGCGCGGTGAGCGTGTAGACCACGGTGACGGAGAGGTTGCCGGGGTAGCCCTCCTCACCGTCGCGGCTGAGGTAGATCAGCTCGAGGGCCGGCTCGTCGCCCGTGGCCAGCTCGCGCGCCTGCCAGATGACCTTATCGAAGCCGACGGCGCCGCCGTGGAGGTGGTTCTGGCCGTTGTTGCGCGCCAGCGTGTAGGTGTTTCCGCCCAGGCTGAAGCTGCCGGCGGCGATGCGGTTGCCGTAGCGGCCGACGAGGCTGCCGAAGAAGGGGTGCCCGGCGAGGTAGCCCTCGAGCGTATCGAAGCCGAGCAGGACGTCGCCCAGGGCGCCATCGCGGCCCGGGGCGCGGAGCGACACCAGCGTGCCGCCGAAGGTCATCACGCGGGCCTCGAGGCCGTGCGCGTTGGTGAGGGTGAACAGATCGATCGCGGTGCCGTCTGCGGCTGTCCCGAACACCTGACGTGACAGGCTCACGGTCCATCTCCTTGCTCTATGCGCTCTTCGTTGCGCGCCAATGCGGCGGGCACCTCGGGGTGTCCGCCGCTGTATTGTACCCGCAGAACGCTGAGCCGGAGGAGGGCTACGGCCTGGCCGCGTCGTCGTCTGGGGCGCCTGGGACCGTGAGCTGAACTTTGAGCGAGGCGGGCAGCGAGCGCTTGCCGGCGCGCACTTTGATCACCCCGCCCTGGCTGTGCGCCCCGTCGGCGGGCATCGCCACTGTCAGTCGCACCGTCACTAATTGCCCGGCCTTGAGCGACGCGATCGACGACGGCTCGACCGTCACCACCCGCGCGAGGCCGCCGGATGGGACGAGCGTCACGTTCGCCACATCGGTGCTGCTGGTGAGCGTCACCTCGATCGGCGCCACCGGCTGACCCGGCGTGACGGCGACCTCGACCCGGGCGGGTTGGCCGGGGGCGGGGGCGCTGGGGACGGTCCAGGTGATACGGGCCTTCGGCTGGCGGGCCTTCGGCTGGCCCTGCCCCTGGGCGGCCGCGGCGCTCCCCAGCGGAACGAGCGCGAGCGAGACGAGGACAAGAGTGATGACAAGGGTACGCAGGTGCAGCACGGCGATCTCCTTCCGGTACGACACGAGATGGGACTGCTCTAGAAACGGGCGCCGTCCCTAATCGATACGGGTGCGCACTTGCGAGCAGGACGATCACCGCGGGCGGGTGCTGCAGGGAGTCATAACGCCACAGAGCGCACCGAGGGCGGAAGTCGCCCCCCGGTGCGCTCTGTGAGACCTGTGAGGAGAGCTCGCGGCCGAAGCCTACGACACCAGGCCCTCCCACTGGAGCGCCACGCCCAGGAACTCATCGCGCTGGTTGAGCAGGCCGCGGTACATCGCGTCCAGCTCGCGGCCGTCCACCACGTGGGTCACCAGGTCATCGATGCGGAGCTTGCCGCTCTCCATCAGGTGCACCAGCAGCGGCAGCGCCCGCGAGCGGGTGAAGGGGAAGCGCTCGCGCGGCGAGGTGCCGATCGCGGAGCCGTGCGCGCCCGTGACCGTGACCGAGCGGCCGTGCAGGTCCCAGTACGTGTCGAACTGCTGCATGATGCCGCGCGGGCTGCCCACCAGCACCACCTGGCCGCCGTCCGACACCAGCTTCAGCGCATCGGCCAGGGCGGCCGGCACGCCGGTGGCGTCCACCACCACGTCGGGCCGCGCCCCGCCGAGGAGCTCGCGGATCTGCTCCAGCGAGTCCCCGGCGGCCGGGTCGATTGTGCGGACGCCGTAGGTGCCCTGGGCCCAGGCGCGGCGGCCGGCGACCGCATCGATGCCGACGATCGGGTAGGCGCCGGCGGCGTTGTAGAGGCGGGCGGTGATCTGGCCGATCATGCCCAGGCCGAGGACCGCCACCGCCTGGCCGAGGATGCGCTGCGACTGCACCAGCGCCGAGAGCGGGAAGCGCGCGAGCGAGAGCAGCGCGGCGGAGGAGGCCGGGACGTGCTCGGCGATCGGCCAGATGTCGGACGTGTCGCCCTCGGCGTTCACCAGCGCGTGGCTCTCGTGGCGCCCGGGCCAGATCACGCGGTCGCCCTCCTTGAAGCGCGTCACACCCGCGCCGACCTTCATCACGCGGCCGACGGCGCTGTAGCCGGGGGTGAACGGGAACTTGGGCCAGGTGCGGGTGGGGTCCTTCAGCCACTGGTGGACGCCGGTGTAGACGGCGAGCTCTGTGCCGGCGCTGATGCCGCTGGCCTCGGTGGCGAGCAGCACCTGGCCCGGGCCAGGGTCGCCGATCTCGTAGGTCTCGATAGTGATCGTGTAGGGCTCCGGCATGACGCCGCGGACTGCCTGCATTGCTGTTCTCCTTTGAACCGGTCACATCGACATTACTGGGCCGTCCACCCGCCGTCCACTGTGAGCACCGCGCCGGTCATGAAGCTGGACGCCTCGGAGGCCAGGAACAGGATCGGCCCGGCGAGCTCGCCCGGGTCGCCCCAGCGGCCGAGCGGGATGCGGTCCACGAACGACTGGAACGCGGCGGGGTTATTCATAAGCGGGCGGTTGAGCTCGGTCATAAACGGCCCCGGGGCGAGCGCGTTGACGGTCACGCCCTTGGGCGCCCACTCGAGCGCCAGCGTGCGGGTGAGCTGGATGAGCCCACCCTTGGCGGCGGTGTAGGGCGGGCGCTCGCCGAGGCCGACCTGGCCGAGCATCGAGCTGATGTTGATCACGCGGCCCCAGCCGCGCTCGAGCATCTGCGGCGCGAGCGCCTGGGCGCAGAGGAACGGCGCGGTGAGGTTGACCTGGAGCACGCGCTGCCACTCCTCAGGGGTGAAGTCGAGCGCCGGCTTGCGCAGATTCGTCCCGGCGCTGTTGACCAGGATATCTACTTTTCCCAGAGCGGCCGTAGCCTCATCGGCCATGCGGCGCACCTGCTCGGCGTCGGTCACGTCGGCGGCGATCGCCACCGCCCGACGGCCGGTCTCGGCGGCCACGGCGTCGGCGAGCTGCTGGGCGGCCTCGGCGCGCCTACCGACGATCGCTACGTCGGCGCCGGCCTGCGCCAGCGCGCGCGCGAAGACCTCGCCGAGCCCCCCGGCGCCCCCGGTGATCAGAGCGGTCTTTCCGCCGAGGCGGAAGGTGTCAAACACATCGGGCATTGTCTATCTCCTTGGGGCTCCGCCCCGAACCCTCGTCGCGTATGCAGCGTGCGTGCTTCTGCGGGCGGCTCGCCCCCGCGCCCCCGCCGGAGGGGGCGGCGCGCCCCCTCCGGACCACCCCCGCAGTTGGTGCCCTGCCGTTTCTGACATCCCAGTGACGCCACGAGTGAGCCGCCTGATCTCAGGGTATCGTCGATATCAGCTCGTTCAGCGTGCCGACCGAGATCGGGGTGGCAGTGCTCCCCGTGCGGGGTCCAGGGGCGGCCGAGCCCCGGCGGGGGATGCAAGGGGGCGGGCCCCCTTGCCCGGGGTACGGGGCGGAGCGCCCGCCGTCACCGCCACCTGTGTGGCTACCCTCCCTTGCCCGGGGTACGGGGCGGAGCGCCCGCCATCGCCGAGGGCACCTACGCAAGCCCCCGCAGGAACACCACGCTCTCCACCACCTGCCCCTCCTCGTAGGCCGCCATCGCGTCCGCGCCGGCCTCAAGCTCCCACGGCGTGCGCCACTCCTCGTCCGCCGGTCGCATGTGGCGCGCCGCAAGCCGCAGCGCCGGCGTCACCTCGCGCACGTCGCGCGGCGGGAACCCCGCCCACCACTCGTCCTCGTACAGGCGGATGTGCCGCCCGAAGAGCGCCGCCAGCTCGATGTTGCAGGTGGCCGCGGGCGCGTGCTCCGCCAGGATCGCGAACAGGCCCGGCAGGTCCAGCACGCCCTTGCCCAGCGCGCAGCGCGCCAGCAGGTAGCCGGACGGCGTCGGGTGGATCGTGTAGTCCTTCAGGTGCACGTCCACGATGCGCGAGCCGAGCTTGCGCGCGAAGGCCAGCGGCTCCTCGCCCACCGCCAGCGGGTTCACCGCGTCCAGCGTCACGCCGATGTGCTCGCCGCCCACCTCCTCGCACACCCGCAGCAGGTCGTCGCTGGTGGCGTCCTGGTGGTTCTCGGGCGCGATCGTGATATCGTGCGCCTCGGCAAGCGGGCGCAGCCGCCTCAGCCGCGCGATCTGCTCGGCCAGGTGCACCTCCCAGCCGCCGGGGATAGTGGCGCGGACGCCCTCGAGGATCCCGCTCAGCACCACGCGCATCGTGCGCGCCCCCAGGGCCGCGGCCGCAGGGATCAGCACGCCCAGCTCGGCCTCGTCCACCAGCCCCGAGGCCGGCACAATCGCCACGCCGAGCCCATCGGCCCTGGCCTTGAACGCCGCCAGCGTGGCCGGCTCGAGGTCCGGCAGCATCCGCAGCGGCAGCTCGACAGTCGACAGGCCGTGCTCGGCGGCCATCTCCAGCAGCCCGTAGGCCCCGAGCGGCGCCGGGCAGGCCCGCGGCGTCCCCGCGCCGGCGAACCCACAGCGCCACGGCAGGCCGTAGGCGGCCAGGCCGATCGGGTTGCTCCCAATATGCAGTCCCATAGCTAAATCTCCGCGATCTGGCGCCCGTTCGGCAGGATGACCGACTTCGCGACCTCGAGGTCCTCCATGGCGCTGAAGGCCGGGTGCCACTCGGCCAGCGCGAAGGGTGACACCAGCGGCGAGACGTCGATCTGGCCGGTGCCGAGGAGCGTCAGCACGCGCTCCCAGGTGCCGTAGAGGTGGCTGAACGAGCCCTGCAGCGTGGCGGCCTTGGCGATCAGCGGGTCCAGGCTGAAGCCCACCGGGTCGCGGCCCCAGCCGATCTTCGTGATCTGGCCGTTCGGGCGGACCATCCTGATGCTCTGCTGCAGCGTGGCCGAGACCCCCACCGCGTCCACCACCAGGTGCGCGCCGAAGCCGTCGCCCGCGTTGAGCACCGCCTCCACGGCGTCCTGCTCGTCCGCCACGATCACCTCGTCGGCGCCCATGCGCTTGGCGAGCTCGAGTCGGATGCCGTCGCGCCGCAGGCCCACCACCGTCAGCCTGGCCGGCCCGAGCAGCCGCAGCACCGCCACGCTCATCAGGCCGATCGGGCCGGGGCCAAGCACCACGGCGTGGTCGCCGGGGCGCGGGTGGCTCTTCTCGACGATCGCGTTGTAGGCAACGCAGCCTGGCTCGGTGAGGGCGGCGAAGGCCATCGGCAGGTTGTCGGGGACCTTGTGGAGGATGCCGGGGCGGGTGCGGACGAAGTTCGCCATGGCGCCGTCCGCCTGGAAGCCGAAGCCGCGCCGGTTGGGGCAGACGTTGTAGTTGCCGCTGCGGCAGTAGACGCACTCGCCGCAGACGTAGGAGGCCGTCTCGGAGACCACCCGATCGCCGACGCGCACGCTGGTGACCCCGGAGCCCACCGCGGCGACCACGCCGGAGTACTCGTGGCCGAGCACCACCGGGCCGCGGCTCGCGCCCATACCGTGCTGCCAGACGTGGACGTCAGTGCCGCAGACGCCGCACGCAGCGACCTGAAGGATCACCTCGCCGGGGCCTGCCTCTGGGACGCGGAGCTCCCGGAGGCTCGTGGCCTCGCGGGGGCCGGTGTACACAAGCGCCTGCATCGTCGCTGCGGACATGCTTCGTCCTTTCTGGTTTATTCGGCGCCCTGCGCCAGTCTCGGGGAGCCTCGATTATATCATATATGCTTGCGCGGAAAGCCCTCGGACCCCTCTCGCTCGCCCCCTTGCATCTCTGAGACGGGCGCTAGGAGCGACCCTCGTGGTCGCCTCTCTCCGACGGGGGAGCGTGCGAGAGGGCCGGGAGCCGGAGGCCCATCCGCCGCGGCGCCACCCGCGTAGGACAGGCTATGACCGCAGCCACAATCTCCGTCTGGGTTCCCGGCGACCAGCTCCTCGCCGCCCACCCCGCCATCGCGGCTGCCGAGCAGCGCGCTCCCCGCGACCGGGTCCGCGTCATCCTCGTCGAGAGCCAGGCGCGCGTGGCCCGGCCCGCCCACCGCCACCGGCTCGTCCTGGTGCTCAGCGCGATGCGCCACTACGCCCAGGAGCTCCGCGCGCTCGGCTACCAGGTGGACTATCTCCGCGCGCCCTCGGTCCTCGCCGCACTCCGCGAGCACGTCGCCATGCACCGCCCCGCAGCCCTGCTCACGATGGCCGCCGCCGAGTACGCCCCGCGCCAGGCCCAGGGACGCCTCACCGAGCGGCTGGGGGTGCCCGTCGAGGTGCTGCCAAACACCCAGTTCCTCGTGGGGGAGGCCGACCCGCTCCCCGGCTCGCCGCCGGGGAAGCGAGTGGTGATGGAGACGTTCTACCGGACGATGCGCCGCCGCCACGGGATGCTCCTGGAGAGCGACGGCGCGCCCGCCGGCGGGGCCTGGAACTTCGACCACGACAACCGCCGGCCCCTGCCGCGCGGCGCCCGCCCGCCCGCCCCACTCACCTTCGAGCCCGACGCGATCACGCGCGAGGTCATGGCCGAGATCGACGCCGACGGGCGCGGGGTCGGCAGCGCCGGGAGCTTCCGCCTGGCCGTGACCCACGCGCAGGCACGCGCTGCGCTCGAGGAGTTCGTGGCGAGCCGCCTGGCCTCCTTCGGGCCCTACGAGGACGCCATGAGCGATGCGCACGACACCCTCTACCACTCGGTGCTCGCGCCCTACGTCAACATCGGCCTGCTCGAGCCGCTCCAGATGGCACGCGCCGCCGAGGAGGCCTACCGCGCCGGCCGCGTCTCTATACAGTCGGCCGAAGGGTTCGTGCGGCAGATCGTCGGCTGGCGCGAGTTCATCTACTGGCAGTACTGGCGCCAGATGCCCACCCTGCGCGAGAAGAACGCCTGGGGCGCCCGCCGGCCCATGCCGCGCCTCTTCTGGGACGCCCGCACCGACATGCGCTGCCTGCGCCGCGTCGTCGAGCGCGCCATCAGCACCGGCTACACCCACCACATCGAGCGCCTGATGCTCGTGTGCAACTTCTGCCTGCTCGCCGGCGTCGAGCCGCAGCAGGTCGTCGAGTGGTTCACCGCCCACTACATCGACGCCTACGACTGGGTCATGCAGCCCAACGTCGTCGGCATGGGGCTCAACGCCGATGGCGGGGTGATTGCCACCAAGCCCTACATCGCCTCGGCCAACTACATCGGCAGGATGGGCGACTACTGCTCAGGCTGCGCCTACGACCCGCGCCGCCGCACCGGCGAGGGCGCCTGCCCGTTCAACACGCTCTACTGGAGCTTCCTGATAGAGCACGAGGCCGAGCTACGCGCCAACCCGCGGCTCGGGCCAAGCGTGCTGGGGCTGGGAAGGGTGAGCCCCGAGGAGCGCGCCGCCATCTCCGCGGACGCGCGCCGCTTCCTGGAGACACTGGAGTAGCGAGATGCGCGGCGTCAAGAAAGAGCACCTGCCCGAGAAGGTCTGCGCCACCTGCGGGCGCCCGTTCACCTGGCGCAAGAGCCTCGCCAAGAACTGGGAGCAGGTCAAGTACTGCTCGGACGCCTGCCGCACCTACCGGGCCAGCGGCGGCAAGCGTCCTCCGCGAGCTGAACGATGAACGCTCCTGAGCATCAGGATCTGATACACGACCGATCTTCTGCCTTGTGCTCGAGAGTGACCGAGGAGACCATGCCCCACGACATGCGCCGAGAGTTCCAGACCCGCGAGGAGCTGATCGACTACCTCCGCGAGCAGTTCCCCGCCGCCGCGGCCCGCGGCGACTCCGTCAGCCCCGCGCGCGGTGGGCGACGCGCCGCCGAGGACCTCCTGCGGCGCGTCGACCCGCGCCGCTACGCCGCCAGCCGCAACCACATCGGCGGCGCCGTCACCCGCCTCTCGCCCTACATCCGCTACGGCGTCCTCAGCCTCGCCGAGATCCGCGACGCCGCCCTCTCCCGCGTCCGCCGCGCGGCCGACGCCGCCAAGCTCGTCCAGGAGCTCGCGTGGCGCGACTACTGGCAGCGGCTGTACGCGCAGCTCGGCGACGGGCTCTGGCGTGACCGCGAGCCCTACAAGACCGGTCGCACCCCTCGCGAGTACGCCGACGAGCTTCCAGAGGACATCGCGCGCGGCGAGACCGGCCTGCCGTGCATCGACGCATTCGTGACCGAGCTGCACGAGACCGGCTACCTCCACAACCACGCCCGCATGTGGCTCGCCGCCTACGTCGTCCACTGGCGACGCGTCAGGTGGCAGGCCGGCGCGCGCTGGTTCCTCGAGCACCTGCTCGACGGCGACCCCGCCAGCAACAACCTGTCGTGGCAGTGGGTGGCCAGCACCTTCAGCCACAAGCCGTACTTTTTCAACCGCGAGAACCTGGAGCGCTACACCGACGCCGCCCACTGCCACGGGTGCCCGCTCTACGGCCGCTGCGACTTCGAGGGCAGCTACGAGGAGGTGGCCGAGCGGATCTTCCCTCGCCCGCCGGAGCGCTGACTCCGGCGGCCACCTTGCCGGAGTGTGCTACCCTATAGACCTCACCCCGCATCAACCGCCGCCGCGCGAGAGGTGGACGCCATGCGCCCCGACGTTATCACAGGCCTTCCAGTCGCCACAGGCGACGAGCAGCTCACCCTGCTCACCCGCAACAACGCCAAGGACTTGGTCGCCGCCTTCAAGCTTGACCGCCTGCGATGGGCCCGGCGGCCACTCGAGCTCCTCTGCAGCCTCCCGGCGCGCCGCTTCGCGCGCCAGCTCGTCACCTTCGACCGGATCGTGGGCGACAAGGGGCTCCCGGCAGCGGGAGGCTACATCATCGAGCGCTTCGCCCGCAGCTTCGCGGTGCTCGGCGCCGAGCACGTTCCCGCCGCCGGGCCGCTCCTGGTGGTCTCCAACCACCCCGGCATGGCCGACGCCATGGGCCTGTGGGTCGGGCTCGCGCGGGACGACCTGCGGATCATCGCCGCCGAGCGCCCGCTGCTCCGAGCCCTGCCGAACACCTGCCGCCACCTGATCTACGTGGACGATTCCTCGCCGCGCGGGCGCAGCGGGTCGCTCCGCGCCGCAGCCGCGCACCTGCGCTCCGGCGGCGCCCTGCTCACCTTCCCCGCCGGCCACATCGAGCCTGACCCCGCGGTGCGCCCCGGCGCCGTCGACTCGCTGCGCTCCTGGTCGCCCAGCGTCGCGCTGCTCGCGAGGCTGGCCCCCGAGACGCTCGTGCTGCCGGCGGCCGTGGGCGGCGTGATCTCCACCACCTCGATGCGCAACCCGGCCGCCCGCGTCTTCCCCGAGCAGCGCGACCGCGACTGGGCCGCGGCCACGCTCCAGGTGCTTGTGCCGGCCTACCGCGACGTCGACACCCGCGTGGCGTTCGGGCCGCCTATGTCCGCCTCCGAGCTCCTGGCCCTCGGCGAGCCCGCGGCCATCTCCCAGGCCGTCACCAGCGGCATGGTGCCGCTGCTCGAGCAGGTGGGCTCGTGCGCATCCGGCTGAGCACACGGGCCGTAGAGCACGCAGAGTGAGTGGCACAATACTGCATCAGACCCCGGACGCACAGCCCCTACCTCACCATTACGCGCTGTCTGCGCACACGTTCTTTGTCATGATGCGCGCAGCGAAGCATCTCTGGCACAGAATCCGCGCTGCCCTCAGAGTGAACGCACTCTTACCAGATGAACCACTGAGAAGGCTACTTCAGATGACTCAGAGCACCGCAGCCAGCAGGCCCATCGTGTGGGTCCACGGCGACTGCCTCAGCCCGCGCGGGCCGGCCCTCGACGCGCACCCCGGCGCCCCGGCGATCTTTGTGTGGGACGACGCGCTGCTCGAGGAGCTGCGCGTGAGCTTCAAGCGGCTCGTCTTCATCTATGAGTGCCTGCTGGAGCTGCCGGTGGTCGTCCGCCGCGGCGACGTGGCCGAGCAGGTGCTGGCGTTCGCCGCCGAGCACGGCGCCACATCAGTGGCCACCGCGGAGAGCCCGAGCCCGCGCTTCCGGACTATTCGCCAGCGCATCGCCCGGACCCTGCCGGTGAGCGTGCTGCCGGTGGCGCCGCTGGTGGCCTACGAGGGTCAGCTGGACCTGAAGCGGTTCTCGCGCTACTGGCAGGTGGCCGAGCCGTACGCGATGGGGCAGCGGCCTCTGGAGTGACTTGCGCCACCTCACACGCCCCCTACAGTCTCACTTCGGCAGCTTGCCCTTGCTGCCAGGGGGCCGAGCAAGATCGACGCGCCGAAGTGGACAGCGCATCCGGGGCTTGGGCGGGCAGCGTCCTCGAAGTCGAGGTACTGCATAGCGCTGCTCACAATCAAAGAGGGCACGGGCGATTATAGATCGCCCGCGCCCTCCGCGTCATCAGCCCTTGAGCATCCACGCCCTACCCCGTGCTCGCCACCCCCGCGCCGCCCTGCTCGCGCCGCGCCTCGATCACGTCCGGCAGGCGGTTGAGCTTATCCAGGATAGTGGTGAGCTGCGCCAGGCTATGGATCTTCAGGATCGCCAGCAGCACCGCTCGGCCCGGCTTGCGCGTCGCCACCTGCTCCACCGCGTCGATGTTGATGCCCGCGTCGGCCACCGCGCCCGACACGTCGCGCCACAGACCCACGCGGTCCCAGGCCTCGATTCGCACCGGCACCGGGTAGCCCTGCTCTGGCATCTTCGCGCCCCAGGTCACATCCACCAGGCGCTGCCGGTCGCGCTCGTTGATCACCGTGCGGCAGTCCGCGCGGTGCACCGTGATCCCCTTGCCGCGCGTCACGAAGCCGACGATCGACTCGCCCACCACCGGGTTACAGCACTTTGCCAGGCGCGTGAGCAGCCCCTCCACCCCGCGCACCGTGATCCCCTTCGGGTCGGTCCGTCGCTCGGGCTGGGGCGACACCGCTGGCAGGGCCGAGAGGTCGTCGGCGGCCTTGGCGTGCTGCGCCAGCACCTTCTGCGCCACGTGGCGCGCGGTGGTGTCGCCGCTGCCGATCGCCGCGAACAGCTCCTCGATGGCCTTGTAGCCGCCCAGCTGCGCGATCTCGTCGAAGGGCACCACCAGACCCAGGCGCTTCAGCTCCTTCTCCAGCAGGTCGCGCCCCGCGGCGATGTTGTCGTCGCGGTGGAGGCGCTTGAAGAAGCTGCGAATGTGCTTGCGCGCGCCGGTGGTGCGGACGAAGTTCAGCCAGTCGCGGCTAGGGCCGCGCGGCGTCTTCGACGTCATGATGCTGACGATCTCGCCGTTCTGAAGCTGGTAGTCCAGCGGCACCATGCGGTTGTTCACCTTGGCGCCCACGCACGAGTTGCCCACCTGGGAGTGGATGCGGTAGGCGAAGTCCACCGGCGTCGAGCCGAGCGGCATGTCGATGATCCTCCCCTTGGGGGTGAAGACATAGACCTGCTCCTCGAGCTCGTCCTCCTTGACCGAGTCGACGAACTCCTGCGCGTCGGAGATCTCGCGGCGCCACTCGATCAGCCCGCGCAGCCAGGCGAGCTTGGCCTCGAACGAGGTGTCCGAGCGGCTGAAGCCCTCCTTGTAGCGCCAGTGGGCCGCGATGCCGTGCTCGGCAACCTCGTGCATCTCGTGGGTGCGGATCTGCACCTCGCACGGCTGACCACCGGGGATCAGCACCGTAGTGTGCAGCGAGCGGTACATGCTCTCCTTCGGCATGGCGATGTAGTCGTCGAACTCGCCCGGCACCGGCGGCCAGGTGGTGTGGACGATCCCCAGCACGCGGTAGCAGTCGCTCACGCTGTCCACGATCACGCGCACGGCCAGCTGGTCGTAGATCTGGTCCAGACTGACGCCCTTGCGCTCCATCTTGCGGTAGATCGAGTAGATGTGCTTGGGGCGGCCGGTGATGTCGGCTCGGATGCCCTCTTTGTCAAGCGTCTGGTTCAGGCGCTGGATCACGCGCTGCACCGTCTTCTCGCGCGCGTCGCGGCGGGCGGCGAGCTGACGGCTGATCTCCTGGTACTTCTCGGGGTTCAGCACCGCGAAGGCGCGGTCCTCCAGCTCCCACTTGATCTGCCAGATGCCGAGCCGGTGCGCCAGGGGGGCGTAGATCTCCATCGTCTCGCGCGCGGTGCGCCGCTGGCTCTCGGCGCGCTTGGCGCCGATCGTGCGGAGGTTGTGCAGCCGGTCGGCCAGCTTCACCAGCACCACCCGCGGGTCGTCGGCCATAGCGATGAACATCTTGCGGTAGGTGCCGGCCTGCGCGTCCTCCTTGCTCTGCGCCTCGAGCTTGGTGAGCTTGGTGACGCCATCCACCAGGTGGGCGATCTCGGCGCCGAACATCGCCTCGATCTGCTCCTTGGTGATGAGCGTGTCCTCGACGACGTCGTGCAGCAGGGCGGCGGCGATCGAGGCGGCGTCCAGATGCAGGTCGAGCAGGATCTCCGCCACGGCCACGGGGTGATCGATATACGGCTCGCCCGAGGCGCGCATCTGGCCCTCGTGCGCCTCACGGGCGATGGCGTAGGCGTCGCGCAGGAGGGCGACCCCGCTCTCGGCCGCGCCGTTGCGCTGGTAGGCCATAACGCGGCTCACCAGGCTGTTGGCGATCGGGCAGCTTGCGTACTCGGGGTTTGGGCGCAGCGGAGGAGGCGTCGCGGGCGCGGCCGCGCGTCGGGGGAGCCGGAGCGACTCGGAGGCCTCACTGCCGCCTGTCGCGAGGGAGGTGGTCGTATCCATGGCTACACCTTGCGGCGCCGCGACCAAAAAGGCTGTAGAAATCGCCGGTGGGAGTTGGTGCGCGTGAAGACACCGGGGCCAGGCGTGCCGTGTACCATACCACGCAGGGGATCGTATGTCAAGAAAGCATGAACGTCTCGTGCGAGGCTTCACCCGCGCCGCTGAGGAGGTTTGGAGGGGCTTCGCCCCTCCAAGAAAAACTCCCTGAGGCCTCTACCGCCCCAGGCCCCCTAGTGATGAATCTCCACCGTCGTGCCCACGTCGGCCCACTCGTACAGCCACTGCGCGTCGTCGATGTTCAGGTTGATACACCCGTGCGACATCCGCACCCCGGTGCCCCACAGGTCGTGCCAGTAGGTGCCGTGCAGCGCCACGCCCCCCACCACGTACTGCACATACGGGATGTTCGGCACGTTCCAGGTCTCGCCGCCCGCCGAGCCGATCATGGTCTGCATCGGGTACTTGGCGTAGATCGCGTAGCTGCCGGTGGGCGTGTTGAAGCCGTCCTTGCCGGTGGTCACGGGCGCCGTGAACACCGGAACGTCGCCCTCGTAGGCCGTCAGCATCTGCCGCGTCAGGTCCACCCGGATCGCCCGCGGGAACAGCGCCGAGGACCAGGCGGGGGCGCCGGAGAGCTGGCGGCTGGCGGCGAAGGCCCGCCCGCGCTGCCGCATCGCCTGGCGGCCCAGGTCGCTGAGCTGCACCTCGCGCAGGCCCTGGAGCCGCAGGCCGTAGGCGCTCACCTGCTGGTGGTAGAAGCCGTCGAGCTCCTCGGGGAAGTACTCGAACTTGGCGCGCTCGAAGTACTGCACGATGCGGGTCTGCCCGTCGATCTGGCTGACCTCCTCGATCGGCTCGGAGATCGGAAAGCCGAACACCGCCAGCCCACCGCGCTTCTCCCAGAACTGCTGGAACTTGCCGCCCAGCGTCTGGCCAGTCTCGGGGAAGAAGACCCGCCCCTCCTGCGGCTGCCCGTCGGCGAAGGCGCGATCGCCGTACAGCTCGGTCCCCAGCAGCGAGAGCATCACCTGCCCCTCAGTGCCGAGTTTCTCAGGGTGGTACTCGAAGCGCGCCCGCTCGAAGTACTGCACGATCCGCCCGTTCTCCACCACCTCGCCGCTCAGGGGGTAGCCGAACACCAGCAGCCCGCCGTTCGCGCGCCAGAAGCGCAGGAAGCCGCTGCGGTCGCTCACGTGGAAGCCCGAGGGCGCAAAGTACATATTCTGCACCGTCGGCAGCATAGCGGCGTCCTGCACGCCGATCTGCCGCGCTGCCTCGGCCTGCTCCTGCGCGGAGGCGTGCTGGGCCGCGGCCACCCGCGCCATCGCCTCGGCCACCGGCATGGGCGGCTGGAAGTCCGCCACCGCCGGGCGCCGCGACTCGAGCGCGACCGGCAGGACGATCGTGAGCGCGAAGATAGCTGCGACGGCGGCGAGGGTGGGCCGTAGGCGCGGGGTGATGCGTCTCATGCTGCTTCCTCGGCGAGATAGCAATTTTGTGCTGCTTCCGGTGTGTTACAACACCTCTTTCTCAATTATAACGTCGGTTTGGTCGCCGATTATCCGACTTTAGGCTAGATTCGGGCGCCCTCAGCCCTCTTCGTTCAACCCGGCGACGATCAGCCCCTGCCCGGCAAGGTACGTCAGCCACACGGTATCGCCGATGTGCGGGAAGAACAGCTCGCGGAACAGCTCGCCGGCCAGGATGAGGTCGGAGAGAAAGAAGAGTGCGCCGCCTACGGCCAGCGGCGCGTGGCGCGCGTCGTGCGTCGCCAGCGAGGCGCCCACGCCGGCCATGGAGCTGAGCAGCAGCGCGTAGGCCAGCGAGGCGGCGTTGACCGCCACAGGCTGCGCGGGGCCGTAGGCCAGTGCCCGCCAACCGGCCGCGCCCACTACGCCCGAGGCGACCAGCGCGCCAGCCGGCCACCGGGTGTGAGCGGCGCTGTGGAAGGTCTGTGGCCCGTCGTCCGTCGTCCGTCGTCCGCCGTCTGTCTGGGCCAGCCGCCCCGCCGCCCGCATGTACTGCGCGTGGCCGGCGCCGAAGGCCAGCATGCCGAAGATCACCTGGTTCGGGGTCGGGACCACCTTCGCCATGATCAGGTCGCCGAGCAGGCCGAAGCCCATGCCCGCGGCCGCGAGCCCCGCGCGCGCACGTGCCTCTCCCGCCGCCCCGCGCCACAGGATCAGCGCCCCGGTCCACACCAGGGCAGAGGAGAGCATGCGCAGCGTCCGCGGGATACGGTTGCGCGGGGCCTCGCCCCCGCCGCGCGCCAGGCCGAGCAGCAGGACGAGCGCCGCCAGCGCGAAGCAGGAGTTGGCGAGTCTCCGGTGCATAGATTGCTCCTGCATATGTAGAGGACACAGAGGCTCACGCTCGGCGCCCTCTGTGCCCTCTGTGGCTGGAAGATAGACCCTACAGCCGCTCGAAGATCCCAGCCGCGCCCATGCCGCCGCCGATGCACATCGTCACCATGCCGTAGCGCCCGCCGCGCCGCGCCAGCTCGTGCAGGATCTGGACGGTGAGCTTCGCCCCGGTGCAGCCGAGCGGGTGGCCGAGGGCGATCGCCCCGCCGTTGACGTTGACCTTCTCCTCGTCCAGCTCGAGCTTGCGGATCACCGCCAGCGCCTGCGCCGCGAAGGCCTCGTTCAGCTCCACCAGATCGATCTGATCGATCGTCAGCCCGGCCAGCTTGAGCGCCTTCGGCACCGCCGCCACCGGCCCGATGCCCATCACCTCAGGCGGGACCCCCGCCACCGCGAAGGAGACAAAGCGCGCCAGCGGCTTGAGACCCAGCGCGTCGGCCTTCTCGCGGCTCATCACCAGCACCGCCGCCGCACCGTCGCTGGTTTGCGAGGAGTTGCCGGCGGTGATCGTGCCCTTGGCGGAGAACACCGGCCGCAGCTTCGCCAGCGCCTCGGCCGAGGTGTCGCGCCGCGGCCCCTCGTCGGCGTCGAAGACCGCAGTCTCGCGGCGCTGCTTGCTGCCGTCGAACCAGACGTTCTCCACCTCGATCGGGGTGATCTCCTCCCGGAAGCGCCCGGCGTCGAGCGCCGCCAGCGCCCGCCGGTGGGAGCGCAGCGCGAAGGCGTCCTGCTCCTCGCGCGTGACGCCGTACTGCTGCGCCACATTCTCAGCGGTGAGGCCCATGCCCAGGTAGACATCGGGGTTGAGCTCGGCCAGCGCCGGGTTGGGCGCGAAGTGGTGACCTGTCATCGGCACCATGCTCATGCTCTCGGCGCCGCCGGCCACGATCGCGTCCCCCATGCCCGCCATAATCTGCTGCGCAGCCAGCGCGATCGTCTGGAGACCCGAGGAGCAGAAGCGGTTGACCGTCTGGCCGGGCACGTCCACCGGCAGCCCGGCGCGCAGCAGCGCCAGCCGCGCCATGTTCAGCCCCTGCTCGGCCTCGGGCATCGCGCAGCCGATCACTACGTCATCGATCTCGCGCGGGTCCAGGCCCGGCGCCTGCTCCACCGCCGACTTGATCACCGCGCCGGCCAGGTCGGCCGGGTGGACCCCGCGCAGCGCGCCCTTGGGGGCCTTGCCCACGGCGGTGCGGGCGGCGGAGACGATAACTGCTTCTCGCATCGGTATCTCCTTCTCAGTTCCGCAGCGGCTTGCCGGTCTGCAGGAAGCCCATGATCCGCTCCTGTGTCTTGGGCTCGAGCGCGAGCTTCATCGACTCCTGGAACTCCAGGTCGAGGATGTACTGCTCGGTGACCCACTGCGGCGTGGTCAGGTCGCCGCCGCTGAGCACGTAGGCCAGCGCGGTGGCGAGCTTCTGGTCATACGCGCTGATGTAGCCGCCCACGCGCATGCCGTGGAGCGCCGAGCGCGCCGCCGCGATTCCGCGCCGCCCGAGGGCGTACACCGGCTCGCCCGCCTCGGGCACCGGCCGGTACCCCTCGGCGGCCATCGCAAGCACCTCTTTCTTCGCCTCGGCCACCAGCCGCTCGCGGTTCATCACGATCCGGTCGTCGGGCATCAGGTAGCCGAGCTGCACGGCCTGCTCGGCGCCCAGCTCGCTCACCTTGGCCATCGCGATCGTCTCGAAGGCCTTCTGGAAGTAGGGCAGCGCGTCCGCGCCGGGCGCCTGCATGTGCGGCGAGACGTGGCGCCGCATGAACTCCTTGCAGCCGCCCCATCCCGGGATCACGCCAATGCCCAGCTCCACCAGGCCCATGTAGGTCTCGGCAGCCGCCACGCGCCGCCCGGCCGCCATACAGACCTCGACGCCGCCGCCCATGGTGTAGCCGTAGGGCGCGGCCACCACCGGCTTCGGCGAGCGCCGCAGGGCGAAGAACAGATCCTGCGTGCTCTTGGCGAAGCGCTCGATCTCGCCGAGCTGCCCGCTCGCGGCGGACATCGCCACCAGCGCCAGGTTCATGCCGGCGCAGAAGTGCTGCCCCTGGCTGCCGATCACCATGCCCACCCAGCGCTCGTCGGACCTGAGCATCTCGAGCGCCCGGCCGCCCATCTCGGTGATCAGCGGGTCGAAGGCGTTCATCTTGGTGTGGAACTCGAGGCACAGCACGCCATCGCCCAGGTCCAGGATGCTCGCGCTCGGGTTGCGCGCCAGCTCCCTGCCGTCCGCGCGCAGGTCCTCGAGCGACAGCACGCCGGCGGGGTACTCGTAGGCCACGTAGCGGTCGCCCATGGGGCTCCAGACGCCGGTCACGCGCCCGCCCTCGCGGCGGTAGAAGCTCTCGACGCCCGCGGCCAGCATCGCGTCAACCCACGGCGCCACGGCGATATCGCGCCGCCGCATCAGGTCAGCCGTCTTCCGCACGCCCAGCGCGTCCCAGACCTCGAACGGGCCGAGCTGCTGGCTGAAGCCCCAGCGCATGGCGCGGTCCACGTCCACGATGCTCTCGGCGATCTCGGGGATGCGGCGCGCCGCGTAGGCCACCGTGCGCAGCAGCGTCTCACGGATGAACACGCCCGCGCGGTCCACCTCGGCGTTCTCGATCAGGAAGCGCAGCCGGTCGGGCAGGCTCTCGATCTTGCGCGCCTTGCCCACCAGCTCGAAGCGCGGCTTCTTCGGCGCCTCGTGCTCCATGGTCTGCAGGTTGAGCGGCCAGAACTCCTTGCCGCCGGCGCCCTTCGCCTGCTTGTAGAAGCCCACACCGGTCTTGTTGCCGAGCCAGCCGCGCTGCGCCAGCTCCTCGAGCTTGGCCGGGACGCGGAACATCTCGCGCTCCTCATCCTCGGGGACGGCGTCGTACAGGTTGCGCGTGACGTGCAGCATAATATCGAGTCCCACCAGGTCCAGCAGGCGGAAGGTGGCGGTCTTCGGGTTGCCGATCAGCTCCCCGGTGAGGCTGTCCACCTCCTCCACCGAGTAGCCGTTCGCCAGCGCGTACCCCACCGTGACCTGGCCGGCGTAGGTGAAGATGCGGTTGCCGATGAAGTTCGGCCGGTCCTTGGCCACCACCACGCCCTTGCCCAGGCGCTCCTCGGCGAAGGCGCGCATGGCCTCCACCACCTCGGGCAGCGTGTCGCCGGTGGGGATGACCTCGAGCAGGTAGAGGTAGCGCGGCGGGTTGAAGAAGTGGGTGCCGAGGAAGTGCCGGCGGAACTCCTCGGAGCGGCCCTCGGCGATCGCGGCGATCGGGATGCCGGAGGTGTTCGAGGAGACGATGCTGCCGGGCTTGCGCACCCGCTCGATCTTCTCCATGAGGGCGCGCTTGGGCTCGAGCTGCTCGACGATCACCTCGACGATCCAGTCGGCGTCGGCCAGCAGGGCCATGTCGTCCTCGGTGTTGCCGATGGTGATCTGGGCGGCGCGCTCGGGGCTGAAGAGGGCGGCCGGGCGCGAGGACCTGATGCGCTCGAGGCCGGCGGCCGCGAGGCGATTGCGCACCTGGCGCGACTCGAGCGTCAGCCCCTTGGCCTGCTCCTCCGGGGCGAGCGACGCGGGCGCGGCGTCCAGCAGGACCACCGGCAGCCCGGCGTTGGCGCAGTGGGCCGCGATCCCGCCGCCCATGGTGCCGGCGCCGATCACCGCCACCTTTCGTATCTGGGTCATCGGTGACTCCTTCGGTTGTTATCGCTGCGCGTGGCACGATGCATTATATGTCGCCTTCCGCTGACACGCGGCGATGGGGCTGCGTCGCTCCCGCACGGCGATGGGG
>JBDLTZ010000006.1:0-2967 GCA_039805565.1 Chloroflexota bacterium | reverse complement strand
AAGGGCTCCCGCCAACTGACCAAACCTATTTCCGCCTACTATATCGCGGCGCACCGTCGCCGGGCCACTGGTGACAGTCACGCACACGGGCGGCCGCTTCCGTCCCTCTCAACTCTCCTGGTACGCGCGCCACCTGCGCCCCCTGTCGATGGCCGCCCTCGCGCTGTGCCTCACCTACCTATCGCTACGGGCTGTGCCGGCGAGGGGGACGCAGCGGCATCCTGCCATGTAAAGTACAAAAAACGCAGCCGGAGCGTTCGAGCGTCTCGTACAGTGCCGTTGGGAGTGAAGCCGCCTGAGGAGCGTCGGAGGAGCAGATCCATGTTGGCGGATACCATCACCGTCATCTCGTGGAACATCACCCGCTGGGTCCAGCAGTCCGAGGCGCAGGTCGCGGCCCTCGGCTCGGTCAGGCCGGACATCGTCGCGCTCCAGGAGGTGCGCGAAGGCGCCCGGGAGGAGCTCACGCGGCGCCTGGCGAAGATTGGGCTGCCCTTCTGGCGGAGCACGGCTTCTTCGGAAAGCCCTGATACGACTCAGACCGTCACAGTAGCATGCTCGCCTGCCGATAGGTAGGACACCTTGGTGTCGGCGATGCTGATGACCCCCTGCGCCCGCAGCGACAGGACGAGCGCCGCCACCTCCGGCTCAGGCAGGCGGTGCTGAAACAGGGCATCGATGGTGCGCGAAAGGGTGGCGACCGTCCGCGGCTTGGCGGTGCCCCGCTGCTGCAAGTTGGTGACAATGACGGCGAGCTTCTCGTCCCGCGAGGTCGCCTGCGCCGCGCGGACGAGCGGTATCTCGGCCACATCGCGCGAGCGGCTTGCCAGGATGTGCCGGCTCTTCAGGTGCTGGATGAGTGGGTCGAAGCCTGTGTCGCCCGAGATGATGTGGAAGTAGGCGTCGGGCTCGCGCGCGGCGAGCTGGCCGATGTAGAACGCGATGTGGAAGTCGAGGGCGTTGGCACCGCTGCTCGCGATGCGCACGTACTGAGCGCGCGAGCCCAGGGGCTGGAGGGCCGTGGCCACGTCGATGGCGATCTTCGTCTGCTGGGCGCCGACGAACACCAGGACCTGGAAATGCTCCTGATCCAGCGCGGCGAGGGCGGAGGGCTGCACGTTCTCGTAGTCGATGAGGACGTAGTTGGTTTTCATGAGCCGTCTGTGTCTTACGCGCGCGAGCGTCCGCGCACACACAGCATACCGCGTTGGCGTTACCGTGCGCGTTGCCTGACATTTGCCAGGGAGTATTTACATAAAACCCAGGACAGTCAATTGACCGACATCGGATAAGAGCTGTACTCCTCCTCGCGTAGTTGGTGTCGAGGGCCGTGCGGTACGCCCAGTCACCAAGGCCCTGTATCTCGCGGCGCTTCCTTCCATCGTGATGACCACAGGCATGACATTGCAGACAAACTTGCGGCAGGCTATCATCGCTTCAGCTTCCGGATGATGGAGCGGTAGAACGGATCAGTCGCCGCGTGGTACCCGCGGATACCCTCCCACGTGTAGGCCGGGCCCAGGACGAGCCGGGCGTCGCCGTACACGCGCTCAATGTGACGGCGACGGCGCTCAGGGTTCGTGCCGAGCTGGGCCACGAGCTTTGGGCGAATTGGGTGGTTGCTGCCGATGAAGTGCTCGTTGCGCTCAATGAGCTTCTCGACGTAGTCCACGCCAGGCAGCAGGTCTGACTTCTGGGCGTTGCAGAATGCGTGCGCGAGGACCAGGTTCCAGATGTCGTCATGCTGCACGACTTGGCGCGGAATAACGTGGTCGACCACCACCGCCTCATCGTGCATCGCCTCGCCGCAGTAGAAGCACCGGCCTTGCTGGTAGCCATTGAGGACTGGCCGATTTTCGGTGATGTCAGTGCGGTCGTAGCCGGCCGCCAGGTAGATGCGGCGGATGTCGTTGGCCAGCTCCGAGGGCTGGCGCTTCATGGTGAACGCGGCCTCAAGGAGGTCCCAGCGTGAGCCAAGCTCCGCTTGCAGGGTCTCCTGGTCAGGTCGGCCGAAGACCTCGAAGAGCGAGTCTGTGAGGACCAGGCCTTGTGCTGTGTGGTGGTAGAACCGGGCCGGTAGTTCGAGCCCGCTCAGCGTGTGAAAGCGCGGGACGACGTCGCCGAACGCGTCGCGAGCGACAGCCGCGATGGCCGCCTCGCGACTCAGAACGCCAAGGTCAAACTGTGAGATGACCCGCTCCATCACGGTAAGGCGGTTCGGGTGATCGAGCTGGGGCTTGCCTGACCGCAGGCGATCGCGGTAGGCGTCGAAGAACGCCGTGGCGAGCATCTCCATGCTCACGTGTGTCACACCTGCACGCGCGAACGCTGCCAGGCACTGGCCGAGGGCGATCTTGTAGGTTGCGGTGTTGAGGCCGTAGAGGATGATTGCGCGCCAGGCGCCAACGCTGTCGAGAGGCTCCTCGCTCATGGCTTCCCCTTCGAGACGCGAACAAACCAACGATACCACGGGCTGAGGCCCACATATGTGGAGCTGCCCAAGTGGATGTAGCCCTACCCCAACGCTCGCGCGCTGGAGCACAGTAGTGGCCGGGGTGCTACCGGGTAGCACCCCGGCCGCACTCATAGAGCCGCCGCGGAGCGTTGGGGCATCACCGGCGAGCGCTGTGGAGGGGCGGCGCCTGGCCGCGGCGGCCGGCGAGCGCGCGGCGATCGAGGACTCAACCACGAGCAGGGCCGTCACCCGCTCCAGCGACTGCCGCCCGCTACCTGCTGCGCGTGGCCAGGACGTTCAGCCACCGCTCCCCCGCGCGGCTGGGCCGCGCATCCTGCGTCGTCCAGAGCGAGGCGATGGCCAGGAGCGGGTGCCCCGCGACCAGGGCCTGGAACGCCCCCTCGTCGTACGAGTTGAACAGCCGGCCGTCGCGCACCACCTCGCCGGCGCCGTACTTGAACGAGGCAAGCAGCGCGCCGCCGACGCGCAGCGCGCGGCCGACGCGGTCGAGC
>JBDLTZ010000005.1:0-22330 GCA_039805565.1 Chloroflexota bacterium | reverse complement strand
GGGGGGGGGGGCCCCACCCGCCCCCCCCGCCCGTGGGTATCTGCGGGCATGTACGTCATCGGCACTGCAGGTCATGTCGACCACGGCAAGTCGACGCTCGTCAAGACGCTCACCGGCATCGACCCCGATCGGTGGGAGGAGGAGCAGCGCCGTGAGATGACGATCGATCTGGGCTTCGCCTGGCTCACGCTCCCCAGCGGTCGTAGCGTCAGCATCGTTGA
The DNA here is from genome assembly GCA_039805565.1 of Chloroflexota bacterium. Classification (GTDB taxonomy): domain Bacteria; phylum Chloroflexota; class Chloroflexia; order Chloroflexales; family Roseiflexaceae; genus CALJIC01. The sequence continues at coordinate 22,109 of JBDLTZ010000005.1, read as the reverse complement.
TGTCCCCGGCCACGAGCGGTTCATCAAGAACATGCTCGCCGGCGTGGCAGGGTTCGACGCAGCGTTGCTGGTGGTGGCCGCAGATGAGTCGGTGATGCCGCAGACCGCTGAGCACCTGGCGATCCTCGACTTGCTTGAGATCGAGCGCGGCCTGGTGGTTCTCACCAAGGCCGACACGGTGGACGAGGAGTGGCTCGCGCTGGTGGCGGAGGAGGTGCGCGAGCGGCTGCGAGGCACCGCCCTAGCCGACGCGCCGCAGGTCGCCGTGTCGGCGCGGACCGGACGCGGCCTGGACGCTCTGCGGGCGGCCCTCGATGCGCTGCTCGACACCACCCCGAGCCGCGTCACAGCCCGCGGCGCCCCGCGCATGTCAATCGACCGCTCCTTCACCATCGGCGGCTTTGGGGCGGTGGTCACCGGCACGCTGGCCGATGGGCCGCTGCGGGTGGGCGACGAGCTCGAGATCCTGCCTGCTGGTCGGCGCGCCAGGGTCCGCGGCCTGCAGAGCCACCAGCGTAAGGTCGAGGAGGCGCTCCCCGGCACCCGCGTGGCGGTGAACCTATCGGGCGTCTCTCACCACGACCTTGCCCGCGGAGACACCCTTGTGCTACCGGGCCGCATACGCCCCACCGAGGTGCTCGACGCGCGACTGCGGCTGGTGCCCGGCGCCCGCCCCATCGCCCAGAACGACCGGCTCGACCTCTTCGTGGGTGCTGCCGAGACCCCTTGCCGCGTCACGCTGCTGGACCGCGAGGAGCTTCGTCCGGGCGAGACGGGCTGGGTGCAGCTGAGGCTCGACCACCCGGTGGCGGTGGCACGGGGCGACCGCTACATCCTGCGCCTGCCCTCGCCGAGCCAGACCGTGGGGGGAGGGCGTGTGCTCGATCCGCACCCACCGCGCCACCGACGCTTCCGCGCTGATGTGATCACCGCCCTGGAGGCGCTCGCCCGCGGCGCGCCGACCGACCTGCTGCTGCGCACCCTGGCCGATGGCCTGCCGCACAAGTGGCCTGAGGTGCTCAAGGTCAGCGGGCTCCCTGAGGAGGCTGCCGCCGAGGCCCTGGCCGAGCTCACGGCCGCGGGGAGGGCCATCACTCTTGCCGCACGACCCGAGGATGCTGTGGCGTGCAACAGTTCGGCCGCGCCGGACGTCATGACGTCATCGAGCCACGTTATCACGGCGGAGGGCTGGGAGAAGCTCGCCGAGAAGCTGATGGCGGCGCTTGCCGGCTACCACCGCCGCTACCCGCTGCGTACCTGGATGCCACGCGAGGAGCTGCGGAGCCGCCTGAAGCTCGGCTCTGACGCCTTCGACGCGCTCGTTGTCGCGTCCGTGGCGGGCGGGCTCGTTGCCGTAAGCGAGGCCGGCGCGCGGCTGAGCGCGCACCAGCCCGTGCTCCCGCCGGCCCAGGAGCGGCAGGCGCGGCGCTGGCTGGCCGAGATCACCGCCGCGCCCTACAGCCCGCCGCCGCCGGACCTGGATCCCGAGGTGCTCGGTCTACTGCTCGAGCAGGGGAGCGTCGCACGCGTTGGCCCCGACGTCTTCTTCGCCAGCGACGCGTACCACGAGATGGTCGGCTGGGTCCGGTCGCAGACTGCGGGTGGCGGGAGCCTGACACTGGCTCAGTTCCGCGACCGCTTTGGCAGCAGCCGCAAGTACGCGCAGGCCCTGCTGGAGCACCTCGATGAGCGAAAGGTTACTCGGCGCGTCGGCGACGCCCGCGTGGCGTACTGAAGGAGCTGCTATGTCCCGCCAGAGGCCGCGGCTCGACTACCCGGAGATTATGCGCGCGCTGGGTCACTTCGTCCAGCAGCAGCACCTCAGCGAGGTGAGCATCGTCGAGTTCGACCGCGGGTGGATCATCACCGGCCTGACGTACCAGACCACCACGCACGGCTTCATCCGCGTGCCGGCCGACTTCGTCCTCTCGCACGACGAGCTCTGCAAGCTGACCGATGAGCTCCGCGCACTGCGGAAGCCAGAGCACCCGGCGAAACGGGGGTGGCTCGGATGAAACTCTTCCGCGGCCTGAGCCGTACCGACTACCAGGACGTTCTTCGCGCGCTCGGCCACTACATCGACGAGCATGGCTACACTGATGTCCGACTGATCGAGATCGAGGACGGCATCGTGCTCCAGGGGCGCGTGCCGGACCGGCGCGAGATCGGGGTGGCCGGCTACGACACCTTCCTGATCACCGACGAGGACCTCAAGGAGATGGTCCACGACGCGTTCCGCCGCCGCGGCCTCAAGCCGCCGGCCTACACTGAATAGCCGCGAGCCGTGAGCCTTGAGTCTTGGGATGAGCGCTCTCAAGACTCACGCCTCATGTCTCAAGCCTCCGAGAATAACCGTGAGCCGTGAGTCTTACGCCGAGTTCTCTCAAGACTCACGACTCACGGCTCAAGCCTCCGAAAGGACGAGAGAGTGCCACAGTCAACAAGCCGCGACCTGCGCCGCCTCGGGACGATCCTGCTGCTTGGGGTAGTCGCCGGCGCTGGTGTGCGTTATATCGCCTCACGCGCCGCCTCTGCCCCCGGCACCCCTGCCGGACTGATCGACTGGAACCAGGCGCGCAGGGTGGCGCTGCGGGTCTCGCAGTGGGAGCAGGCGCCGATCACCGACCGGGCGGCGCGCCAGGCGCAGTATGTGCGGTTGGTCGAGCGAAGTGAGCCGCTGATCGCCGAGTATATCGGGCAGCCGCTCCCCGAGCCAATCAAGCGCGTCCACGTCTACGACCGGCGCGAGTGGCTCGAGGCCAACTTCGCCTCGTTCGCGGTGGTGTTCCAGCCGATCGAGGAGATGTACGCCGACGTCAGCACTCGCCAGGGGGCGCTCGGTAGTGCGGTGGGGCAGCTCAATGGCCAGCTGGTAGGCGCTCAGATGGGCGTGCTGCTCGGTTTCCTGGCCCGGCGCGTGCTCGGTCAGTATGACCTCAGCCTGCTCTCGCCCGATCCGACGCTGCGCGGCGCGCTCTACTTCGTCGAGCCGAACATCGGCCGTGTTCAGCAGCAGCTCGGCCTGGCCGACGAGGACTTCCGGCTCTGGATCGCGCTGCACGAGGCCACTCACGTCTTCGAGTTCGAGGCCTTCCCCTGGGTGCGCGTCTACTTCAACGAGCTGCTGCGCCAGTTCCTCGGCCAGATGACCGACCAGCTCTCCTCGCTCGGGGTGACGCTGCCGCGTATGCTTGACCGCGTGCTGCGCGGGGACACCGGTGGCAAGCACTGGATCGAGCTGATGCTGACGCCCGATCAGCAGCAGGTGTTTGATAAGATCCAGGCGCTCATGTCGCTGGTCGAGGGGTACTCGAACCACATCATGAACGCGATCGGCGGGGAGCTCCTACCGAGCTTCCACATGATAGAGGAGCGCGTCAAGGCGCGCCAGGTCAACCGTCCGATCCTGGAGGAGCTATTCAACCGCATCACCGGCATGGACCTGAAGCTGGCGCAGTACCAGCAGGGAGAGGCCTTCGTGAACACCGTGGTCGCGGCGCGCGGCGTGCGCTTCGTGAACAGGGTGTGGGAGCGGCCTGACAATCTGCCGACGATGGCTGAGATCCGCAGCCCCGAGCAGTGGATCGCGCGCATCGATCGCATGTAGGCAGCAGGCACGTGTAGGCGAGCAGAAGGGCAGGAGGGGTGTCGCCCCTCCTGAAATACTTGACAATCTCGAACAGGCGTCCTATCCTGGCGTCGAACGTCTATTCGCACGTCACGAGGATGCCCCGATGCCCCTTGACCTCACCACGCTCAGCCGCCAGATTCGCGCGATGAGCGGCTCGATCGCCGCCGAGGCCGACCACCGGCTGGACCGCGTCCAACTCGTGCTCGGGCGCTACCTCGAGGAGTCGGACGCCTACGAGAGCTGGGCGCAGGCGGCCGACCTCAGCCGTGAGAGCGCCGCCTGGCTGCTGTCGCGCCCCGTCGAGCCGCTCAACGCCACCTACGACCTGCCGCCTCGCCCGGCCGAGTATGCCCTGGTGGCTACTGATGGATCGCAGATCGACGTCGAGCGCCACGGTATGGCAGCCTGCTACGTGATCAACATCGGGCGGGTCTTCTTGCGCTACGGCGCCCGGCCCCACGCTCGCCTCACGGCTCGGCCCACGCTTTACTATCGCGAGGAGGACCTGTACCTCACCGACGGAGTGCGGCGGGTAGCGATCGAGGGCAACTACCTCAGCGCGCGGCGGGACGTCGAGGAGGGCGAGGCGCTTGCCGACCTGGCCGACGAGTTCCTGCTCCTGCGCGGCGATACCCCGGCGCTGGCGCTGCAGGACGGCACACTGGTGCGCTGGGCGCTCTCCGGCGCCGAGAAGTTTGTCCAGGAGCACTTCCTGCGGCGATACCTGGCCTACCTCGACCGCATGCGCGAGCGCGGCATCCCGGTGGCCTCCTATATCAGCCGGCCGCGCGCGCCTGAGGTGGTCGGCACTGTGCGCCTTATGCTCTGCCCCGATGTAGACCTGGAGGTTGGGCGCGGCGCAGTGTGCAGCGAGTGCAGCGACCAGGCTGCCGGTCGTATCCCGCGCTGCTTCCCCTGCCAAGGCCTCACCGACGCCGACGTGCTCGCCGACATGCTTGGCGAGGGCCAGCGCGGGCCGCTGTTCACGTCCATGTCGCGCGTGAACATCGAAAACTACGGGCCGCACCTGATCCACTTCTTCTACATGCGTGTCGGCCGCGAGATCGCCCGCGTGGAGCTGCCGCGCTGGGTGGCTGAGGACCCCGGCCAGGTGTCGCTGGTGCACGCCATTGTGTATGACCAGTGCATGAAGGGCCAGGGCTACCCGGTGGCGCTTTCCCGCGCCCATGAGCAGGCGGTTGTCAAGGCCGCCGACCGCCGTGCCTTCCTCAGCATGGTCGAGGGCTCGCTGTTGCGCGCCGAGGTGCCCGCCATCAACTCGATGAAGCGCGAGAGCAAAGAGCGTCAAGGAGTATAGCTCCCGAGATCCGATTACATTCTTTTCACCGGGCGCGCCCGTACCTACTTGCGCGTTGACAGCCTCCCCGTTGCCTGTTAGCATCAGAACATCCCCAAAAGTACTTCTAGAAACCGTGACTAGAGAAGGGGTAGTTCTATGCCCATCGATGGGATGAGGCAGTCGCGCGTCCTGTGCGCGCTGCTGCTGGCGCTTGTCCTTGCGCTCGTGTCGTCCACGGTGTCAGCCACCGCGGCCGCGCGGCAGCCGGTGGAGATCCAGGTCCTGAACGTCTCCGACTGGCACGGCCAGCTCGACCCGATCGCGGTCACCAACGTCGGCAATGTGGGGGGCGCGGCCGTGCTGGCCGCCTACTTCAAGCAGCACCGCGCCGAGAACCCCAACGCCCTGACGCTGACCTCGGGCGACGCGGTGGGCGCAACATCCCCGATCTCCAGCTTCTTCCAGGACGAGCCCACCATCCGTGCCATGCGCCTGATGGGCTTCGACGCCGACACGCTCGGCAACCACAACTTCGACGCCGGCATCGGCCGGCTCCAGAGCCAGATCGATCTCGCCGGCGACACCACGGGCGCTGTACCCGGCAAGCCCTTCACCTACCTCTCGGCCGACCTCCGCATCATGGACCAGGTGCTGGCAGGCTACGTCAGCACCTCCTCGCCGCTGATCCCGACGATCCAGGGGCGTATCGAGTGCACTCGCAGCGGCGCGGCCGTCTGCCCGGCCATCACCGCGCCGTAGAGCTGCACGGTCAATGTGGGGCTGCCGAGCGTCGGTGGCTCTGCGCTTTTCGCTCAGGCATCGTGATCCTGATCTTTCGCAAGCCGAACAGCTATTCGTACATGAGAGAACGTATACCTCAGCCTCGCGGTATACGTTCATCTCAGGGGGATATCGAAACTATGAGTCATCAACAGACCCGCGCGGCGTGGCGCGGCCTGCTCAGCCTCGCACTACTCTTCTCGGTGTTCGCGGCGTTCGCGGGTGTGCGGCCGGCAGTGGCGGCCACGAGCGAGCTGTTCATCTCGGAGTACGTCGAGGGCTCCAGCAACAACAAGGCGCTGGAGATCTACAACGGCACTGGCTCCGCTGTTAACCTGGGTGCCGCCGGCTACAACGTGCAGATGTACTTTAACGGAAGTGCAACTGCGACCCTGACGATCAACCTCGTGGGAACTATCGCGAGCGGGGATGTGTTCGTGATCGTGCAGAGCAGCGCCAACGCCGCGCTCCTCGCCCAAGCCGACCAGACCAACGGCAGTGGCTGGTACAACGGCGATGACGCGGTGGTGCTCCGCAAGGGCACTACAGTCGTCGATGTGATTGGGCAGATTGGCTTCGACCCAGGCACTGAGTGGGGCAGCGGCCTCACCAGCACCGCGGATAACACGCTGCGGCGCAAGATCGCGGTGACGGCCGGCGACACGAACGGCTCGAACGCGTTCGACCCAAGCGCCGAGTGGGACGGGTTCGCCATCGATGTATTCGGCGGGGTTGGGAGCCACTCGCTCACGTCGGATGATGTTGCCCCGGTGGTCGCTAGCTCTGTCCCGGCTAACGGCGCGACGAACGTCAGCGCCGGCACCAGCGTCACGGTCAACTTCAGCGAGGCGGTGAGCGTCAATACATCGCAGGTCACCCTCGAGTGCCCCGCCGGCGCACCGGTGATGTTCAACGTGGTGGACGCCACCGACATCTCGAGCCTCGTCATCGATCCTGTGAGCAATCTGCCGTTCAATACAACCTGCGCGCTTACGATCCCGGCCGGCGCTGTCAGCGACGTCGACGGCAATGACCCGCCGGATACGCTGGTGGCAACCTTCAGCACCGGCTTCACCACCGAGGCAAATCCCTGCTTACTGCCGGCGACGAAGGTCTCGGAGATCCAGGGCAGCGGCCTCACCAGCCTCCGTAACGGGCAGAGCGCCACAGTGCAGGGCGTCGTTACGGCGGTCTTCGCGGGTCTGCGCGGCTTCTATCTCCAGGAGGAGCCGAGCGACTACGACGCCAGCCCTGCCACCTCCGAGGGGCTGTTCGTATTCACCATCAGTGCGCCCTCGGTGGCGGTCGGCGACCAGGTGCGCGTGAGCGGGACAGTCGCGGAGTTCCCGGCAAACAGTACGGCTTCGATCACGCAGCTCACCGGCCCCGCGATCACCGACTGCGGTCCGGGCGAGACCATCCCGGTGACGGATGTTAGCTTCCCGCTTAGCTCGCTGAGCGCTCTTGAGGTCTATGAGGGCATGCTGGTGCGCTTCCCGCAGGAGCTGTTCATCGCCGAGTACTTCAACTACGACCGCTTCGGCGAGATCGTGCTTGGCTATGCCGGTGACCTGCCGGAGCTCGGCGGGCAGGGGCGATTCTTCACGCCTACCAGCATCACTGCGCCCGGCGCAGCCGCCAACGCCCTGGCCGCGCAGTACAGCCTGCGCCGAATCACGCTCGACGACGGGGTTTCGGCCTCTGCGCCCAGCGCGATCCCCCACCCGAACGGCCTGCCGTTCAGCGCGACGAACCGGTTCCGCGGCGGCGACACGGTCACCGGCCAGATCGGGGTGATCGACAACAGCTTCGGCATCTACCGCGTACACCTGGTGCAGGCCGGTGTCTATGAGGCGGTCAACCAGCGCGAGGAGACCCCCCCGCAGGTGGGCGGGACTCTCAAGGTGGCCAGCTACAATGTCCTGAACTACTTCCTGACGGTCGACAACGGCTCGGGCACCAGCAACGATATCTGCGGGCCCCTCAACGGCCAGGACTGCCGTGGCGCGGACAGCGCGGCGGAGTTCGAGCGCCAGCGCAGCAAGCTGATCGCCGCGCTGAAGGCGCTCGACGCCGACATCTACGGCCTGATCGAGCTTGAGAACACTACGGGCGTCGAGCCGCTAGCCGACCTGGTGAGCGGGCTCAACGACGCTACCGCCCCCGGCACCTTCGCCTACATCGACACCGGAACGATCGGCACTGATGCCATCAAGGTCGGTATCATCTACAAGCCCGCGAACGTCTCGCCCGTCGGCGCCTACCAGACGCTCGACGAGCAGGACGACCCGCGCTTCAGCACCAGCCGCAACCGGCCGGCGCTCGCGCAGACCTTCGCGCAGCCCAACGGCGCCCGCTTCACCGTGGTGGTCAACCACCTCAAGTCGAAGGGCTCGGCCTGCTCCGAAGCCCCAGACCAGGGTGACGGCCAGGGCAACTGTAACGGCGTCCGGCTGCAGGCTGCGAGAGCCCTCGTCGACTGGCTCGCGAAGGACCCGACCGGCAGCGGCGACGCTGACTTCCTGATCATGGGCGATCTGAACTCGTACGCGAAGGAGGACCCGATCACTGCCATCAAGCAGGGCGCCGACGACGCGGCGGGCACCTCAGACGACTACATCAACCTGATCGCGGACCGCCTCGGAGCCTTCGCCTACTCGTATGTGTTCGACGGCCAGGCGGGCTACCTGGACCACGCCATGGCGAGCAGCACGCTGAGCGCCCAGGTCTCCGGCGTGGCCGACTGGCACCTCAACTCCGATGAGCCAGACATCCTCGACTACAACGACACGCTCCAGGACCCTGGAGAGAACCCGAACGGCTCGGAGCGCAAGGGTCTCGACGTGACTGACGTCACCAGTCCGTTCCGCACCGCTGACCACGACCCGGTGATCATCGGCCTCAACCTGACCGCGTACAGCTTCGACGGCTTCTTCCAGCCGATCGACAACGTGCCGGCGATTAACGCGGCTAGGGCGGGAAGCGCCATTCCGGTCAAGTTTAGCCTGGGCGCCGACAGAGGCCTCGCCGTTCTCGTGCCCGGTTTCCCGATCTCTAATGGCGTCCCGTGCGCGCTTGGGGCGGCGGTCGACGGCATCGAGGAGACGGTGACGGCGGGAGGGAGCTCGCTGGCCTACGACCCGGCAACCGGCCAGTACACCTACGTGTGGAAGACGGATAGGGCCTGGGCAGGAACCTGCCGCGACCTGGTCGTGGTCTTCAAGGACGGTACCGTACGCCGGGCTAGCTTCACCTTCACGCGCTAGCACATCGAGCCATGGACAGCGTGAGGGCGCGGGTCGAAAGACCCGCGCCCCTTTCTGCATCCGCCATCCGAGGGTGACTACCGCCCGACCCACACCGCCCCACCGTGGTCGCCCACGTCGATGCGCCGCACATCGCTCCCGTCGGCCCCTGTAATCTGGCCACCTCGACCAGCCCGCCGGCCCCGTCAGTGCGCCAGAGGCCACCCGCGCGGTTGAACAGGAGCGGCGGCAGCGGTTCGTGCTGCGGCGCAGTGGCCGGCGACGTGGCTACGGGCGAGGTTTGCCGGGCTCGCGCAGCTGGGCGCGGCGAACGCCACAGCCAGGCACCCGGCGCCGATCACCGTGCGTAGCCTACGCATATGTGTCCTTAGTCTCGTCGTAGCCGCCGCGTCATACGGCTGTAGAAGGTTGTCTGGGGGTAGACGCGGGCGAAGGTGCAGCACTGCTGTGAGCGGCGCACCACCACCACGTCTCCCTCGTGCAGCGTGATGTGCTCGCGGCCGTCGGCTGAGAAGGCGGCCGGGTAGCGGCTGCGCAGCGTTAGCGTCACCACCGCGTCCTCGTGCAGCACGAGCGATGGGATGTTCGTGAGGTGTGCGGCCACCGGCACCAGCACGAGCGTGCGCGAGCGCGGGTCGATGATCGGGCCGCCCGCCGAGAGTGCGTAGGCCGTGGAACCGGTCGCCGAGGCGACGAGCACTCCGTCGGCGTGGTAGGTGGTGAGGTGCGCGTCGTAGATCTCGACGTCCACGACCACGGTGCGGTTGATGTCGCCGCGCGCCACCAGCACCTCATTGAGCGCTACCGTGTGCTCCGGTGCCGCGTCGCCGTTGTGCTTGTGGTACACCTCCGCCTCGAGCAGTGTACGGACGTCGTACCAGCCGCCGCCCTGCAAAAGAGTCTCGATGCCGTCGTACAGGTTCTCTGGCAGCAACTCGGCCATGAAGTTCAGGTGGCCGAGCGCCACGGGCAGCACCGGCACGCCGCAGCGGAGCGCCATGCGCGCGGCACGGAGCACCGTCCCGTCCCCTCCGAGCGCTACGATCAGATCTGAGCAGTCAGCGGCGTGGGGTTCGCGGCCCTCGTGGGCCAGCCCGCGCCACACCTCGATGCCGCGGTCGCGCAGCCAGGCGGCGAGCTCGTGGGAAAGACGCTCGGACTCGGGTGAGTATGGATTGTAGACCACGGCCACGTTGTTCATCAGTTGCCTGCGTTCCTGTGGTGAGAGAAAGACGTGGTGCTGCGACGTGTCGTCAGTGTACTACGGCCGCGCGCTCGACCGCGTCCGCCACCTCAGAGATATCCGTAATATGTGCAAAAATGGATGCTGCCCGCCCGACAACCAGCAGCGGCACGGGATTGCGAGTGTGTCCCGGGGCGCCCAGGCTCTCGACGTTGCCGTGGTCGCTGGTGAGCAGGAGTGTGTCTCCAGGGCGCATAGCCTCCAGCACGCCGGCGATCAGCCCGTCGATCCGCTCCAGGGCGTCGTGGATCTGCTCCGTTATGGACCAAGGCTGAACGATTGACGGCCAACGTGTGGCTGTGGACTGGTCGAGCTGCTCTGAACCTGTGTTGGGCAGGCGACTACCTTGGTCGTCTATCTCCGGCGCTCGGCCTTCGGTGTTTGGTGTTTTGTTGGCTCTCGGCCTGTGCTCCCTGGTCGTCGTTCCCTGACCTGCGGCCAGACGCCCGTGTCCGGCAAGGTCCGGCAAGAAGGTCTCGAAGAATACCAGCTCGTGCTCGGCGGCCAGCCCTGCGAGCGCCGTACCCGCCTGCTGGGGTGTCACGAGTGGAGTATCGAGGCCACGCGCCCGCATCGCTGCGCCGGTGATGTCCCAGGAGGTCGCACGGCCGGCGCGCAGGTCGTCCCCGTCTCGGAAGCGGATCCCGGCCCCCTCGGCTGCGATCACGCTGGCAGAGCGGCGGATGCGCCGGGCGGCCAGGGCCTCCCAGTAACCGGGGCCGAAGGCGTTGGCAAAGGCCGGGCGGCCGCCGTGCCCCGCGACGCGGCGGAAGATGCTGTGCTCGGCCAGCAGCGGGCGTAAGGCCGTGGGAGGGAAGTGCGGCTGGTGGCGGCCGTGGAGCTTGCTGGCGTTGACCCCGGCCAGCAGTGCGGTGTGGCCCGTGCCGCTTTGGGGGAGCCCCGGCACTCCGAGCGTCGCGTCGATTGCCCTGAGGAAAAAGGTCTCCTCCACCACTGAGTGCTGAGAGGGCCGCGGGGTAGCCGGCGACACCGCGCTACCAGCGATGCCTCCGCCGCGGAGCTCGGGGCGCGCTCGTCTCTGAAAGATCCCAGGGCGCGTGTGCTCGAGCGTCAGCGGGCCGCCAAGCAGCGCCGCAAGGGCGGGGGTTGCAGCGTCGCTGAGCGGGTTGTCCGGGCCTGCCGGCGCCAGGCCGACGCCGTCCACAAAGATGAAGATGACGCTCATACTGTGTGCTCCGCGGGGCAGTATAGGTGATGGAGCTGCGGAGTGCAAATTTGACAGCGCCCATACCACACGGTATAATGCCACGGTTGAAAAACATGTTTCACCCCCGCTAGCGGCTTACCTCCCACAGCTCGACCATCAAAACGCCGAGAATTAGGAGTGCCGACCAGCGCGGAGCCCTCGCGGGCACCGCTTCTTGGACGCGTTCTATACTGGCTGCGACATCTTACCAGACGTCGCTCGTCGGTTTGCGCTGCTCAGGCAGTCAGGTGTGGCCACCTTCGCGAGGTGACGGTACCCGAATCCGTCGGCACAGGTGGGCGGCGGACAACCAAACAAAACTCTTTTTGGAGGCCATTGCATGAGCGTGTATCCTGTCAACACGGACCTGGATACTGAGGACGTCGACTGGACGCAGCTGCTCGACGAGTACGATTATGCTCGTCCGCAGCGCGGCGAGGTGCGCGAGGGCGTCGTGATGAAGATCGAGGATGATACCATCCTGGTCTCGATCGGCACCAAGCGCGAGGGCATCATCCCGCAGCAAGACCTGCGCCAGATGGGCGAGGGCTTTGTGGGCGGCCTGAAGGTTGGCGACCCGATCCAGGTCTATGTGCAGGACCCGGAGAACCGCGAGGGCGAGCTGATCCTGTCGCTCACGATGGTCCAGGTCGCGCGCGACTGGGAGGAGGCCGCACGGCTGAGCTCGGACGGCGGCATCGTCCAGGGCCAGGTGATCGGCTACAACAAGGGCGGCCTGCTGGTGCAGTTCAACCGCATCCGCGGCTTTGTCCCTGCCTCGCAGGTGGCGCAGCTCCACGGCCGGACCGCCGCCGAGGAGCGACAGCAGGCGCTGCAGCGCATGGTCGGCCAGACGATCCCCCTCAAGGTGATCGAGGTTGACCGCGAGCGCAACCGCCTGGTGCTCTCCGAGCGCTCGGCAACACAGGAGTGGCGCAAGGCGCAGAAGCAGCGGCTGCTCACCGAGCTGCAGCCGGGCGACGTGCTCTCGGGCCGCGTCAACCAGCTCACGAACTTCGGCGCGTTCATCGACCTCGGCGGGGCCGATGGCCTGGCACACATCTCCGAGCTTTCCTGGCAGCGGGTCAACCACCCGCGCGAGGTCCTCTCGCCCGGCCAGGAGGTGAAGGTGATGGTGGTGGAGATCGACCCGGAGCGCGAGCGCATTGGCCTCTCGATCCGCCGCCTGCAGGCTAACCCCTGGGAGACGATCGACCAGCGCTACAGCCTCGGCCAGCTCGTCACCGGGCCGGTTACCAACGTCGCCCCGTTCGGTGCGTTCGTGCAGATCGAGGAGGCGGTCGAGGGTCTCATCCACGCCAGCGAGCTGGACGCGGACCCGCAGGCCCAGCCGCGCGACCTGCTGCAGCCCGGCCAGACGGTTACGGCCAAGATTATCAGCCTCGACAAGCAGCGCCAGCGCATGGGCCTCAGCCTGCGCCGCGTGAGCTCGGACGAGCCGGCCAAGCCCGAGGCGACCGAGGAGGAGTAGTCCTCTTCCCCAGGTAGTGCAGCGAGAAACGTGCAAAGGGGGCTCAACACGCCCTTTGCACGTTTCCCTTTTCCCTGCTACTCGGCCTTCTTCACCGCGTGGCCGCCGAACCCCTTGCGCATCGCCGCCAGCACCTTGGCCGCGAACGACTCCGGCTGGCGCGAGTGGAAGCGCTCGAACAGCGAGAGCGTGATCACTGGGGCTGGCACGTCCAGGTCGATCGCCGCCTGGATCGTCCAGCGCCCCTCGCCGCTGTCCTCCACGTAGCCCTTGAGCTTCGTGAGATCGGGGTCGCGGCGCAGCGCGTCCTCGGTCAGGTCGAGCAGCCAGGAGCGCACCACGCTGCCGTAGCGCCAGGCCGAGGCCACCGCGTGCAGGTCGATGCCGAACTCCTGCTTGGCGCGCATGATCTCGAAGCCCTCGGCGTAGGCCTGCATCATGCCGTACTCGATGCCGTTGTGCACCATCTTGACGAAGTGCCCGGCGCCCACCGGCCCGCAGTGGACGTACCCGTCCTGGGGGGCTAGCGTCACGAAGGCTGGCTCGAGGCGCTTCACCAGCTCGCCTTCGCCGCCGACCATCAGGCAGTAGCCGTTCTCCAGGCCCCAGATTCCGCCCGAGGTCCCTTGGTCGATGTAGTTAATGCTATGGGCCTTGAGCGCCTCGGCGCGGCGCTGATCGTCGTGGAAATTGGTGTTGCCGGCGTCGATGATCGTGTCGCCCGCAGAGAGCAGCGGCACCAGCGCGTCGATCGTCTTGTCCGTCACGCCACCGGCCGGCAGCATAATCCAGATCGCGCGCGGCGCAGGCAGAGCCTGGACAAGCTCCTCGTAGCTGTAGACCCCCTCGATGCCCTCGGCCTTGAGCTCGTCGATCGGGCCGTGGCTGCGGTTGGTGACCACGACGCGGTGGCCGCCGCGGTGCCAGCGGCGGGCCATGTTTGCACCCATACGGCCCAGGCCGATCAGACCGATATCCATTGGTGATGCTCCTTAATCGATCGGGAACCGAACTTGATTATAACCGACATCGTGGTATAACTGACGAGGCGCCCGCAGCCCACCAGCAGAGAGATATTACTGACTGTGAACACTTCCGTCTCCCCCGACTTCGCCGACGTCGCCGCGGCCATGGCCGCCGAGAACGCCGCCCTGGTGGCGGCGCTGCGCGCGTGCGGACTGACGTTCGATGACTACCCGCAGCTCGCCGGTCAGGGTCGCCGCCGAGGCGCCGCCGCGGCGCGCGCCTTCCCGATGCAGGGCGTGCTCAAGTACCACGGTATGTCCGACTGGGACTGGCGCATCGCCTTCCTGCCGAGCGTCTCGCTCTGCAACGACGCGGGCAGCACCCTCACGCACGTGGAGCTCGACTCGGACCTCCCCGAGGATATCGTGACGATCGGCGGGCAGCTGGCACACGGCCGCGACCGGCAGCGCGTGGTGCAGAGCCTGGACGTGCTCCGGCGTCTGGCGGGGGTCACGAGCCGCGCCCGCGTCACCTCGCGCAACAGCGTGCGCGCCTCGCGCTTCGGCAAGGGGCTCGGCACCAGTGCCTCGGCCTCGGCCGCGCTGGCGATGGCGGCGATCGGTGCGCTCTTCGGCCCCGAGGCGGCCGCCAACACGCGCTTCGTGAGCTGCATGGCGCGCCTGCTGGCAGGCTCCGGCTGTCGCAGTGCCTCGGGCGGCATGTCGCTCTGGCTGAGCTACCCCGGCATCCCGCACGAGGAGAGCTTCGGCGTGCGCCTGGACCGCCGCGGTGAGCTCGATGGCGTGAGCCTGATTACGGTGCCGATCGACTCGCGTGTGGGCCTCAAGACCGAGGAAGCCCACCGCGACGCGCCGCATAGCTCACTGTTCCGCGCCTGGATGGCGAGTCGCCGCGAGGAGGCCGTGGCCTGCATCGACGCCGCCCTGGCCGGCGACTGGCGCGCGATCGGGCAGTGGGCCGAGCTTGACAGCATCCGGCTCCACGGCGTGACGATGTCCGGCAGCGTGGAGAACAAGATCTTCGGCTGGGAGCCCGAGAACATCCACCTGTTCCGCATGTGTAACGACCTGCGTGCCTCGGGCGTCCCGGTCTACTGCTCTACTGATACGGGGCCGACGGCGGTGTTCATCACCGGGCGCGAGCACGAGGATGCGGTTGTGGCGGCGATCAAGGCTCTGGGGCTGGGCCTGGAGGCCGTCCGTGGGAAGGTGGCTGGCCCGGCGCACCTGGTGGACGAGGCCGCCGCGCTTGCCGAGCTCGGTGGGTAGGGGCAGATCGGCGGGGCTCCGCCCTTTCAACATGATACGCTCGGTCCTTCGGCCACGAACACAACACGAATCTGAGGAGCTCCTATGCTACGACCTGCTCTTTTCCTCCTCGCGCTCCTGCTGACCCTCGGGGCGAGCCCGGCGCAGGCGCAGAGCACCCAGCGCTGCTTCGCGGAGACCGGCTACTGCACGGCCGGCCGCATCCGTGAGTTCTGGGAGCAGAGCGGCGGCCTGCCGGTCTTCGGCTACCCGATCACCCCGCTGCAGACCGAGACGATCGAGGGGCGCCAGGTGCAGGTCCAGTGGTTTGAGCGCGGGCGGCTGGAGCTTCACCCGCAGAACCGGCGCCCGTACGACGTGCAGCTCGGGCGCCTTGGGGCTGACCTGCTGGCTCGTGGGCGCACAGCCTCTGCCACTGCCCCGGTGCAGGAAGTCCCCGGCGCGTGCCGCACCTTCGCCGAGACCGGCATTGCCGCGTGCGGGCCGATCCTGACCGCCTGGCGCGCGAGCGGCCTGGAGCTTGACGGGCGGCCGGGCAAGACTGAGGCCGAGAGCCTCGCGCTGTTTGGACTGCCGCTGACCGCTCCACGCACTGAGGTCCTGAGCGATGGGCGGGCCTACACAGTGCAGTGGTTCGAGCGCGGCCGCTTCGAGATCCACCCCGAGGGTGTGCTGCTGGGGCTGCTCGGCCGCGAGTACGGCCCGACGGTCCAGGCGGCACCCGCGCCCGTGGCCCAGAGCCTGAGCGCCCCGGCGCGCATCATGTCCGCCACGATCGGCATGGACGCGCCGATCGTCAACGTGGGCCTGGACGCGGCCCGGGCGCCGGTCGTCCCAGACCACGAGGTTGGCTGGTATAATCGCAGCGCCGTGCCGGGCGGCGGTGAGAACATCGTCCTGTGGGGTCACGTCCTGCGCTTCAGCCACGCGCTGCATATCCCGGCGCCGTTCGCGCGGCTGAAGGAGCTCGAGGTGGGCGACCGCCTCACTGTGGTGGACGTGGCCGGCGGTGCGCACGAGTACGTGGTGGCGCGCAAGGTGATGGCCAAGCCTGACGAGGTGCAGTACATCCTGCCCCAGGGGCGCGAGCTCGTGACGCTGGTCTCGTGCTACGGGGACAAGGTGTACAGCGGCGGCGAGGTGGTGGACATGAGCCACCGGCTGATCACGATCGCCGAGCCGGCGCGGTAGCGCGGTTGGCGGCGAACCAATGAAGACCCCGCAGGTGTGTAACAGGAACATGGCCTATGCCCATGAATCATTGGTAACACCTGCGGGGTCTGTCATCGCGAATCCACGCACGCGCCGGCAGGGCACTCTTTTCGCGAAGCGATATCGATGGAGTTCCAACATGACCAAGATCGCCTTCATCGGAGCAGGTAGTCTGGGCTTCACCCGCGGGCTGGTGCGGGACATTCTGACCTTTCCGCTGCTTCGGGACGCAACGCTGACACTGATGGACATTGACGCCGAGCGGCTCGAGTTCGCCCACAAGGCCGTGAGCCGCATCGTCGAGCTCGGCAACTACCCGGCCACTGTCGAGGCCACGATGGACCGCGCCGAAGCCCTGCGTGGCGCCGACGTGGTGCTGGTGACAATTCTCGCCGGCGGCGTGGACGTCTGGCGGCATGACATCGAGATCCCCAAGAAGTACGGCATCGACACCAACATCGGCGACACGCGCGGCCCCTCGGGCATCTTCCGCGGGCTGCGCACCATCCCGGTGATGCTCGACATCGCGCGCGACATGGAGCGCTACTGCCCCAATGCGCTGATGCTGAACTACACCAACCCGATGGTGATGCTGTGCCGCGCGATGCAACGCGAGACCAGCATCCAGCTCACCGGTCTGTGCCACAGCGTGCAGGGCACCGCCGAGATGCTGGCGAAGTGGATCGGCGCGCCGATGAGCGAGATCACCTATACCTGCGCCGGCATCAACCACATGGCCTGGTACACGAAGTATGAGTGGAACGGCAAGGACGCCTACCCGCTCATCCATAAGGCGATCACCGAGCGCCCCGAGATCTACAACGAGGAGCAGGTTCGCAACGAGATGTACCTGGCGCTCGGCTACTACCCCACGGAGTCCAGCGGCCACCACTCGGAGTACAACGCCTGGTTCCGCAAGCGGCCCGACCTGATCGAGAAGTACTGCACGCACGGCACCGGCTGGAACCCGGGCGTCTATGCGGCCACGATCAAGTGGTACGAGTCGCGCGAGGGCAAGTGGCGCGACGATGCGAAGCAGTGGTTTGCGTCGGACAACCCGATCTCACTGGAGCGCGGCCACGAGTACGCGGCCTACATCATCAACGCGCTGATGGGCGGCGAGCCGTTCGAGTTCAACGGCAATGTGGCGAACAATGGCCTGGTGGACAACCTGCCGTCCGGCGCGTGCGTCGAGGTGCCGGTGTGGGTCAGCAAGAAGGGCCTCCAGCCGGTCCGCGTCGGCGCGCTGCCGCCCTCGGTGGCCATGCTGACGGGGCTTACCTCGCAGATTGAGGAGCTGGCGGTGGAGGGCTGCCTCACCGGCGACCCGACGCTGGTCTACCAGGCGATCTGCCACGACCCGCTGACCTCGGCGGTGCTGTCGCTGGCCGAGACGCGCCAGATGGTGAACGAGATGTTCGCCAAGAACCGCGACCACCTGCCGACGTTCACGCGCTTCGAGGCGTAGCAACGGACGACGGACGACGGACGACGGACAACTGAGAACCAAAGACCAAGGACAAACGATGCGGGGTGAGATCGAAGAAATGCTTCGGTCTCGCCCCGCTTCTCATGTCTCATAGCTCACAGCTCACAGCTCACGCCTCAAGGCTCGGCGCTGCCCGCCGGCCGGACGCGGTGAGCCGCTCGGGCGTGTGTGCGCGGAACCAGGCTACCTGGTCGCGCAAGGTCTCGCGCAGCGGTCGGAAGGTGACGCCAAGCTCGCGCACGGCCTTGTCCGAGGACATACTGTGCATCTCCAGCAGTGTCCGGACGCCCGCCACCGTTGCGAGCGCGGGCTTGCCCGTGAGCCGGGTGTACTGCTCGGAGGCCCAGCCGTAGAATAGCGCGGCCGGGGCCGGCACCGGCAGGCGTGGTGCGGGAACTCCGCTCACCTCCTCGAGCGTGCGGAAGATCGTAGCCATTGTCACGTACCGGTTGCCGCTTACGATGTAGCGCTCGCCGCTGCGCCCGCGCTCGGATGCCGCGATCATCGCCTGGGCTACGTCGCGCACGTCCACCGGCGCACCGCCGCCAGGAAAGACGCCCGGCAGCTTGCGGTTGAGGAAGTCCAGTGTGATCTGGCCTGCGCTGGTGGGGGCAGCGTCGCCGGGGCCGAACATCCAGCCTGGGAGGATCATCATCACCGGCAGCGAGCTGCGCCCGAGGAACGTGTGCACCGCCTCCTCCGCCAGCACTTTGCTTCGGAAGTAGAGGTTGCTCATCGCCGCCGTGTCCGGGCCGTCGGACTCGTCGCTCGCGCCGCCGCCCGGGCGCCGACCGATCACTCCGCTGGAGCTGGTGTGGACCGCCCGCCGCACGCCGCGCCGCTCGGCCTCCTCGAGCAGCGCCACTGTTGCGTCGATGTTGGTGCCCTTGAGCGTGGCCCAGTGGTCGCCCACGGTGTAGTACTCGCGGAAGTACGCTGCGGTGTGGAACAGCGTGTCGCACCCCTCGAGCGCCGCGCCGTACCTCGTGACGTCGCGCACGTCCCCCTCTACCAGTGTCACGTCCAGCCCGCCCAGGGTTGCTCCCGCCCGCTGGCGCGAGCGCACCAGCGCCGTTACCCGGTGGCCCTGCTGCACGAGCTGGTGCACAAGATTGCTGCCCAGAAGACCGTTTGCTCCCGTTACGAACGCGTGCATGGCTCTCCCCTCCTTGCGGCGCCGCCCCCGGCGCGGTATACTGGTAGCGAAAAAGTTTAATGTGAGCTTTAGCTCATGTTTTTATAGTATGAGCTTTTGCTCACATTGTCAAGACTCGCTACGTTTTCCCACGCCCAAAGGAGCCCACAGTGAGCGAGACTCACGACGCTGAGGCCATCCCGATGCGGCGCGCCCCACAACGTGCGCGTGGCCAGCAGCGCGTGAGCGCCATCCTCGACGTGGCCGAAGATCTGTTGGCCGAGGCCGGCTACGAGGGGATGAGCACGAACGAGATCGCTGCCCGTGCGGGAATCCCGATCGGTTCGATCTACCAGTACTTCCCGAACAAGGAGGCGATCCTGCACGCGGCTGCCGCGCGCTTCCGCCAAGGGTTCGCCGAGCTGTATGACACCCTGCTCGTGGATGGCCTAGTGGCGCGCCCACTGCCTGAGCTCGTCGATAAGTTGATCGGGGCGATCGTTGAGTACGGCGGGCAGCACTTCGGCGTGACGCGCGTGATTCTGCAAGGGCAGGCTAACCCGCATGTGGCGGCGGCTGCGGTGGGCGTGCAGCGCGATCTGCTCGAGCTGGTCGAGGCGCAGCTCGAGGCGCGGGCGTCGCATCTGCCGGCAGCGCGCCGGAGTCTGGTGGCGAGCGTCGGCATCACCGCGGTGCTCGCACTGCTTTCACACGCGATCACACTGAAGCAGAGCGCTGGCCACGAGGAGATGCTCCGCATCGTGCAGGAGGCGAAGCGGCTGCTGCTCGCCTACCTGCGCGCCGCCGTCACGAGCGACGAGGTGGCACTTTCGTGACACTGTACTGAAGATGCTCGCGTCGAGCAAGACCGACATCCACTGATCCCTGCCATCTCACTCCAACATCACAGCTCGCAGGAGCCACTCATGCTCGTCACGACCTACGATCTGGACGGAAGGCCCGGCCCGATGCGTGACCTGCGCCGCTCAGACCCGGCGACGCTCGTGCTGGACACGTCCCCGGTGCTCGCCGTGAGCCACTGGGGCAGCTACATGGCCCTGACTCTGCCCGAGCGCCTGGTGCTCGTGCGGATGAGAGACTACGAGCGCTTTATCGGATACCCGTGCACGCTGCTGCACAGGCGACGCTAGAACACGAGACCTCATGACGAATGACTGGCGTGCCGGAACCACCCGCGGCGTCCGGCACCTGTATCTCCACATCCCGTTCTGTCACCGCCGCTGCTCTTACTGCGACTTCAACACCTACGCCAATATGGAGCACCGAATGGAGGCGTACGTGGACGCGCTGTGCGCCGAACTGGCGGCGGTCGCGACAAGCGAGGGGCGGCCGGCGACCGACCGGGGGACACCCGACGTACAGTCATCGATCGCCCGCAGGACATCAGCTCTCGCGCCGCTCACGCGCGCCGACCTGCGGCCAACCGTCTTTCTTGGCGGGGGCACGCCGAGCATGCTGCCGCCGCACCTGATGGAGCGCGTGCTCGCCGCCGCCGACGCCGTGGTGCCGCTTGAGGGCGCCGAGGTGACGGTGGAGTGCAACCCCGGCACCGTGCTCGGGCGGGACTACCTGCGGCAGCTCAGGGCCATGGGCGCGAACCGCGTGAGCATGGGGGTGCAGACGCTGCACGACCCGACGCTGCGGGTGCTTGGGCGTATCCACACTGCGGACGAGGCGCGCGCGTCGTTCGAGGACGCCCGCACGGCGGGGTTCGACAGCATCAACCTGGACTTCATCTTCGGACTGCCGGGTCAGACGCAGGAGCAGTGGGAGGCCACCCTGCGCGAGATCGTCACCTGGGGCGCAGACCACTTCTCGCTCTACTCGCTGATCCTCGAGGAGAGCACACCGCTCTACGCGCAGGTGACTGCCGGGCGCGTGAGCGTGCCGGACGACGACGCGACGGGCGCGATGTACGAGCTGGCGATGGAGCGCTTCGCGGCGGCGGGCTACGCGCAGTACGAGATCAGCAACTGGGCGCGCGAGGGGTACGCCTGCCACCACAATCTGGCCTACTGGCTGAACGCGGACTACCTCGGCTGCGGCGCAGGCGCGCACGGCCACCTCTACCCGCGGCGCTACGCCGACGCCCTCGGCATCGACGACTACATCGCGCGGGTGAGCCGCGGCGAGCCTCCTGTGGCGGACGTGACCGAGCTGGGGCCGCGTGACCTGGCGGCCGAGACGATGTTCATGGGGCTGCGACTGAATGCCGGCGTGGGGTACGCCCATTTCCGTGACCGGGTCGGGGCGGAGATGGAGGCGGTGTTCGGCGCGGAGCTGGCCGAGTTGGAGCGCCTCGGGCTGCTGGAGCGGGGCGAGGTCGGGGTGCGGCTGACGGCGCGCGGGCGGATGCTCGGCAACCAGGTCTTCGAGCGGTTTGTGTGATTGTAGCCGCTGGTAGGGTGCAGGAGCAAAGCTGGTGTGCCCTACCCGCGCCGAATCTCGGGCGGGACCTCGGGAAGCCAGCCGATCTGGAGCGCTGCCCACAGCCCGAGGGCGATCGCCTCGGCGGCGTCGTGGCGTAGGGAGGTGGGGCGGGGCGCGCTGGACCAGGCGATGATCCGGCGCGCGAGGTCGTCGGCGTTGTGTTTAGCCTGGAGGCCGCTGCGCTGCTCGCGGGAGAGGAGCAGGCGCTCGCGCCAGGCCTCGGCGCCGGTCTGGAGCACCTGTGCGCCGCGCCGCGCTGCCTCGGTCGCCCAGATATCAGCCAGCGGTCCGCCGCCCTCGAGTGCCAGCCAGGACAGGCCTGCGTTCTCGCTCAGGATGGAGGACGCGCCGCGGCGCAGGCGTGTGGCGCTACCGAAGTTGTGCGAGCGATACCAGCGCAGCCGCCCGTCCTGACCGAAGAGCGCCAGCCCCGCTCGCAGCCCCACGTCCACCGCCAGAAGCGTCGTCATCGCGTCACACGCGGTAGGGGCGTACAGCAGCGGGCGCGGCGAGGGAGAGCCGCTGCTGTACGCCCCTACCGCGTGTGACGAGATGACGACGCTGCTGGCGGTGGACGTGGGGCTGCGGGCGGGGCTGGCGCTCTTCGACCAGGACGGGCGGCTGCGCTGGTATCGCTCGCACAACTTC
>JBDLTZ010000004.1:0-20193 GCA_039805565.1 Chloroflexota bacterium | reverse complement strand
TACCTTGACTAAGGGTTGAGGGCAGGAGGCAGAAGGCAGAACGTCTGGGCCACCCCAGACGTTCTTTTTTGCTATACTATCCTACACACACCGCCCTACAGCCGAGGAGCAGAGCCAATGCCAGATCGACTGAGTGAGGAAGCGATCCAGGTGCGGCTGGCCGGCCTGCCTGGCTGGGTGCGCCAGGGCGATGAGCTCCGCAAGACGTTCGAGCTCGCGTCGTTCCCGGCGGCCATCGCGTTCGTGGCGCACGTCGGCTTCCTGTCCGAGGCAGCCGCACATCACCCTGATATCGACATCCGCTGGCGCACAGTCACGCTTGCGCTCACCACGCACGACGCGGGCGGCCTGACGGCGCGAGACTTCGACCTGGCGGCGCAAGTGGATGAGGTTCTTCGGTAGCATGCAGATCCAGCAGCGGCTGCGGCAGCTCCGCTCGGCGCTCTCGGCACAGGTCACAGCCGAAGAGCGGGCCATGCTCGGGCGCACGTTGAGCCCAGCGGAAGCGCGCCTGTTCGCGCGCATGCCGCTGTTCGACCAGCGCCACTGCCTGGACGTCTACCACACCCTGGCGCAGGCCGGCCACAATGACCCCGCTCTGCTGCGCGCGGCGCTCCTGCACGACTGCGGCAAAGTGGACGACGACGGCCGGCCGATCCCGCTGCTCTACTACGGCATCTTCGTGGTGCTGCGGCGGCTGGCCCCGCGCCTGTACCAGCGGGCCACGCTGAGCCGGCTCCGGCCCCTGCGGCCCTTCGGGCTGCACGCGGCCCACGAGGAGCGTGCCGTCGCCCTGGCAGAGGCCGCCGGCAGCGCGTCCGAGGTCCTTGAGATCCTGCGGGACTACGCCACCCGACGCACAACCCCTCTGACCGCCGCCCTGCACTGGGCCGATGATCTAAACTGACGACGTGCTCACACTCGAGAACGCAGACTATACCATTACCCTGCCCGTGTTCGAGGGGCCGCTCGACCTGCTCCTGCGGCTGATCGAGCGCGAGGAGCTCGACATCACCACGGTCGCACTCGCGCTCGTGGCCGACCAATACCTGGCGCACGTCCGCGCGATAGAGTCGCCGGACCCGGCCGCCCTCTCCTCGTTTCTGGTGATCGCCGCCCGGCTGCTGGTGATCAAGTCGCGCGCGCTGCTGCCACGCCCCCCCAGCGCCGCATCCGACGAGGCGCTGACCGACGGCGAGGACCTGGTGCGCCAGCTCCAGGAGTACCAGCGCTACAAGCAGGCCGCCGGGCTGCTGCTCTCTTGGGAGGCGCAGGGACGGCGGACGTACACCCGCTCGGCGCCTCCGCCTGTCATCGTGAGCTCGCAGCCCGCGCCGATCGACGCCACGCTGTCCGATATGCTGGCCGCGGTGCAGCGCCGCATGCAACTGCTGATGCCGCCCGAGCCCCCGGCCGTGCCGCTGCCGTCGCCGAAGGTCATCACGGTGGCCGAGATGGCGGGGCACATTCGCGAGCGGCTGCGCGCCCAGGCTTGGTTTAGCTTCGAGGACCTCCTCTCCACCGCGGCGGCGCGCGTCGAGGTGGTGGTGGCGATGTGGACGGTGCTGGAGCTGCTGAAGCGGCACGTGATTGTGGTGGAGCAGCACGAGCTCTTCGGGGCGATCATGGTCGGGCGCGGGCAGAACCTGAGCGACGAGGCGCTTCACGAGCTCCGGACTGAGGCCGACCTGAGCGGGGATTCCAGTCCTTCTCAGGGAGGATAGGCTTCTCTACCGCGCTATGCTACAATACTATCCATGATCATTCGGACGCCTCCTACCCACGGATTGTGAGCCCTCGTGCCTACACTGCGAGGCGCTGATGTCTGATCTGGTGCGTAACCTCCCGCTTGGCGATATCCTCTCGCTCGGCACGCAGCTGCGCGCCGACATCACGCCTGAGACGCTACTGCAAGACGTGGCCGACGCCATCCGCCGGTCGCTCGGCTATAGCCGCGTGTATGTGCGGCTGCGGAACACGGACACCGATGAGCTGGAGGCGTGCGCGTTCTCGGGGATCCCTGAGCCCCAGGTTGCCCTGCTGCGGGCCGCGCCCCTCGCCCCCGCAGACTACCAGGCCCTCCTCCGCACTCAGCACCGCGTCAGCGAGTCGTTTCTGGCCCCCGAGGACGAGATCCTGCTCGCGGAGAGCCCAGCGCCTCGGCGCCGAGAGAGCGCCACGCTGCTCGTGCCGCTGCGGGGGCGCGGCGACCGCCTGATCGGCGCTATCTACGTGGACACCGCCGACGACCCGGCCGCGCTCGAGCTGCCGAACATCAAGGTGCTGGAGGCGATCGCTCGCCAGGCCGGCCTAGCGCTCGAGAATGCGCGGCTGGCGGCGCGCACCCAGCGTCTGCTCGCGAAGGAGCAGCTGCTTGTCGAGTTGGGGCGAGGTGTCTCCGACACACTGGACCTCGACGTCATACTGGCGCGCACCATGGAGCGGCTCAACATGGAGTTTCAGGGCGGCGCGATCGCCCTGCTGAATGATGATAGTGAGCTTGAAGTGGTGGCCTCGGTGGGTCGGATCGACCGTGAGGCTCGCCGTGTGCGCCTCAAGGTGGGCGAAGGGATCTGCGGCTGGGTCGTGAAGGAGGGGCTCCCGTTCCTCTCGAACGATGTCTGGAGCGAGACTCGGGTGGCGCCTGTGGCGTGTGATGTGGGTATGAACGGCCTCATCCGCTCCTACATCGCCGTGCCGCTACGCACGGGAGGGCAAGTCATCGGCGTGCTGACCGTCGAGTCCGACCGGCCCAACGCCTTCACATACGAGGATGTGGACCTGCTGGAGGCGGTGGCGGCACAGGTGGGTGGGCCGATCAGCAGCGCACGGCTGTACCAGGAGGCGCAGCTGCTGGCGGAGCAGGTGCGACGGCGCAATAAGTACCTCGAGGTCATCAACACCCTGGCGCGCATGGCGGTCTCGACGCTGGACCTGAGCCGTCTGCTGACGAGCGTCACCGAGGCGATCCAGCAGGGCTTCGGCTACGGCCACGTCGAGCTGTACGTGGTGAATGAGGCCTCCCAGGAGGTCGAGCTGGTGGCGCAGTCGGGCCCTGAGGAGCCGATCGAGATCGGCTACCGCCAGTCGTTGGCGAAGGGGCTGATCGGCCGAGCCTACCACACTGGCGCCACGGTGCGCGTGGACGATGTGTCGTGTGAGCCGGACTACTTCGTCAACACGCTGGTGCACACGCGCTCCGAGCTGTGTGTGCCGATCGTGGCGAGCGGCCGTGTGCTGGCAGTGCTGAACCTCGAGTCGCGCCGGCCGGCGGCGTTCAATGAGGAGGACACGGCCACCCTCGAGACGGCGGCGGATGTGCTGGCGAGCGCGATCGAGAACGCGCGGCTCTACCAGCGGGCGCAGGAGGCGGCGGTGCTCGAGGAGCGCAGCCGCCTCGCGCGCGACCTGCACGACTCGATCTCGCAGCAGCTGTTCAGCATGACGCTGACCGCCCAGGCCGCTCGCGCCCAGCTGGAGAAGAATCCGACGCGGACGGCCTCGCAGCTCGAGCGGCTGCAGGAGACCGCCAGCGCAGCCCTAGCCGAGATGCGCGCGCTGATCTTCCAGCTCCGCCCGCCCGGCCTGAGCGAGCAGGGGCTGATCGCTACGCTGCAGCAGCACGTGGCGATGCTGCGGCGGCGTGAGGGGCTCACGATCGACCTGTTCGTGAGCGGCGAGGAGTATGACACACGCGGGATCGAGCAGGTGATGTACCGCATCGCCCAGGAGGCGCTGAACAACGTCGTCAAGCACGCCGGGGCCTGCCAGGTAGAAGTGTCGCTCAACATCCAGCCGGAGGAGGTCATGATGTCAATCGTCGATGACGGGCGGGGCTTTGAGGTTAGCACCGCCGCCGGGGGCCAGGAGCGGCACCTGGGGCTAGTGAGCATGCGCGAGCGGGCCGCCGAGCTCGGCGGTCGGCTTGAGCTGCGCTCCAGGCCGGGCGAGGGGACACAGATCACCGTGATCGTGCCGCGTGGTGAGCGGAGCAGTGTCTCAGGGTGAGAGCGACGAGGAGCATGCAATGGATCCGATTAACGTCCTCCTGATCGACGACCACCGTGTGGTGCGGCAGGGCCTGCGCGACTTCCTGGAGCTCCAGGACGACATCGAGGTGATTGGTGAGGCCGCCAGCGGCGAGGAGGGGGTCAAGCTGGCCCAGGAGCTGCTGCCGGACGTGGTGCTGATGGATATGGTGCTGCCAGGGATCGATGGCGTCGAGGCCACCCGGCGTGTCAAGGGGGTCAGCCCCTCCACGCGGATCATCGTGCTCACCTCGTTCGCGGACGATGACAAAGTCTTTCCCGCGATCAAGGCCGGCGCGATCTCCTACCTCCTGAAGGACGTGCAGCCGGAGGAGCTGGCGCGCGCCATCCGCGCTGCCCAACGCGGTGAGGCAGTGCTTCACTCCGAGGTGGCCGCCAAGCTGATGCAGGAGTTCAGCGCTCCGCGCACCGCCGATGACCCGGTGGAGCAGCTGACCGAGCGCGAGATGGATGTGCTGCGGCTGATCGCAAAGGGCAAGAGCAACAAGGAGATCGCCGACTCGCTGGTGATCAGTGAGAAGACGGTCAAGACGCACGTCTCGAACATCCTCTCGAAGCTGCACCTGGCCGATCGGACGCAGGCGGCGATCTACGCGCTGCGCCAGCGTTTGGTTCCCATGGACTAGTGCTGAGTGCTGAGTGCTGAGTGCTGAGTCTTGAGGGTCTTTCGCGGCGTTGGATTGCTCGGCGTATTTAGCCCGCTCCTCACGGAGGAGCGGGGCTTTTTTGTGTGAGGCTCTCCTCCCAGCCACTCCGCCTTTCGGCCGACCAGGCGGTACGCTGAGCGTCTCATGTACGATGAAGCGTACGGACGATGTTTGATGGGCCCGGGCTGGCTATAGTAGTCTCATCAACGTTACTGGACGGCAAAGCGCTGAAGCTTGTGGGAGAGGCCGAACAGCCCCGATTGCACCACGCCTGAGGCGCCGCGCCCTTCGCCAAAGGGGGTCTTCATGCGAGTGGTCACTCGCTGCGCCATCCGCGCACGCTCCGGGCGTCGGAGCGCGTTGAGCCACAGTGTATAGGGTTGCGGACAGAGCAGACCGATAGAGAAGATACGAGAAAGAGAAAAGCGCGATGTACTTTGACCAGCATGACATTCTGCGCGCCCGGGAGCACCACGAGCGGCTCCTGACGGAGGCGCGTATCCTGCGCCTTATCCGCGCCACGCAGCGCCCGGTCTCCCAGGAGCAGCGCCCCCGGCGCCTGCTCGACCGCGTCTTCTCGCGGCTGCGTGAGCGCGCCGCGGTGAGGGCCTGAACCCGCCTCCGCCTTTTGACGGAGCCCGTGTCCTTCTTGAGACCCCCACGACGTCAGTCGTCTGCTGCGGCGGAGAGACCGTTCCGGTGGCTGATGACCTGGAGTTTTCGTAACGCTATACTGCTTGGTATCCCCAGATACGAGCTGTGCCGCGTCTGCGAGTGATGAGGAGCTTCACTATGATGCCGAAGACAGAGTACTGCGCCGGCGCGTGCATCGAGCTGCTCTATGCAGAGTACCAGCGGCCTGTGCTGGCCTATCTGACGCGCCTCGTGAGCGAGCGCGAGGCGGCCGAGGACCTGTGTCAAGAGACCTTTATCAAGGCGATGCGCGGCTGGGAAAGCCACGACCCTACCGCCAGCGTGGCGGCCTGGCTCTACCGCATCGCCACCAACACGGCCTACGACTACCTGCGCCGCCTGCGCCGCATCCGCTTCACGCCGCTGGTAGACACCGACGAGCCGGCGATGGAGGGCGCCCCGCTCGAGTCGCGCCTGGATGACCGCGAGCCGGTGCTGCGCGCGCTGGATCAGCTCCCGGCGATGTACCGCCTGCCGCTGGTGCTGCACTCGTGCGAGGGGCGCAGCACGCAGGAGATCGCTGATACGCTTGGTGTCTCCAACAGCGCGGTGAAGACGCGGCTGTTCCGCGCCCGCGAGCGCTTCCGCCAGATCTACCAGGGCTAGGCGTAGCGCTGAAGGCTGAGCCGTCTTTCCCGCAATCGCTGTAGCCCCGAGATCCCTAGCCCGCTCGTGCTGATGCTGCCCCCTCGTAGACCTGAAGGGTGAGCTCGGCCGTGCGGCGCCAGGAGAAGCTT
Source organism: Chloroflexota bacterium (assembly GCA_039805565.1). Classification (GTDB taxonomy): domain Bacteria; phylum Chloroflexota; class Chloroflexia; order Chloroflexales; family Roseiflexaceae; genus CALJIC01. The sequence goes on along the minus strand of JBDLTZ010000004.1, from coordinate 14,067 downwards.
GCGGCCCGTGTGAGCCCTTGCTCGCGCATGCGCGACCGCAGCTGCGGGTCGGCCAGGGCGCGGGCGATCCCTGCTGCCAGCGCCGCTGGCTGCGTCACATCCACCACGAGACCCGCGTCGCCCACCACCTCCGGCAGGCTCGACGTCGGGCCGCAGATCACGGGCGCCCCGCACGCCATGGCCTCCAAAGGCGGCAGCCCAAACCCCTCGTAGCGTGATGGGAAGACGAACAGCTTGGCCCCGGCGTACAGCGCCGGTAGGTCGGCCTCGGCGAGGTCGGGCAGAACATGCACTGTACCTTCGGCCGCGCTATGTTCCGTCAGCCGCTGTTCCTTGAGGGAGCGGGGGTCGAAGTGGCCGGCCAGCACCAGCGAGCACCCTCCTCTTTCCTCATCGGTCAGCCGCGCCCACGCCTCCACCAGCGCCGGCAGATTCTTGTGCGGCTTGCTCGACGAGACGCACAGGACGTAGTGCTGCGGCAGGTCGTGGCGGCGGCGCACGGTGTCGAGGCTACCCTCGGGCTGTGGGCGGAAGCGCGCGTCGGCTGCGAGCGGTGTGACTGCGAACCTCTGGCGCGGCACGTCGTACGCACGGGCGATGTCGTCGCGGGCACTCTCCGAGATAGCGATCACTGCGTCGGCGGCACGGATGGCGGCGCGTGAGAGCAGGTCGAACAGGAGCCGGGCGCGCGGGGAAACCTCGTGTGGGAAGAGGCGCGGGATCACATCGTAGAGCGTGACCACGGTAGGGTGTGGGAGGCCCACGTAGGGCATGACATAGTACGGCGAGTGGTAGAGGTCGGCGCGCAGTCTGTGGAGGAGCTGGGGGAGGCGCAGCTGTTCGGCGGGGGAGAAGGGGCGGGCGGGACATTCGACCAGCGTGACGGCTGGCGACCGGGTGAGGGCAGCGATGTCGAAGCGGGTGTTATGCTGCGCCGGGCTGTGGATGACCAGCAGCGTGTGGCCGTGATCCAGCTCCGCCAGCGCGCTCAGCAGCCCGAAGACATAGCGGCCGATGCCGGGGAAGTGGTCGGCGACGTGGCGGGCGTCAACTGCGATCCGCATACCAGCCATAGACGTACCCCAGCGCGGCGGCGTAGGAGGCCAGCGCCTTGAGCGGCTTGAAGCCGGGGCGCCACGAGGGCGCGGCGAACGAGTAGGGCAGGAAGATGTTCGGCAGCACGATCGCGGTGCGGAAGAGCAGAAAGGCCGCGGCGTGCGCCCGGGTGCGCAGCGTGCGTCCGCGTGAGCGCGACGGGTCGCGGCGCACCTCTTGCGCGTGGCCGTAGCCGTAGAGGAACTGCTTGCGGAGCAGTGCGCGCAGCGTGGCTGGCGCCGGGTGGTACGTCCACGTGCGCGGGGCCAAGATGAAGCGGTAGGGCCGGCCGCCGGTGGTGGCGCGGCGCACCCGTACAAAGAACTCTGTGTCCACCCCCCGCACCAGCGTCGGGTCGAAGCCGCCGGCCTGCTCGAAGACCTCCCGCCGCATGGCGCAGCAGGTGGTGGTGATCTCACAGTAGAACGAGGGCGGGTCGGGGTTGGTCTCGAGCGGCGCGGTGACGACCGGATGGGTGATGCGCGGGACTTCGCGCGCGGCCCAGCGCTGAAACCAGGGCGCGTCGGGCGGCAGCAGCTTCGATGCGCCCGTCACGCCGATGCTTGGGTCGCTCTGCAGCGGGGCCACAAGGCGCTCGATCAGGTCGTCGGCACCGGGGAGCGCGTCGTCGTCGATAAACACCAGCAGCGGCGCCGTGGTCTGCGCGACGCCCTGGTTGCGGGCGAGCCCATTTGGACGTACCTCGCGTATCACTGCGATCTCCGCAGGAGGTAGCGTCTGGCGGTTGAGCACGGCAGTGAGCTCGGCCGGCTCGCCCTCGAGGGACGGGATAATGACGGCGACCTGAGGTGTCATGGGTTGGCGGGCGCAGGATGCAGGGCCGCGGCCCGGGGACCGCAGCCGGCCAAGATCAGGAAGTATTTCACGGTAGCATTCGCTCCTTAATGGTGCTATAATCGAGTCATACGGCGAGCGGGACAACGTCTAACCCGCCACACGCCTGCCAGGAAAGGAGCACGCTATGGGCGACAAGTCACCGAAGAACACCCAGAAGCAGAAGAAGCAGAAGGACTCCTCGAAGTCTGCGAAGGCTAAATAAGGCGACTGGAACAGCTCCATTTTCAGGCCGGAGGCCACGCGGCGGTATCGCAGCGGGGCCTCCGCTCGTGTGGGCGGGAGGATACCACGTGGCGGCGGGGGCGTCAACGCGTTGACACCGCCGTGGGCGGCTGCTACAATCCGGCGCGTTTGTGCGGTAGCGACGTATTGTGTGTCCGGTGTGACAGGGTTCGCCAGATGAGAACCGCTCGATTCGAACGTATCCGGCATGTCCCGTCCGCCCGCTTGACAGCCCTGCTGCTGTCGCTTGCGCTCGGGGCGTGTGCGCTACCTGAGGCCCCAGCTCCTCTGACACCGCTCACCACCGCAGTTGCTGTCCTCGAAATCACCCCCGCGCCAACCCAGAATATCGACGCCACCGCCACGGCCTACGCCATCCAGCTTGTGCCGACGCCGACACCCGCGGGTCTGTACGTCGTGCAGCCGGGTGATACGCTGAGCGGCCTGGCGGAGGACTTCGGCACGACGGTGGACGAGATCATGGCGGCGAACGGCCTGACGGACCCGAATGCGCTGCAGTCCGGTCAGCCGCTGATCATCCCCTCGCTGGTGCAGAGCTCGCCGGCGCTCAGAACTGCGCTGCCGCTCACGGCCGAGCCGGCGGCGACCAGCGTGACGACGGCCACAGTGACGTTGATCGTCACGGGTGTGCCGACGGCGACTATGACGCTCGATGCTCAGGCGACTGCGACCGTGACCGGCACACTCACCACGGTGACTCCAACGCTATCTACTCCCTAGCCTGGAAGATCGGAGCGAAAAGTGAGAAGAAAACGCTTGACATGAGCGATGAGCTGGGCTATAGTATTTGCACAAATCCTTTATATGCCGTGCAGGCGCAAAGGAGGTGATGCTAATGAGTAATAAGCTCAAGGGCATCACCGGTGGTGCGACGTAAGTACGCACACGGTGATGCCCGACCTTCGTAAAGGCCCCCACCATTGGTGGGGGCTTTTGCATGCTCTGTGTGGCGCCAGGCGAGAAAGAAACAGCCCTGCCGCCACTTGGGCGACGGGGCTGTTTGGAAAAGGCGCGGAGGGGAAATCTACTCCTCGCCCTCGTCGCGGCGCTCGCGCACCAGGGCGGGCTCGGCGGAGGCCTCTTCGTCGGCGACAACGTCCTCGGCTGCCACGCGCGCGGCGGTGAGGCTCACCACAAGCTCCTCACCGGCGAGCTCGATCGTGGCCTTGCCGGGCAGCGTGATGTCGCTGACGTGGATGTTCTTGTCGAAGCTATCGAGGCCGCTCACGTCCACGTTCACAGCCGACGGCACATCAGTGGGGAGCGCACGGACGTTCAGCGTGTTGTGCACGACGTTCAGGAGCGCGTCGCCGCGGGTCACCAGGGGCGACTCGCCGACAATGTGCACCGGCACCGCCACGACGAGCTCGATGCGGAGGTCCACCGCGAGCAGGTCCACGTGCAGGATGTTGCGGCTCACCGGGTGGCGCTGGAGGGTGTGAACAAATGCCGACAGGCCTCCGTGGCCGGGGATATTGAGGTCCACCACCGTGGTGCGGCCCACCTTGCGATAGATATCGTTGAACGTGCGCGCGTCGATCTGCACCGAGATCGGCTCGACACCCTTGCCGTACACGGTGGCCGGCAGCAGGCCCTTCGCCCGCAGGGTCTTGACCTTCTTGCCGATCACAGTTCGCGGCTCAAGGTTCAGGGTAAATCGCTCCGCCATGACTGAACGCTGCTCCTATTGGTTGCAAATACCTTCGCTCAAGCTATGGGAACTTGCCCGGTAGCTCCAAATTCGGCAGTCTACCATAGAAGCTCGTGTAGCGCAAACAGGTGCGCGCTGGCCTCGCCGGGCGCTATTTTGGGGCTGCCTGCGCGCGACGTGTGACCAGCACGCCGTGGCGCTCGCGGCGGTAGGTGCGCACGGCGTAGACAAGCAGCAGGGGCAGGAGGATTGGCCACCAGGAGCGGAGCGCCCGTAGATTCAGCCAGAACAGCTGGAGTGGCACGAGCTCGACGCGCAGGAGGAGCGCGAGCTGCTGCTGAAGCCCTGTTGGCGGTGGCGGCGGTGGGACGGCGCGACGTGCAATCTTTCGCATCATGGCGTGGCTCCTACGGCACGCGTACTACCCGCGCGCGAACTGAAGGCGCTTTTTGATTGCGCCGGCTGCTATACTGATTACGATCCCTCGAAACGATAGCGGAATCAGTAGGTCTGCGTCCAGGTTTGGCGGCGAAGGGGGTGAGTATCCGTATGCGGGAGTTGTCTTCTCTGCCGACTGTGCTCCAAGGCCGGCTCCGCACCATTCAGCGGTGGGCCACCTCCGCAGTAGTCGCGCGTCTCAGCGGCCAGGGTCTCGTTGAGTATGCCCTACTCCTAGGGCTGATTGCGATCGTTGTTATCGGCAGTATGACGCTGATGGGCGGCACGATCAGCGAACTCTGGTACGGCCGCGCGGTGAACGCGATCGATGATATTCTGAACTAGCTGTCTCTTTCCCTGCACTTGTTTGCGTCGCCCCGGCATATGCCGGGGCGATTTGTCTACCACGGGGGTCGCGGGTTAGCCCGCACCGCCCGCTCGGCGCTGTAGGTGACAAGGCCGGCGGGCCCGCCGCGCACGCGCCGCACCTGCTTGCGAGGCGCGATCTCCACGTCGACGCTGGCCTCGCCGCGGCCGGCGCTGTAGTATGCGGCCAAGGAAGCGGCCTCGAGCAGCGTGCGCTCCGGCACCTCGTGGCCGCTGCTCTTGATAATCACGTGCGCGCCGGGGATGCCGCGCGCGTGGAGCCAGAGGTCGTCGGGGGCGCCGAGGCGGAACGTCACCTGGTGGTTCTGCCCCGCGCTGCGCCCGACGTAGATCGTGAAGCCGTCGCTCGACTCGGCGCGGAGCGGCGGCGCGGGGCGGGCCGGCTTGCCCTTGCGCCCGGACCCTTCCGCGGGCAGGTAGCCCTCGTCCACCGCCTCGCGGGCGATCGTCTCGATCTGCTCGAACCCCTCGGCCAGCTCCAGCAGCGCCAGAGTCTCGTCCATGCCGGCGAGCTTGCCCTGCACCTCGCGCAGGCGCTCCGGCACCCCGGCGAGCGCGCCCTTGGCCTTGTCGTAGGCGCGGAAGCGTTCCTGCGCCGCCTCGACCGGGCTCTTGCGCGCACCGATCACGATGCGGCGGCCCTCGACCTCGAGCTCGGCCTGACCCGGCTCGAGCGTGTGCATGAAGGCGAAGATCATCTCGCCCTCCCAGCGCAGCCGGTCCAGCTCACGGGCGCGCTCCAGCTCGGTGGCCAGCGCCGAGCGCTGGCGCTCCAGGCGCTCGCGGGCGTCGAGCAGGCGCTGGCGCAGGGCCGCGCGGCGCTGGCTGTGGGCGGTGAGCTGCTCGCGCGGGGCGTAGAAGGCGGCCACGGCGGCGCTGATCGACTCCACCGGCTCGGTGCGCGGCAGGTGGGTGAGCGCGTAGGGCGCGAAGGCGACCGGGGCGTCCTCCCCGGGCGCGAGGCTCGGCTGGGGCGTGCTGGTGAGCAACCCGCGCACCGCGTCGGCCACGCGCTCCCAAGGCACGTCGGGCCCAAGCGGTGTGTTCGCTCGTCCGGTGGCGCGGAAGGTGGCCTCGCGGGCAGCCAGGGGCGAGAGGCCGCGGTAGGCACCGACCAGCGCGCGCGCCAGCTCCTGCGGCGGGCGGCCCTCGGCCTCGGCGTCCTGGAGGAGCGCGAGCACCCCATTGTCCGTGATGTGGCGCGGGTCGCGCTTCTCCTGGGGGGGCGGCAGCTCGTACGGCTGGTGGGGCACCACCGAGCGCCGGCTCATCTTGGGCGTGACCACGCGGGCGGCGCCGAGGATGATGTTGTCGTCCCCGACCATGACGATATTGCTGCGCTGGTCCATCGCCTCGAGGATCAGCTCGCAGCGGAGCATGTCGTCGTCGGGCCCGGGGGCGGCATGGTCATCTTCGCCCTCGTCGTCCTCGGGCAGGTCTGGCTCAGGGGCGGCAGAGGCGTCTGGGACGCCTGTGTTGCGCTTCGGCGGGCGTTTGGCTATACTAAGCACCAGCACCCGCTCGAGGTCCGGCTGTTCGACCGAGACGATCCAGCCCCGCACCGCGTACTTGCGTAGCAGCAGCACGAGCGGCAGCTGCGTCTCCACGCCGCGCGAGGGCTTCGCCTCGCTGAGGTGCACCCGTGCGAAGCGGGGGTGGGCGGAGATCAGGAGGTGGTAGCGCCTGTGGTTGGCGTAGACCTCCAGGGCGACGCTGAGCGGGCTCGGCAGGACGGCCCGCTGGATGCGTCCGCCGACGACCGTAGCCCGCAGCTCATCGGCCACGGCGGCGAGAGTCAGGGCATCGAAGTACATAGTTCCGGCATTATAGCACGCCGACAGGAGCGCCGATGGCCAGCCACGATCTGAACCCGATGCTTGTCGGGAAGCCGCCGCACCCGCTGCTCGTCGTCATCTCCGGCCCGTCTGGGGTGGGGAAGGACTCGATCCTGATGCGGATGCGCGACGTGGGCTTCCCGTTTCACTTTGTCGTCACCGCCACGAGCCGGCCGATGCGCCCCGCCGAGCGCCCGGGGTACGACTACCACTTCTACACGACCGAGGAGTTCGAGGCGCTGATCGCCCAGGACGAGCTGCTCGAGTGGGCCAATGTCTACGGGCACTACAAGGGCATCCCGAAGAGCGAGATCCGGCAGGCGCTGGCGAGCGGCCGCGACGTGGTGCTGCGGATCGACGTTCAGGGAGCCGAGACCATCCGCCGGCTGGCGCCGAACGCAGTGCTGGTGTTCGTGGCACCGGGGAGCTTCGACGAACTGCGCGACCGGCTGCAGTGGCGGCGGACCGAGACGCCTGACGAGATGGAGCGACGTCTGGGCGTGGCGCAGCAGGAGATGGGCGCGCTCGACCAGTTCGACTACGTTGTGTTCAACCGCGAGGATCGGCTGGACGACGCGGTGGGCCAGATTCGCGCGATCGTCCAGGCCGAGAAGCAGCGCGTGCGGCCGCGCAAGGTGGAGCTCTAGGCGCGGGCTCTGGCACGCGTTCTGCATATCATCATAGGAGACGAGAAACACGATGACCATACATGAGCAGCTGCAGCAGGATCTGAAGGCTGCGATGCGTGCCGGTGAGCGCCAGCGCGTCGAGGTGATCCGGATGACGCTCGCGGCGCTGAAGAACGCCCAGATGGCCCAGGTCAAGGCGGCGTTCGACGCGGCCGGTGGCGAGGCGGGCGGCGCGGCGGCGCAGGAGGCGGCGGACAAGGCCGGCGCCCTGAGCGAGACGGCTGTCCAGGACACGGTGGCGAAGGAGGCCAAGCGCCGCCGCGAGGCGTCCGAGGCCTACCGCAAGGCCGGCCGCGAGGATCTGGCGGCGGGCGAGGAGGCTGAGGCGGCGATCCTGGAGGTGTACCTGCCGCGCCAGCTCAGCGCCGACGAGCTGCGGCCGCTGGTGGCGGCGGTGATCGCCGAGCTTGGCAGCGTCGGCCCGGCGGATATGGGCAAGATCATGCCGGCGCTCATGCAGCGCTTCAAGGGCCAGGCCGACGGCCGCGTGATCAGCCAGGTGGCGCGCGAGGAGCTCAGCCGGAAGGCCTGAGCGTGCAGGCTGTGGGGCAGGGTGCTGGTGCGCCTCGCCCCGCGGCCGTAGGGCGAAGCTATGCGTCTACGATGGAACCTCGGCCTCTGGCGCGCCCGCCGCGCCCCGCTTGCGACGCCCGCGCCGCGTGACTTGATGCGCCGCCGCAACCTCCACCTGGCCGTCGCGTGCGTCGGCCTCGCTCTGGCACTGTGGGCGATCAGCGTGGTGCGCGCGCCCAGCACCCCCGGCCTCCAGCCCGGCCAGCCAAGCACAGTGAGCATCCAGGCCAACCGCTCGCTCAGCTACGTCAGTGAGTGGCGCACCGAGCAGGAGCGCGCCCGCGCCGAGAGCGCCGCCGACACCGTGGTGTACGCCCGCGATCCCTCCATCCCGATCGAGCAGCGCGCCCAGCTCGCCGGCCTGCTGCAGACGATCGACCAGATCCGCGCTGACCCGACGCTCAGCAGCGCCGAGGAGCGCGAGAAGCTCACCAGCCTGCCGAATAGCACGCTGGTGATCTCCCCCGAGCTCGCCGGCCAGATCTCCCGCCTCGACGACAGCCAGTGGGAAACCATCCAGCGGCAGTCGCTCTCGCTGTACGACCGCGCCCTGAGCGAGAACCGCTACGCGCTCAACGACCAGGCCGTCGCCGAGCTACGCTCGCTCTCACTCCCCTACTGGGCCTCGCTCAACGCCTCACGTGAGGAACGCGACCTGATCGTGCTGCTCTCCAGCTCGTTCCTGCGCGTGAACCTCGTGCGGGACGACGCGGCCACCGCCGCCCGCAAGCAGGCCGCGCGTGACGCGGTGGAGCCGGTGGAGGTGACGATCCTCGAGGGCGAGAGCATCGTGCGGCAGGGTGATGTGGTGACGCCCGACATCCAGGAGAAGCTCGAGGCGCTCGACGAGCTGCAGACCGAGACGAACTGGCAGGGAGTGGCTGCCCGCGGCGTGCTGGCGGCCCTGGTGGCGATCGTCTTCGGCCTATACCTGGCCCGCTGTCAGCAGGAGGTGGCGGCCAGCGCCCGCGCGACACTGGTGGTGGTGGGGATGGTGGCGCTCACGGCGCTCGCGGCCCGCCTCACGACTCCGCTGGGTGCGAACTGGGCGCTGGCGTTCCCGCTGGCTGCCGTCGCCCTGCTGCTCGCGGCTCTCTTCGACAGTGGCCTGGCCCTGGTGACGTCGGCGCTGCTCTGCTTGCTCACCGCCTATCTCGGCGACGGGCAGCTCGGGCCTGCGCTCGCCCAGCTGCTCGGCTGCGCCGCGGGGATCTTCGTGGTGGGGCGAGGTGAGCGCTCGCTGACGTTCGTGGCCGCTGGGTTGGCGGTGATGGTGGTGAACGGGCTCACCCAGCTCGGGCTGTACCTGGCTACTGTGGACGTGCTGGTGCCGGGCCCGCTCATCCAGCTCAGCGTCTTCAGCGCGATGAACGGGGCGCTTTCGGCGATCCTCGCGCTCGGGCTGTATAACCCGGTGGCGCACCTGGCGGGGATCGTCACGCCCATCCGGCTCATGGAGCTGGCGCACCCCGCCCAGCCGCTGCTGCGAAAGCTCATCCGCGAGGCCCCCGGCACCTACTACCATAGCGTCGCGGTGGGCAACCTGGCCGAGAGCGCCGCCGAGGCCATCGGCGCCGACGCGCTGCTTCTCCGCGTAGCCTCGTACTATCACGATATCGGGAAGACCGTCCGGCCGTACTTCTTCACCGACAACCAGAGCGACCGCGAGAACGTCCACGATGATCTGGACCCCCAGATCAGCGCCGACATCATCGCCGATCACGTGCGCGAGGGGGAGAAGCTCGCTCGCTCGGCCGGCCTGCCGCACCAGATTGTGGATTTCATCCCGACGCACCACGGCACCAGCGTGATCAAGCACTTCTACCAGCGCGCGCTCCAGCAGCACGACACGGTCGAGGTGGAGGACTTCCGCTACCCCGGCCCCCGGCCCCGCACCCGCGAGCAGGCGATCATGATGCTGGCCGACTCGGTCGAGGCGACGGTGCGCTCCAAGGTGCAGAACGGCAAGGTGCTCTACACGCGCGGCGATCGCGCTTCGTCGAATGGCGCGCAGACGATCGAGGATCTGGTGGGCTCGATCATCGACGAGCGCATCCGCAGCGGCCAGCTTGACGAGTGCCAGCTCACGATCAAAGATATCGCCGCCATCCGCCGGGCGTTTGTGACGACGCTGCAGGGGATCTATCACCCGCGCGTGGACTACACGCCGCAGGGCGATAAGACGGCACGCTAGAAGCATGAAGCAGTGACACGCCATGACTGTTGACGTACAGATTGACCCGCGCTATGAGGCCGAGGTCAGCCCGGAGCTGATCGAGCGCGCGGTGGCGGCCACGCTGGCCACGGAGGAGGTGGCTGGCCCGGTCGAGGTGAGTGTGCTGGTGACCGACGACGCGCAGCTGCACCAGCTCAACCGTGACTACCGCGGCGTGGACGCGCCCACCGACGTGCTCTCCTTCGCCGATGAGGAGGATGAGGACGCCGGGACCCCCGCCTTCGTACGCCCGCCCGACGCGCCGCGCTACCTGGGCGATATCGCGCTCTCCTACGAGCGGGTGGTGGCGCAGGCCGCCGAGTACGGCCACTCGCGTGAGCGGGAGCTGGCCTTCCTGGTGGTCCACGGCGTGCTCCACCTCCTGGGGTACGACCACGAGCGCGGCTCGGAGGACGACTCCGATATGCGTGCGCGCCAGGACGCGGTGATGGAGCGCCTTGGAATCACGCGGGACGAGTAGACCCATGACAACTGATAACCGACGACCGACGACCGATGACCGACGACCGACGGGCGCCTACCAAGAGCTGCCGCTAGACGCAGGGCGGAAGGCGACGCAGCTCTCTGCTGGCTCATCGTTCGTCGTTGGCCCCACCCCCGGCCGCGCCGCGACGATTGTAAGCTCCTTCCGCTACGCGTTCAGCGGCCTGGGCTACCTGCTCGCCACGCAGCGCAACGCCAAGATCCACTCGGCCGCCGGGGTGGCCGCCGTGGCGCTGGGCCTGGCGCTGGGGATCGAGCGCGGCGAGTGGCTCGCGCTGATCATCATCATCGCGCTGGTGCTGGCCGCCGAGGGGGTCAACACCGCCGTCGAGGCCACGGTTGACCTGGCCTCGCCCGGCTACCACCCGCTGGCGAAGGTCGCCAAGGACGTGGCCGCCGGTACGGTGCTGCTCACGGCGATTGCGTCGGTGGCGGTGGGTGCGGTGATCTTCCTGCCGCGGCTGTGGCCGCTTGCGCTCCAGATTCTGCCGTGAACATCCTTGTCCTCTCGCCCTACCCGCCCTACCCGCCCCATGGCGGCGGCACCATGCGGATCTACCAGCTTGTGCGGGGCCTGGCGGCGCGCCACGCAGTCACCTGCCTGACCTTCGCCCCCGACGAGGCTGCAGACCGCGCCCTCGAGCCCCTGCGCGCTGTCTGCCGGGTGCTCACGGTGCGCGGCCCTGACCACCGCGGCCTGGCGCGCCGCGCCTGGACGACGCTGGCATCGCCGCTGCCCGACATGGCGCTGCGCAATGCCTCGCGCGCCTACGCCCTGGCGCTGTGTGAGCTCCTGGCCTCCGAGCGCTTCGATGTGGTGCAGGCCGAGAGCATCGAGATGGCTCCCTACCTGGGGAGGGCCCGAGCCTGTGCCGGGTCCGCCCGGCCGCTGCTCGTGCTGGACCAGTTCAACGCCGAGTACGTGCTGCAGAAGCGCGCCGCGCTGACGAGCCTGCGTGCCGCGCTCGGGCCGCCAGTCCAACATCCAGCATCCCACATCCGCAACCTTGCCGGGGGCGTCTACTCCCTGGCGCAGTGGAGCAAGCTCGCGGCCTACGAGCGCCGCGTGATGCGCGCGGCCAGCGCGGTGGTGGCGGTCTCCGAGGAGGACGTCCGCTCGCTGCACCTCCTCGCTCCTGAGGCCGACATCGGGGTGGTGCCGAACGGGGTGGACACGGCCCACTTCTGCCGCGCGGCGCTCGCAGGCGAGGGGAGCGCCCGCATCAGTTTCGACGGCCCGGCGCTGGTGTTCAGCGGTACGCTCGATTTCCGGCCGAACATCGACGCGCTGCTCTGGTTCACGTCCGAGGTCCTGCCACTCATCCGCGCGCGCCGCCCCGACGCCCGGCTCGTGGCGGTGGGCAAGCGCCCGGCTCCAGCACTGCGTGGCCTGGCCGATCGCGGGGTGCTCACCCTCACCGGCGAGGTCCCCGATGCCCGGCCATTCATCGCGGGCGCGGCGGCGTATGTGGTGCCGATGCGCATCGGTGGCGGCGTGCGCCTCAAGCTGCTCGAGGCCCTGTCGCTCGAGGCGCCCACCGTCAGCACGACCCTGGGCGCTGAGGGGGTGGTGGGGCTGCGCGGCGGTGAGCACTGCCTGCTGGCCGACGCACCCGCCGACTTTGCCACCGCGACGTTGCAGCTGCTGGATGACCTTGCGCTCGGCGCGCGGCTCGGCGCCTCGGGCCGAGCGCTTGTCGGCGCCGGCTACGACTGGTCCGCGATCGTGCCGCGGCTCGAGGCGATCTATCGTCGGGCGTAGGAGAGGCGCGCGGATGCCGTTGGCAAAGGTGCGGCCAGCGGCCCAGCCGCGTTCCTTTCCCCCGCTTTGCCCCGCCGGCCGACGTGCTGACCTTAGGGAGTCTGCCGTAAGCCACCGTGCTTGAGCGCGCGGCGGGTGCGCGTGCGACGCTGGACTTCTCGCTGGCTTCAGCCTCTGCGGAGCGCCACGTATCCTCTGGACGAGTGACGCGGTGTACTGTCGAAGGTGGCGCGAGCGGCTGAGGCTACGCGCGTAAGGGCTGCTACGCCTGCTCGGAACCGCCGCCGATGACACGCACCCGCCCGCGTATCCCTCTGTCTGCCGCCCTCCTGGCTCTCGCCGCCCTGCTCGGCGCGTACCTCACCGCCGGTTTCCTTAGCGGCCGGCGGCCTCCTGCCCCGGCCGTCGGCCCCTCGCTGCTCGACGGGGGCGCCGCGCGGGTCTACTTCACCACCCCCTCGCTTGTTTACCCGGATGTGGAGTCGCGCCGTGCCGAGTCGCCGCTGCTCGCCGCCGTGCTTGCAGACATCGGCGCGGCGCGGCGTAGCGTGGATGTGGCGGTGTTCGATATGGACCTGCCGGAGCTGGGTGCGGCGCTCGTGCGCGCGGCGCGGCGTGGGGTGGCAGTGCGTGTTGTTCTGGACAGCCTGAACCTTGAGGCGCCCGAGATGGCCGCGCTGGCGGGTGGGCTTGAGCGCGCGGGGGTGGGGCTGCGCTTCGACCGGCGCGCCCCCTTCATGCACGACAAGTTCATCGTGGTGGACAGGGCCGTGGTGTGGGCCGGCTCGTGGAACATGACTGCCAACGACACCTACCGCAATAGCAATAACATGATCCGTCTTGTGAGCCGCACGCTCTCCGCCGCGTACATCGCTGAGTTCGAGCAGCTCTTCGCCGGCAGGTTCGGGGCTGCCAAGGGGGGCGGCGCGCCGCCGCCGATTGGTGGCGGGCGAGTCAGCGTCTTCTTCTCGCCGAAGGGTGGCGGGGAGGCCGAGGTTCTGCGGCGGGTGGCGGCGGCGCGCCGCGAGGTGCGCTTCATGGCCTTCTCGTTCACCTCGCAGCCGATTGCGGAGGCGATGATCGCGCGCGGGGCAGTCGGCGTCTCGGTGCGGGGCGTGGTGGAGCGCCAGAATGCTGCGGGCACGGGGTCGGTGCTCGGGCTGCTGCGGGCGGGTGGAGTGGCGACACATGAGGACGGCGCCTGCTACCTGCTGCACCACAAGGTCATCGTCATCGACGGGCAGGTGGTGATCACGGGCTCGTATAACTTCACGCGCGGCGCCGAGCAGACGAACGATGAGAACCTGCTGGTGCTGGAGGACGCCGGGTTGGCCCGGTTGTACCTCGAGGAGTTCGCACGGCTCGAGGCGCTGGCGGAGAGCCCGCAGCGGTGTATGTCGTGAACCGCACGGGTTAATGAACCTTAAGAATGAAACCCGGTAGACAGGCCAATGTAGCGCAGGAGGTCGGTTGAGCCGCTGGCGAACTGGTCAAGGAAGCGTTCAACCTCTTCACGGAGACGTGGTATGTCGTTCGCCCAGCCATGCAGATGGGTCGACCTCCTGACGCAGCTTGCGCCACAGCTTCTCGATCGGATTGCACCAGGAAGCGTACGTCGGCAACGGCACGATATCGGCAACTGCTGCGGAAAGCGTGGTCGTCGCAGCAGATCGCCGATAGCAGCGCTACGCGCTCTTGCGGCGGTTGCCCCGCGCGCGGGGGGCGGGAACCGGCTCGTCCTCCTCCTCGTCCACCACAGTGGGCATGGCGCCTGTCTCGATCACGCGGAAGCGCAGCACCAGACCCTTCGTGCGACG
>JBDLTZ010000003.1:0-21792 GCA_039805565.1 Chloroflexota bacterium | reverse complement strand
CCCCCCCCCCCCCCCCCCCCCCCCCCCCGGGGGGGGTGCGGGGGGGGGCCGGGGCCCCCCGCCCATAACACGCAGCACAACACGCACGCTGCGGAAGCGAAGGGGCTGGGGGGCGGCCCGAAAACAGGAGCGCGAGGGGGCCGGCGCCCCCCTCGCATAACATGCAGCATGTGTGCACGCTGCGGAAGCGAAGGGGCTGGGGGAGCCGTCCCCCGCCACATAGTCGGAGGCGCAATGAAAAGCCACGCGCAGCTCGTCATTATCGGCGCGGGGATCGTCGGGTGCAGCGCGGCCTACCACCTGGCGCGCCTGGGCCGGCGCGACGTGCTTGTGATCGACCAGGGGCCGCTCTTTGAGACCGGCGGCTCCACCTCGCACGCCCCCGGCCTCGTCTTTCAGACGAACGCCTCCCAGACGCTCTGCCACATGGCGCAATACGCCGCCCGGCTCTACGGCGAGCTCTCGCTCGACGGCCTTCCCTGCTTCCACCCCGTCGGCAGCCTCGAGGTCGCAACTACCCCCGAGCGCCTCGCCGACCTGCACCGCCGCGCGGGCTGGGGCCGCGCCTGGGGCCTCGAGCCCGAGGTCATCTCCGCCGCCGAGGCCCGCTCCCGCCTTCCGCTCCTCGACGAGCCGCAGCTCCTCGGCGCGCTCGCGGTCCCCGGCGACGGCATCGCGAAGGCGGTGCGCGCCTGCGAGGCCATGGCCCGCGCCGCCCAGGGGCTCGGCGTCGCCTTCGAGGGCCGCGTCCGCGTCACCGGCTTTGAGACCGCCGGGGGTCGCGTGTCCGCCGTGCTCACCGACCGTGGCCGCGTGGCCTGCGAGCAGGTGCTGCTCTGCGCCGGCATCTGGGGACCGCGCGTCGCCCGCCTCGCCGGGGTCTCGGTGCCGCTCACCCCATGCCAGCACCAGTACGTCCGCACCGCGGCGCTCCCCGCGCTCGCCGGCGATTCCCGCGAGGTCGCCCACCCCATCCTGCGCCACCAGGAGCGCGCACTCTACGCCCGCCAGATCGGCGACTGCTACGGCGTCGGTTCCTACCAGCACGAGCCGCTCCTGGTGCGCCCCGAGGCCCTCAGAGACACCTTTAGCCCCTCCGCTCCATCCGCGGCGGGCTGGCAGGCCATGCCCTCGGTGATGCCCTTCACCCCCGAGCACTTCGCCGGCCCCTGGGAGGACATCGCCGCGCTCATGCCGGCCCTGCGCGGGGCCGAGATCACCGCCGCGATGAACGGCATGTTCTCCTTCACCCCCGACGGCAACCCCGTCGTCGGCGAGTCCCCCGAGCTGCCGGGCTTCTGGCTGGCCGAGGCCGTCTGGGTCACCCACGGCGGCGGGGTTGGCAAGGCTGCGGCCGAGCTCCTGGCGGCCGGTGAGTGCGAGTGGGACATGCGCGACTGCGACGTGGCGCGCTTTGAGCCGCACGCCCATAGCCGCCGCTACGTCCACGCCCGCGGCTGGAGCCAGTACGACGAGGTGTACGACATCATCCACCCGCTCCAGCAGATGGAGCGCCCGCGCCCGCTCCGCACCAGCCCGTTCTACATCCGCCAGCAGGCCCTCGGCGCGGTCTTCTTCGAGGGCCGCGGCTGGGAGCGCCCGCAGTGGTACGAGGCGAACGCTGAAGGAACAACGCTGAACGCTGAACGTCAGCTAGCCGAAGCACTGGCGGTAGCCGAACGTGCGGCATCTCAGCCGCCACAGCCCCTCAGTCTCGGTGCGGCGTCCAGGGACAAGGCGCTCAGCGTTCGGAGGGGCTGGTCCGCCCTGAACTGGTCGCCCGTCGCCGCCGCCGAGCACCTCGTCGCCCGCGAGCGCGTCGCGCTGTTCGACATGACCTCCCTGCCGCGCCTCGAGGTCTCCGGCCCCGGCGCCCTGGCCCTCCTCCAGCGCCTGACGACGAGCGAGCTCGACCGACCCGCCGGCAGTGTGGTCTACACCTGCATGTGCGGCCCGGCCGGCGGCGTCCGCAGCGACATCACCGTCACGCGGCTGGCCGAGGAGCTGTTCCAGGTGGCGGTCAACGGCCCCTCCGACCTGGCGTGGATGCGGGCACACCTCCCGCCCGGAAGCCGCGTCCAGATCCGCGACATTACCCTTGGCACCTGCTGCGTCGGCGTCTGGGGGCCGCGCGCCCGCGACCTGGCCCAGTCCCTGGCCGAGGACGACCTCTCGAACGAGGCGCTGCCCTACTTCCGCGCCCGCCGTACATTCTTCGGCGAGGTGCCCTGTCTCGTCCAGCGCGTCTCCTACGTCGGCGAGCTCGGCTACGAGGTCTACGCCGACGCGGCCTACGGCCTGCGCCTCTGGGACCTGCTCTGGGATGCCGGCCGGCCGCTCGGGATCATCGCGGCCGGGCGCGCCGCCTTCGAGTGCATGCGCCTCGAGAAAGGCTACCGCCTCTGGGGCACCGACATGCACAGTGAGCACACCCCCTACGAGGCCGGGCTCGGCTTCACCGTCAGGCTCGACAAGGGGGAATTCATCGGCCGTGAGGCCCTGGCCCACGCGAGGGAGCGCGGCCCGCGCCGCAGGCTCTGCTGCCTTGCCCTCGATGACCCGGCGACTATCGTGATGGGCAGGGAGCCGGTCTGGGCCGCGGGGCGCGTGGTCGGCTACGTCACTAGCGCAACCTACGGCGTCAGCGTGCAGAAGAGCTTCGCCTATGCCTGGCTCCCCTCCGAGCTCGCCGCGCCCGGCGAGCGGGTGGAGATCGAGTACTTCGGCCAGCGCTACGTCGCGTCGGTGGCACGCGAGCCGCTCTTCGACCCGCGTGGCGAGCGGCTCAGAGGGTAGCCGCGCCGGAGACAGGGAGACCCACCATGCGAGTTCGAGTAGCGACTGTCGCCGACGCCGGGGAGATCGCCCGCGCCCACGCCGAGTGGCGCCGGGGCTACCTCGTCGGCCTCGTGCCCTCCGCCCTGGGCGTCGCGCAGCCCAGCCTGGACTCCCCGGCCTACTGGCGGGGCATCCTCGCCGAGCAGCGCTCGCCCGAGGTCGCCGTCCTCCTGGCTGAGGACGACGCCGGTCGCCTGGTGGGCGCGGCGCACGGCGGGCCGCTCCGGCGACACGAGCTGCGCTTCGACGGCGAGCTCGACTACGACGGCGAGCTCTACGACCTGTTCGTGGTCAACCTGCCCGGCACCGAGCCCGAGACCAAGGCCCGCCGCGCGCTGGTCCGCGGCGTCGCCGGGCACCTGCGCCAGATCGGGCGGCGCTCGATGCTTGCATGGTGCCTCGACGGCGGGCTCACCTGCAGCGCGTACCTCGCCATGGGCGGCGTGCGCCTCGACCAGGTCGACGTGCGCGATGACTTCGGCCTGCGCTACGCTCCCTACGGCTGGCCCGACATAGCGCTCCTGCTCGAATTGTAGATGCGCGTCAGCGCAGCCCGGGTTTTGGGGGCGCAACCCCCAAAGACCTCTCACACGTCCGATGAGATTGCGGCACATCTGAACGGGATTGCCGACAGGCTGAAAGTGGAGGAACGCCGTGGATATCGACACCCTCTCCGACGACGATCTCTGGCTCCAGATGCAGGACGACCTCTACGAAGGCCTCAAGAACGAGGTCGTCGCCGAGGTGCGCGAGGCCCTCGGTCGCGGCCATAGCCCCACTGACGTGCTCGCCGACGGGCTCGTGGCCGGCATGGATATCGTCGGCGCGGACTTCCGCGACGGCATCCTCTTCGTGCCCGAGGTGTTGATGGCTGCCAACGCCATGAAGGCCGGCATGGAGATCCTGCGCCCGCTCCTCACCGAGACCGGCGCGCCGCGCATCGGCACCATGGTGATCGGCACGGTCAAGGGAGATATCCACGACATCGGCAAGAACCTGGTGGCGATGATGATGGAGGGCGCGGGCTTCGAGGTCATTAACCTCGGCATCAACAACGATGCCCAGAAGTTCATCGATGCTATTCGCCAGCACCGGCCCGAGATCGTGGGCATGTCGGCCCTGCTTACCACCACCATGCCCTATATGAAGGTGGTCGTCCAGGCGCTCAAGGACGAGGGCCTGCGCGATGGGGTGTTCATCATGGTCGGCGGCGCTCCCGTCACCGAGACGTTCGCCAAGCAGGTCGGCGCCGACGCCTACGGCCGCGATGCGGCCACGGCCGTGGAGATCGCCCGTGCCCACATGCTCTCCCGCCAGGGTGCGCCCGCCTGACCGCACTGGGGTGAACGGGCGCCGGATGCCGGTGCAGGCCTGTGCTGCACCCCTCCGTCGCCCGTCCAGCGTGCCCGACTCCATAGCCCGTGGGGTTTCATGAGCGATAGCGCAGCAACACATCTCGTCATCTTCCAGCCCTCCGGCCGCCAGGGGCGCGTCACCGCCGGCACGACCTTGCTCGACGCCGCACGGCGGCTCGGGGTGGACGTGGACAGTGTCTGCGGCGGGCGGCAGACCTGCGGCAAGTGCCTCGTGCTGCCCGCCGAGGGCGAGTTCGCCAAGGAGGGCTTCGTCTCCTCCGCCGCCAGCCTCACCCCTCCAGACACCGCCGAGCGCGCATATCTGGCCCGCCGCGGCGCCTCTCCTGGCGCGCGCCTCTCGTGCGCCGCCTGCCTCGTGGCCGATGCCGTCATCACCGTCCCACCCGAGAGCCAGGCCCGCAAGCAGGTCATCCGCAAGGGCGCCACCGAGCGCGCCGTTGAGCTCGACCCCGCCCTGCGCCAGGTGCTCGTCGAGGTCGCGCCCCACCGGCTTGGCGAGCGCGACGGTGACTGGGAGCGGCTCCAGCAGGCCCTCATCCGCGAGTGGGGCCTCGGCGGGCTGCGGATCGACCTTCCCGCCCTGCGCCAGCTCACCCCCGCTCTGCGCGATGGCAAGCAGCGCGTCACCGTCACCCTCTGGGACCAGCGCGAGGTGATCGACGTCCAGCCCGGCTACCACGAGGGGCTCTACGGCCTCGCCGTGGACGTCGGCTCCACGACCGTCGCCGCCCACCTCTGCGACCTCCGCACCGGCGCGGTGCTCGCCACTGAGGCCATGATGAACCCCCAGACGAGCTTCGGCGAGGACCTGATGAGTCGCGTCAGCTACGCCATGCTCCACGACGACGGGCTGCGGGCGATGCACGAGGCGATCGTCAAGTCCCTCAACCGCCTCGCCGGCCTCTGCGCCCACGCCGCAGGCCTGCGTGCCCGCGACATCCACGAGCTCGTGGTGGTCGGCAATACGGTCATGCACCACATCCTCCTCGGCCTCGACCCGCAGGAGCTGGGCGGCGCGCCCTTCACGCTCGCCACGCACGCGCCGCTCGACATCAAGGCCCGTGACCTGGGGCTCAAGCTGCACCCCGGCGCCAACGTCCACTGCCTCGCGCTCGAGGCCGGTCACGTCGGCTCGGACAACGTCGCCGTGCTGCTCGCGGAGGCTCCCCACCAGCAGGACGAGATCGCGCTGGTGATCGACGTCGGCACCAACGCCGAGATCCTGCTCGGCAACCGCGAGCGCCTGCTGAGCTGTTCCAGCCCCACCGGCCCGGCCTTCGAGGGCGCGCAGATCGCCCACGGCCAGCGCGCTGCCCCCGGGGCCATTGAGCGCGTGCGGGTAGACCGCGCCACGGGCCTACCGCGCTTCCGCGTGATCGGGCGGGACGCCTGGAGCGACGAGCTCCCCGCGGGCGAGCTCCAGGCCACCGGCATCTGTGGCTCGGGCATCATCGAGGCTGTCGCCGAGCTCTTCGCCGCCTGGATCATCAGCCACGATGGGCGGTTCGTCTTGCCGGACCAAGGACGAGTAGCGGATGAAGGAGGAGCGGCGGACCAAGGACCAACGACCAAAGGCCAAGGCGCGCCAGCGCCGCCTGATACATCCGAGGCTGACGTAGGCAATCCTTCATCCGTGGTCGGTGGTCCGTCGTCGCGTCTCCGCTGGGACGGGCCAAGGGCCGAGTACGTGCTCGCCACCGCCGACCAGAGCGCCACCGGCCGCGAGATCACCGTCACGCAGGACGACGTCCGCAACATCCAGCTTGCGAAGGCCGCCCTCTACGCCGGCTGCAAGCTCCTGATGCGGCGCCGCGGTGTCGAGCGGGTGGACAGGATCGTGCTCGCCGGGGCCTTCGGCAGCTACATCGACCCGCTGCGCGCCATGGTCCTTGGGCTCTACCCAGACTGCGACCCCGCGCGCGTGACTGCGGTGGGCAACGCGGCCGGGGATGGCGCTCGCATCGCGCTGCTGAGCCGCGCCCGCCGCGCCGAGGCCGCCGAGGCCGCGCGGCGCGTTGAATATGTCGAGACTGCCGTGGACCCTGAGTTTCAGGCTGAGTTCGTGGCCGCCATGCACCTGCCGCACGCCGCCGACCCTTTCCCGCACCTCGAGGCCCTCGGCGCGCTCCCGGAGCGTCGGGTGGCTATACGGAGGCAGCGTCGCTCAGGGCGCGCCCGAGACAATGCGCCGTGACGCGACGATGCGGGGCGACGCGGGGCATCGCACCGACGTCCGCCGCCGGACGCGGATCGCACCGGCGCCCGCGCCGCCCGACACGTGAAACCCGACATAACGCACTGGAGAAACCCATGTCTCGCCGCGCCGTCCTGATCGAGTCTCTTGAGTCCGCCCCGCGCGACCTGGCGCGGCTCCTGCGCCCCGTGTCCGCCGAGGATGCCCTGCGCCGCCCCGCGCCCGACGCCTGGTCGATCGCCGAGCTTGTCGCCCACCTCGCGTATACTGAGGAGCGCATGCTTGCCCGGCTGCGCCGCATCCTCGCGGAGGACACGCCGACCGTCGAGTACATCGAGGACCCCGGCGGCCACGATCTGTCCGCGCCGCTCACCGGCCTGCTGGAGCGCTTCGTCGCCCGCCGCGCCGAGACCGTCGCGTTCCTCCAGGGCCTCGACCAGCGCGACTGGGGGCGCCCGCTCATCCACCCACGCATCGGCTCGACCCGCCTGCGCGAGCAGGTGCAGGCCATCGTGGACCACGACAGCGAGCACCTCGCCGAGATTGCCCACATCCGCGAGGCGGGAGGTTTGTAGGGGCACAGCACCTCTGAAACATAACAAAGAGGGATACAGTATGCCCGAGCGTCGTTCTCCGCTCTACGAGACCCACATCCGACTCGGCGCCCGCATGGTCAGGGGCGGCGGCGACTACATGTTCCCCGCCTCCTACGCTACCCCAGCCGAGGAGCACATCAACACCCGCTCCAACGTCGGCGTGCAGGACCTCTCCAGCATGGGTGAGGTCGATATCAAGGGCCCAGGTGCCGAGCGCCTCCTCAGCCACCTGCTCGTGAACGAGGTGCGCGACATGCTCCCCGGGCATGTCCGCTACTCCAGCATGTGCAACCACGAGGGCGGCGTGGTAGATGACATCACCCTCTACAAGTTCCACGACGAGCACTTTATGCTCGTCACCAGCTCTGCGCCGCGCAAGAAGACTGCCCGCTGGCTCTCGGAGCACGCCGCTGGCGCCAGCACCTACGTCACCGATATCAGCGCCGCCATCGCTCTCCCCGTCGTCCAGGGGCCGCGCTCGCGCGAGCTGCTCGAGGCGCTGGTGGAGGGCGTAGACTTCGGCGCGCTCAAGTACTTTCGCTTCGCCCCTGGGCGCATCGGCGACACCGAGCTGCTCGTCTCACGCACCGGCTACACCGGCGAGCTCGGCTACGAGCTCTACACCCCCGCCGAGGAGGCGCCCCTCGTCTGGGACCAGATCCTCCAGGCCGGGCGCGCCTTCGGCCTTATGCCCTACGGCTCTGTGACGATGCACTCGCTGCGGCTGGAGAAGGCCCTGGTGCTCTACGGCGTGGACGTGGACGAGTCCCGCACGCCGTTCGAGGTCGGGCTCGACCGCTGGGTGCGCTTCGAGAAGCGCGACTTCATCGGCCGCGAGGCCCTGCTCCGGACGAGGGAGCGCGGCCTGGACGAGCGCCTGGTCGGCCTGACCATCGAGGGGGACCTGGCCGCCTCCGCCGGCGCCGCAGTCTATCCCATCGGCACCGTCGAGCCGTTCCAGCGCCGCCAGTTCAGCGGCCCCGAGGCCGGCGCCCTGCTCGACACCGCGCTTCCCGGCGCTGAGTCCGTGGGGCGCGTCACCACCAGCGGCCGCGGCCACACCGTCGGCAAGTTCCTTGCGCTGGCCTACGTCCGCGTGCAGCACGCCTGGCCCGGCGCCCGGCTGCTGGTGGATGTGGCCGGGCGGCCCACTCCCGCCGTCGTCACGCCCACGCCGTTCTTCGACCCCCAGGGCGCACGCCTGCGCGCGAAAGCGAAGTGAGCATGGTGAGTATGGATCGCATCCCCAAACGCTACCACACCATCGTCGTCGGTGTGGGCGCCGCCGGCAGCGCCGC
This sequence comes from Chloroflexota bacterium, assembly GCA_039805565.1. Classification (GTDB taxonomy): domain Bacteria; phylum Chloroflexota; class Chloroflexia; order Chloroflexales; family Roseiflexaceae; genus CALJIC01. The sequence continues at coordinate 13,490 of JBDLTZ010000003.1, read as the reverse complement.
GGTCTACGAGCTCGCGAAGCGCGGGCGGCGCGTGCTCGGCCTCGAGCGCTACGACATCCCGCACGACATGGGCTCCTCGCACGGCTACACGCGCATCATCCGCCTGGCCTACTACGAGCACCCGTCCTACGTGATGCTGCTGCGCCGCTCCTACGAGCTGTGGCGCGAGATCGAGGCCCGCTCCGGCGAGCACCTGCTGCATATCACCGGCTCCATCGACGCCGGCCCGCCGGACAGCTGGGTCTTCAAGGGCTCGTTCCAGTCCTGCGTCGAGCACGGTCTGCCCCACGAGGTGCTCACCGGCGCCGAGCTGCACCGGCGATTCCCCGGCTACCGGCTGCCCCACGGGCACATGGCGCTGCTCCAGCCCGAGGGCGGCTTCCTCGTCCCCGAGCGCTGCATCGTCTCGTTCGTTACCGCCGCGCAGGCCCTCGGCGCCGATGTGCGCGCACGCGAGCGCGTGCTGGCCTGGGAGCCCCGCGGTGGGGGTGTCCGCGTCCACACCGACCGCGACGTCTACGAGGCCGATCGCCTGGTGATCACGGCCGGCAGCTGGAATGGCGAGCTCCTCCCCGAGCTGCGCGGCGTCCTCACCCCGGAGCGCCAGGTCCTCGCGTGGCTCCAGCCCTCGCGCCCCGAGATCTTCGCGCCCGAGCGCTTCCCGGTCTTCAATCTGCTTGTGGACGAGGGGCGCTACTACGGCTTCCCGGTCTTCGGCGTGCCCGGCTTCAAATTCGGCCGCTACCACCACCTCGAGGAGGCCGTAGACCCCAACACCGCCGACCGCGAGCCGAACATACGGGATGAGGAGGTGCTGCGCGACTTCGCCGAGCGCTACTTCCCCGAGGGTGCCGGCGCGACAATGTCGCTCAAGGCCTGCCTGTTCACCAACACGCCCGATGGGCACTTCGTGATAGACCGCCACCCGCGCCACCCGCAGGTAGTCTTCGCCTCGCCCTGCTCCGGGCACGGCTTCAAGTTCGCCAGCGTTCTCGGCGAGATCCTGGCCGACCTCGCTGAGCGCGAGGAGACGCGACACACCATCGATCTCTTCCGCCTGGACCGCTTCGGTGCGCGCGCGTCGGCGGGGCGATCAGCGGCAGCGGGAACGCATCACGCCGGCAGGAATGCGCTTTCGTACCGGAGGGAGTCACTCCAGCCAGCCTCGTCGCTGCCCGCCGACGCCCCTGACGCCATCCGCCCATTCTGGGGCTAGCCGCACCGCAGCACACACCATACCAGGAGAAGCCAATGAACCGCTTCCTCAGCCTGCTCGACCAGCCCGGCCCTATCGTCGCCGACGGCGGCATGGGCACCATGCTCATGGAGGCCGGCCTGCTCTTCGGCGACCCGCCTGAGCAGTGGAACGTGCTCCCAGAGAGGGCGCCCCTCGTCCGCGCCGTCCACCGCGGCTACCTCGACGCTGGCGCGCAGCTCGTGCTCACCAACAGCTTCGGCGGCAGCGCCTTCCGCCTCCGCCTCCACGCCCTGGACGGCCAGGTCTTCGAGCTCAACCGCGCCGCCGCCGCCCTGGCCCGCGCCGAGGCTGGAGACTCGGCCGTCGTGGCCGGCTCCATCGGCCCCAGCGGCGAGCTCTTCGAGCCCATGGGCACCCTCACCTACGGCGACGCCGTGGCCGGCTTCGAGGCCCAAGCCGCGGGTCTCGCCGCCGGCGGCGCCGACGTCCTGTGGGTCGAGACGATGAGCGACCTCCAGGAAGTGCGCGCCGCCGTCGAGGGCGCACGCCGTGCCGCACCGCACCTGCCCGTCGTCGCCACTATGACCTTCGACACCCGCGGCTACACCATGATGGGCATCAGCCCCGCCCAGGCCGTCGCCGCCCTCCGCGAGATCGGGGTCGCCGCGGCCGGCGGCAACTGCGGCAACGGCCCCGATGAGATCGAGGGCGTGGTCGCCGGCATGCGCCGCGCCGATCCGCACGCCCGCCTCGTGGCCAAGAGCAACGCCGGCCTGCCGGAGATCGTCGGTGACCGCGCGGTCTACAGCGGTACCCCCGAGCTTATGGCCGCCTACGCCCGCCGCGTGCGCGCCCTTGGCGCCGACATCATCGGCGCCTGCTGCGGCAGCACACCGGCACACGTGCGCGCCATGGCCCGCGCCCTGCGCGAGGAGCCGCCGCTTGACCCGGTGGACATCGCTCCCGCCACCGCTCCCGCCGAGACGCGCGCGCCGCGCCGCCGCGGCTGATCAACGAAAACCAGCGCCCGACCCGTCGGGCGCGCCCGCCACAGTTCCATCGCGAGCGAAATGATACCCGGCGAGCGCCCCCCGACAGGTCTCGCCACGCGGATCGAAGGAGAACCCATGACCGCCGCGCTCGTCCTCTGCGGTGCCCTGGCCCGCGAAGTGATCGCCATGAAGGAGCGCTGCGGCTGGGACGTCGAGCTCTTCGGTGTCGCCTCCTCGCTCCACCTGCGCCCCGCCGGCATCGCCCCGGCCGTCGAGCAGCGCCTGCGCGAGCTCATCCCGCGCTTCCCGCGCGTCGCCGTCGTCTACGGGGACTGCGGCACCGCCGGCGCTCTCGACGACCTCCTGGAGCGCTACCGTGTCCCGCGCGTCGCCGGCCCGCACTGCTACGAGATGTACGCCGGCCCCGCCTTCGACGCCCTGGTCGACCATGAGCCCGGCACCTTTTTCCTCACCGACTTCCTCGTCCGCGCCTTCGACGGCGCAGTCCGTAGGGGCCTCGGGCTCGACCGCTACCCCGAGCTGCGCGATAGCTACTTCGGCGCCTACCGCCGCGTCGTCTACCTCGTGCAGCGTGAGGACCCCGCGCTCCTGGAGCGCGCCCGCGTCATCGCCGCCGAGCTCGGCCTGGCCCTCGAGGTTCGCCCCACCGGCTACGGTCCGCTCGAGGGGCGCCTCGCTGAGCTGCTCGCCGAGATTCACGCGGAGCGCTACGCCCCCGCCCTGCCGCCCGAGCCGCTGTTCGGCGGCCAACCCGCGGTACCTCCCCCCCGCTCCCGCCGCAGGGGGAGAGGGGCGGGAGAGTGAGCTCTTCCCCGCTGCCGTAACCCCATGGCACACAACTTGCTCCTCTCGTACGTAGACCATTCAACGATACGACAGCACCTCGGGGCGCGGTCTCCTGCTGACCACGCCTGACTTCTGCTGTTACCGAGTTGTTACAGGGACGGAGCAAGTGCTATGATGGACATGCTGGCCAGCGCTGATATGCTGCCGCAGCAGCAGATGAAAGCGTCTCCCGCGCTGATTGCACTCAACAATATGTTGGTCCTCTCCTCGATCGAGCTCCAGCAGCTCGTCTCCCGTGAGCTCGAGGAGAACCCCGCGCTCGACCAGACCGAGGCCGCCGAGCAGATCTGCGTCACATGCGGCCGGCCCCTCAGTGGCAACCTCTGCGTCTACTGCCTCCACGAGGACGACCGCCTCCGTGAGGCGCGCCGCACCGACGTCAGCGGCGCCCCCGACGACGAGTTCGACCCGCTCATCGCTGTCGCCGCCCCCGTCTCGCTCCACGAGAGCATGCGCCGCGATATGCACATCTCGCTCCCCGAGGCCGACCACCTGATCGCCGACTACCTCGTCGGCTGCCTTGATGACCAGGGTTACCTCGATGGTACCGTCGAAGAGATCGCCGACTCCCTCGGCACAGACGTCGAGCACGTCGAGCGCGTGCTGCGCCGCCTCCAGGACCTCGGCCCGCCCGGCGTGGGCGCGCGCAACGTCCAGGAGTGCCTGCTGCTCCAGATCGAGCGCCTCGAGCGCGCTGGCGTCTCTAACCCGCACGTCGCCCAGATCATCGCCGGCCACTGGAATGACCTCGGCGAGCACCGCTACAGTGACATCGCCCGCGCCCTCGGCATCAGCTACGACGATGTCGTCGGCGTCCGCGACTTCCTGCGCCAGTACCTGCGCCCCTTCCCGCTCGACAACGGCGACGCCGCCGGCAACAGCACGCCGGTCATCCTGCCGGACGTCATCATCCACGAGGACGGCGGCAAGCTGCTCGTCGAGGTGGTCGAGTCGCGCCAGTTCGCGCTCTGCCTCAACCCGTTTTACCAGAGCCTCTCGCAGGCCGTCAGCACCGGGCAGCAGGAGGTCACCGACGCCGAGCGCCAGCACATGCAGACCTACATCTCGCGCGCGCGCCTGTTCCTCACGAACCTCCGCCAGCGCCGCGAGACAATCCGCCGCATCACCGAGTACCTAGTCGAGCGCCAGGAGAAGTTCCTGCGCCACGGCGTGCGTCAGCTCGAGCCGCTCACGCGCGCCGAGGTTGCCGCTGCCCTCGGCGTCCATGAGTCCACCGTGAGCCGCGCCACCGCCAACAAGTACGTCCAGCTCCCCAACCGCGCGCTCATCCCGTTCAGCACCTTTTTCCACGCCTCACTCTCGGTGAAGGACCTCATCCAGGAGCTGATCGCTAAGGAGACCACCCCCCTCACCGATGAGCAGATCGTCAGCATCCTGCGCGAGAGCGGCTACGAGCTTGCCCGCCGCACCGTGGCCAAGTACCGCGGCCAGCTCGGCATCCTGCCATCCCACCTGCGCTAGACCGACGACACCCGAGAAAGACCAGAGAGGCAACGCGCCCCTCTGGTCTTTCTCTTGTGGCCCTTGCCCCTGTGCGCCCTACAGCAGAGTGCACAAACGCTGATCCTGTTTGGTAGCTGTGCATTGCGTTCTTCTGCCTAGAAGCTTCGGCGTTCAGCCTTCAGCGCTCTGCTCTACGCCCCCTTCGCCTGCTCGCGCTCGGGCGCCAGGTGCTGCTGAACCAGGTCCAGCAGCCGGCCCAGGTCGAACGGCTTCGCCAGCACCGCGTTCGCTCCCTCCGCCAGGTATATCTCTGGCCGCAGCCCGGCCGTCATGACAATCACCGGCAGGTCCGGGTAGCCGTGGCGTCGCAGGTAGCGCAGCAGCTCGTCGCCCACCATCACCGGCATCGCGATGTCCAGCAGGATCAGGTCGGGCGGGTCGGACACGATATCCAGCAGCGCGCTTGCCCCGTCGTGGTGGACGCTGACGGTGTATCCCTCCTCCTCGAGCGCGTCAGCGACCAGCTGCGCGATGGCCACCTCGTCGTCCACGACGAGGATCGTCGCCGGAGAGTCGCCGTCGGTGGCATGGCCGCTCGGCTTCGGCGACGCTGCTTCTCGAGTCATGTGTACTCTCCTGGCTGCGGCGCGGCCAGGCGCTGTAGTCGCCGGCCGAGTGTGCGTACGTGGCTTTCGCGTCGCAAGAAGCGTACCATCTACGCCTGTAGGCGCGCGGTGGGTAGCTCCCCTGGCCGCGTGACGTCCGGGGAGGTTTCGGGCAGACTCTCGGCCGCCTCGTCCACCAGCCGCCGCGCCCGCACCAGCATCCCTGTCAGGCGCGGGTCCGAGGCGCCGCGCTCCGCCAGCCCCGTCTCCACCGCGTCCAGGCGCGCGCGCAGCGCCGAGGCCTGCACTGCCCCGGTGGCCACCGGCCTCGCCGCCGCGCGCTGGTCCGATGTCATGATCCGCACGCTGGCCTGGAGCGCTGCGGCCAGTGGCGGCGCCAGCAGGATCATCCATACCCCGCCGATGTCCGCCAGCGCGATGATCATGAACATCACCAGCACTGGGTTGACGTTGATGCCGGACTCGTACATGCGCCGCCCAATCACCACGCGGATCACGCTCAGCACGTACACCGATCCCGCGAGCGTGAGCGCCCCCGTGACCGGCCCCTGCGTCAGCGCGGCGCTCACGCCCACCGCCACAGCCAGCGGCAGCCCGAGTAGGGGCACTACCTGCGCCAGGCCGCCCACCAGCGCCAGCAGACCGGCGCCCGGCACCTCCAGGGCGCCGTACACGCTCAGCAGCGCCAGCGTCGAGAGCGCCACGATCGCCGACTCACCGCGCACGTAGATGCCCACCTCGTCGTACACCTGCTGCCACACGCCCCGCGCCGTCGTCCGCGTGTCCAGCGGCAGCAGCGAGAGCCACAGCCGCTCGATACGCTGCCGGTCCAGCAGCCAGTAGAACCCCAGCGTCGCCGCGCTCACCGCCAGCGTCGCCAGCGTTGCCAGGTGCCCCGCCACCCCCAGCACCAGCCCCAGGACGTCCTGGCCCTGGTTACCCGTCACCGTCGCCGTGAGCGTCTCCGGGGTCGGCAGCCCTGCGCCGATGTCGCTCGCCCACCCGCCGCTGTTCGCCAGCGCCGTGCGCGCCTGGCCGTACCAGGCCGGCAGCCGCTCCACCACCGTCGCCACCTCGGCCGAGGCCAGCGAGCCGAAGAACAGCACCACGGCCGAGAGCGCCGCCAGCGCGCCCACGTAGGCGACGGCCACCGCCTTGCTGCGCCCGAGCCCGCGCTCCATTATGCGCTGCACCGCGGGCTCCACCCCCGAGGCCACCGCCAGAGCCACGAGAAGCAGCTGAGCTGCCTCGCGCATCTGCCACAGTGCCAGCGCACCGATCACGGTGACCAGAATAACGGCTGTTATTTGTGCCAGGCGCTTCATATGCTTCCTGCCTGCTCGCGCTCGCCGTCCACCCGGTCCAGCAGCGCCTCCAGGTCCGCGATCACCTGCTCGATCGACTCCTCGGCCTCATCTGCGGCGCCGCTCGCCTCCTCCTCCTTGTGGCGCATCATGCCCGCCAGGTCCTGCGCGAGATCGCGCGCCTGGTAGCGCAGCCGGTCCACCAGGCTTCGGCCTTGCACCGGCTCCTCCACCGTGGCCCCCGCGCGCCGCTGCATCCACTCGAAGAACAGCACCTGCAGCACGGCCGCCAGCGGGATCGCCAGCAGCGCACCGCTCAGCCCGAACAGCGCGGCGAAGCCCACGAACGCCAGCAGTGTCACCACCGGCGCCACGCCCACCGCCTCGTCCATGATCCGCGGCGCCAGGAAGATGTTCTCTGCCTGCTGGATCAGCCCCGCCACCACCAGCGTTCCCAGCGCCGCCGCCGGCGAGATGCTCAGGGCCGCCGCTACCGCGATCCCCCCCGCGATGAACGGCCCGATGAACGGGATCAGCTCCAGCAGTCCGGCGATCAGCGCCATCAGGATCACGTACGGCGTGCCCACCAGCCAGTACCCGAGCAGCGAGAGCCCGCCCGTGGCCAGCGCCAGCAGCGCCTGGCCGCGCAGGAAGGCGCCGATCTTATCCTCGATCCGCAGCCACACCTGCTCGGCCCCCTCGCGCTGCTCCATTGGCAGCAGCAGCAGCAGCCCGCGCAGTGACCGGTCGCGGTACAGAAGCCAGTAGTAGGTGAACGCCAGCACCGCCAGCGTGCCGAACAGCCACCAGCCGATATCCGGCAGCCGCTCGAGCACCGTGCTCACCACCGTCGTCCCGAGTGTCCCGGGCTCCAGCGGCGGGCGCTGCGGCAGCTGGATGCCGAGCTGCCGCACGACACGGTACGGCGAGGCCAGCAGCTGGTCGCGGATACTGTCGTAGGCCTGCGGGAGCTCCCGCGCCAGCGCCCCCGCCTGCGTCACCACCATCGGCGCCAGCACCACCACTGTGCCTACCACCGCGCCCACCAGCAGTAGCACGGCGATCCCCGCCGCCAGGTGCCGCTGCACCCGAAGCTCGCGCAGCACGTTCATCACGGGGCGCAGCGCCGTGGCCAGCAGGATGCCCAGGAAGATGGTGATCAGCGCCTCGCGGATGCTCAGCGCCAGCACGAAGGCCAGCACCACCAGCATCACCACCACGGTGCCCTGCGCCACCTGGCGCAGCCGCACCCGCTCCAGGATCGTCGGGTTCGAAGGTATGTCCGGTGTCATATCCTGTCCTCGGCGGCAAGCTCCCCTGCCCTCACGACTCAAGCCTCACCACTCCGGCGCTGCGTCGGGAGTACCGCAGTGCTCAAGACTCAGCACTCAGCACTCAGCACTCAGCACTCAGCACTCAGCACTACGTCGTCTTGCGGAACTGCACCCACGCCCCCGCCAGCGCCCCTACGAACGTCACCACCGCGATCGCGGACAGCGCCAGCCACGAGAAGCTGTCCGGGGCGGTCCCGCGCAGCATGATGTTCTGGTACCCCGCGATCCCGTGCGTCAGCGGCAGCCCGTACGCCACGGTCCGCACCGGCTCCCAGAAGTTCTCCAGCGGCAGGAAGAACCCGCTGAAGAACACCGACATCAGCAGCACCAGCATCGAGAGCTGTACCGCCTGGCTGTCCGAGTTCGAGATCGACGAGATGAAGAAGCCCACGCCCAGTGATGCCAGCGTCAGCAGCAGCGCCAGCCCCGCGAACGTCAGCGGATCGCCCAGGAAGGGGATGTTCAGCAGCCGCATCAGCCCCACCAGTACTGCCGTGATCACCCCGATGAACAGGGTGAATCCAAGGTACTTGCCCAGCAGCACCTGCAGCACCGACACCGGCGCCACGCGGAAGATCTCGGTGGCCCCCAGCAGCTTCTCGCGCACTAGCGAGAGCGCGCCCAGCGTCACGGCGATGTGCTGCACCAGCAGCGCCAGCACGCTCGGGGCGTAGAAGGTCATCAGGTTGTACGAGGCGCCGTTCAGATTCTGGTAGGTCTGCTGCAGCGGCGAGACGATCACCCCCGGCGGGAGCTCGCTAAACTGCGCCGTCATCTCCTCCAGCCGCACGATCCGCTCGCGCGTGGTGCGGATTCGCTCGCGCTGTGCCTCCAGCCGCCCCTCGCTGATCGCCTGGTCCAGTGTGTCCAGGTCCTCGCGCAGCTGCGTCAGCTCGGCCCGCAGCTCCTGGCCCTCGGCCCCCGCCGCCAGCCCGCCCAGCGCCAGCGCTCCGCTGGCCTCCTTCAGCCGCCGCACCGACTGCTGCAGCTGGTCGGGGTCGGCCGAGGCCAGCCCGGCGTCGGCCTCGTCTAGCTGTGTCCGCACCTCGGCCAGCTGCCCGCGCAGCTCCTGCGCCTCCCCCTGCAGGCCGGTGGTCGAGTTCAGCAGGATGTTCTTGTTGATCTCCACGATCTCGGCGTAGCCCAGGTATTGGATCCACTGCTCGTTCAGCGGGTTGATCTCGTTGAAGATAAACTCGACCTGCGGCTGCTCGCCCTCCAGCACCCGCTCGCGGATGTTCCCCGGGAAGACCTGCACCACGTCTAGCTCGCCCGCTCGCAGCCGCCGCATCGCCTCCTCGCGGTCGCTGGTCACGCCTTCAAGCTTGAAGTTCAGCCCGCCGATCTGCTCGAGCGACGCCACGTCCAGGTCGGACTCGCCCCCCTCCGGCACCACGATCGCGGTGCGCAGCAGCGGCTGGTTCCCCTGGTAGCCCGCGCCGAACAGCAGCAGGATCGCGAACGGCCCCAGCAGCAGGCTCAGGATCAGGCGCGGCTGGCGCCGGATCTCGTTCACCTCCTTGCTGAAGAACGAGAGCAGCCGGATGACTGGCTTCAGCACCGGCGCCGCCCCGTAGGTCACACGCTGGGGCGCCCGCACCGCCACCCGCTGCCACTGACTATTGGCCATCGCCCACCGTCCTCTCCTCGATCACTGGGATCGGTATCGTGGTCGCTGTGTTCTCCGCCTCGCCGGCCTGCTCCATCAGCGCCACGAACACATCGTCGAATGGCGGCAGGTACTCCTCGGCCGACTGCACCGTGATCTCAGGGCGCTCGCCTAGCACCCCGAAGATCGCCGGCAGCGCCTCGCTCGCCTCGTGGACGTACACCTGCAGTAGCCCCGGGTGGCTGCGGTCGCGGTGGATGTCATTCACGAACGGTTGCCGGAAGAGGATCTCGGCGGTCGCCACCTCGTGCCGCTGGTCCACCACCAGCCGGATGATCTCGCCGCCCAGCGCCCGCTTCCGCAGCCCGTCTGGGGTGTCTACGTGGATCAGCCGCCCGTCGCGCATCACGCCCACCTGGTCGCAGTAGGCCGCCTCGCCCACGTACTGCGTGGTCACGAACAGCGTCTGCCCCTGGTCGCGCAGCTCGCGGAAGTGATCCCACAGCTTGCCGCGCAGCACGGGGTCGATCCCCGCCGTCGGCTCGTCGGCGAAGATCAGTGTGGGGTTGTGCACCAGCGCGCAGGCCAGCGAGAGCCGCCGCTGCATCCCGCCGGAGAGCTGGCTGCCCAGCCGGTGCCGCGCCGCGCTCAGCTCCACCAGCTCCAGCAGCTCGTCCAGCCGCCCCCGCCGCCGGAAGTAGCCCATGCCGTACAGCGAGGCCACGAAGTTTAGGTTCTCCATCACTGTCAGGTGCGGGTAGAGGGTGAACAGCTGCGGCATATAGCCGATCTGCTCGCGCGTCCGCGGGCTGAACCTGCTTGGGTTCCGCCCCAGCACGCGCACCTCGCCCTTCGCCGGCCGGTAGACCCCCGTCATCAGTCGCACCGAGGTGGTCTTGCCGGAGCCGCTCGGGCCGATCAGGCCGAAGATCGTCCCCTCCTCCACGCTGAGCGTCAGGTCGTAGACGCCAGCCTCTCCGCCGAAGCTGATGTCGGCGTCGCGTACGTCGATAATGTGAGCCGGTCCGGCCATAGCGGTGCCCTTTTCACAGCAAGGGAGGCCCCCGGTCCCCCGGCCTGACCTCCACTGCATATTTCCGTAGCTGTTTGGTGTAGCAGTGAGACGTGGAAGCAAGCACTGTGCCAGCGTGATGTGGCGCTGTTTCTCTCAGTGCAGGGTAGGGGTGCCAGGTGGAGGGTCTCCCGCCTTCCTCCCCGCTGGGGCTGGGGGAGTACAGATGGCGATCGGCAGCGCGCCTGCCGCTGGGGCGCCCCACGACGATGGGATACCCCCTCACCCCCTCTCCCCCACGGGAAGAGGGGGTGAGGGGGGCTGCTCAGGGCTCGATGCTCAAGCCTCAAGCCTCACGACTCAAGCCTCGCCCCTGCTGCCGGCACCGTCGCCGCGGGCTCCGCTACCGGCTGTTGAGCGTGCGAGATCCCCAGCGCGTCGCTCACCGGCTGCGGCGCGTACAGCTCGATGTATCCGCAGGCCGTGCATACCTGCGCCAGGATCGGCTGCGGGTCTGTCCCGATCGTCCCCGCCAGCGCCACCGGTCCTGCCGGCGTCGCGAGCTCGCTCGTGCGCGTGTCGTTGCCGCATTTGGCGCACTGGATCATCGTGGTGCTCCTCTGGTGTCACGGCTGTTCCGCCGCCCAGATAGCAGGAAGCGTGCCCCTCTGGCACGCTTCCTGCTTTTGTTCAGATGTACATAATAGTGTGCGAGGCGGGTCTAGGGCATGGCCAGCTCCGCCTCGCTGACACCCAGCGCGCGGGCCGCTGCTGCCCGGTCGCCCTGGTGGCGCTCGATCGCCTGCGCGATCAGCCGTGCGCGCAGGTCGGCCAGTATCGTTCCCAGTGGCGCGCCATGGTTCAGCAGCCGGTCCAGTGCCGCGTGCAGGCCCTGGTCCCCCGAGGGTGGTGCGTCGCTCAGCAGCAGGTGGTCCGGGCCTATCAGCCCGCCCTGCGCCAGCACGAACGCACGCTCGATCGTATTCTCTAGCTGGCGCACGTTGCCGGGCCAGTCATAGTCAAGCAGCGCCTGCATCGCCGCCTCCGTGATACGCGGTGGCTCCGACCCGCGTGGACGCCGCTTTGTCAGAAAATGGTTAACCAGCAGCTCGATGTCGTCCTTGCGCTCGTGCAGCGGCGGCATGTGAATATTGATAACATTGAGCCGGTAGTACAGGTCGTCGCGGAACCGCCCCTCGTGGACCTCGTTCAGCAGGTCGCGATTGGTGGCGGTGATCACGCGCACGTCGACCTTCACGGGCACGTTGCCGCCCACCCGCTCGAATGTGCGCTCCTGCAGCACGCGCAGCAGCTTCTTCTGCGTGTTCTGGCTGATCTCGCCGATCTCGTCCAGGAACAGTGTCCCCTTGGTGGCCTGCTCGAAGCGCCCCTTGCGCTGCGTCATCGCCCCGGTGAACGCCCCCTTCTCGTGCCCGAACAGCTCGCTCTCCAGCAGCGTCTCGGGCAGCGCAGCGCAGTTCACCGCCACGAACGGCCCCTCGCGCCGCGGCCCCGTCCGGTGCAGCACCTGCGCCACCAGCTCCTTGCCCGTGCCGCTCTCGCCGGTGATCAGCACCGTCGCGTCGCTGCCCGCCACGCGCCCGATCATCTTGTACACCTGCTGCATCGGCGCCGACCGGCCGATCATGATGTCGCGCGGGTCCTTGGTGACCTGCTGCTCCAGCGCGTGCACCCGCCGCGTCAGCCGCCGGTGCTCCAGCGCCCGCTGCACCACAAGCAGCACCTCGTCCGGCTCGAACGGCTTGGCGATGTAGTCGTACGCCCCGCGCTGCATCGCCTCGATCGTCACCGTCGAGGAGTCCTGCGCCGTGATGATCAGCACCGGCAGGTCGTTCCCCTGCGTGCGAAGCTGCTGCAGCACCGCCAATCCGTCCGGCGCCGGCATCCGCACATCCAGGATGGCCAGGTCCGGCTCCTCGGCCTCGATCAGCTTCAGCGCCTCGGTGCCGGACTTCGCGAGCTTGATGGCTGCCCCCTCCGGCTCCAGAATGTCCCGCAGCAGGTCGCGGATCGCAGACTCGTCATCCGCGATCACAATGGTGCTGTCTGCCAACGGCTCTGTCATAGTTCAGCTCTTTCGTCTCTGCGCGGCCGGAGACACAGCCGTGCGGAGCAGGGCCGGCCTTCCGCCTCCGCTCCCTGTTCGCCTGGGCTGTGGATATGGGTCTGTGCTATGACGCAGGGCTGGAATATGCATCCATTATACCAATATTACTCCGCTCTATGAAGATCGATGTCGTACAGCTCGAGCGCCTCGGCGCGGCTCTGTCGGACGGACTCGTCATCGGCGACGCCGAGGGCTATGTGCTGTCCGCTAACCGTGCCGCCTGCGCGCTGCTCGGCCTGCCACCCGGCGCGCGCCCCGACCAGGTAGTGGCGGTGCTGGCAGGTGTCCCCCGGGCGCCGGTCGCCTCGCCCTCCTCCGGTCCCGTGGCATCCCTCGCCGCTAGCCTCTCGCCCGAGGGGCCGCACGAGCTGTGTCTGCGCGGCGCCGATGGCCGTGTGCGCCACCTGAGCCTGTCGGCCGTCGCCCTCGGCCAGCCGACGCTCGTGGAAGCCCTCGTGCTGTGTGAGCTATCCCACCTCCCACCGATCGCTGAGCCCTTGCCCCTCCCCTCCGAGGTCCGCCGCCTCCAGCAGCTCCGCGACGAGATCCTGTCGATTGCCTCACACGAGCTCAAGAACCCGCTCACGGTGATCCTCGGCTACAGCGCGGTGCTCGCCGGCGCCGCCGAGGTGCGCGCTCACCCCCGCCTCTCCCGCGCCGCGGACTCCGTCCGCCAGCAGAGCCAGCGCATGCGCCGGCTAGTGGACCAGCTGCTCGACTTCGCGCGCCTCGGCCTCGGGCAGCTCACGCTCCAGCGGGCCACCTTCAGCATTGCCGAGCAGGTGCGCGCCGTCGCCGAGCACTACGCCTCCCCCGACCACCCCTTGCAGCCTACTGTCGAGGGTGAGCCGCTCATCGTCGCCGGCGACACCATGCGCCTCGAGCGCGTTCTCAGTACGCTCGTGGCCGGCGCGATCCGCCACTGCCCCCCCGGCGCCGAGATTGCCATCGAGATC
>JBDLTZ010000002.1:0-16438 GCA_039805565.1 Chloroflexota bacterium | reverse complement strand
GCAGCCGTGCTGTGTGCCTGCGAGGCGGGCCGGGCGCTAGGGCAGCGCCGCCCCGCGCGCGCTTATGTAGAGCCGGTACCACTCGTCCCGGCTCATCTGCGCCGCCTGCTCCTCGGCATCTCGGCAGGCGGCGATCCGCTCGGGGGTGATCGTCCCGACCACCGGCTGGATCATCGCGGGGTGGCGCATCAGCCACCCCAGCACGATCGCCTCGCGGGTGGTCCCCTTCTCGGCGGCAAGCTCGGCGACCAGCGCCGCGGTCTTCACGATGTGCTCGGGCTGGTCCTCCAGCGACCGCCCCGAGAAGATGCCCTGGGCGAGCGGCCCCCAGGCCTGGATCTGCACGCGCTCCCCCTGGCAGTACTCCAGCAGGCCCTCGGCGAAGTTCGAGCCGAGGCCCGCCTTCTGGTTGACGTGCACCCCCTGGTCAAGCCAGTCGAGGCGGGCGAGGCTCAGCTCGAGCTGGTTTGCCACCAGCGGGTAGGGGACGGCGCGCTGCAGGAAGCGCATCTGGGCGGCGCTCATGTTCGAGACCCCGAAGTGGCGCACCTTGCCGGCCGCCCTGAGCGCCGCGAACGCCTCGGCCACCTCCTCCGGCTCCACCAGCGGGTCGGGCCGGTGCAGCAGCAGGATGTCGAGGTACTCCACCCCGAGCCGGCGCAGGCTGGCGTCGACGGCGGCGAGGATGTGCTCCCGCGAGAAGTCGTAGCGGGTGAAGGGGGCCGACTCATCGGCGAAGCGGATGCCGCACTTCGACTGGATCACGATCTGCTCGCGCAGCGACGGGCGCCCCTTGAGGATGGCGGCGAAGGTCTCCTCGGCCTTGCCGAGGGTGTAGATGTTGGCGTGGTCGAACATGGTGATGCCGATCGCGAGCGCCGCGTCGACGGCCTCCTCGGCTCGGCGCAGGTCCTCGCGGCTGATGGGCGTGCGATCCCAGGAGCCGCCGAAGGGCATGCAGCCGAGCACCAGCCGGCTGGCAGCGATCCCGTGCGTGGTAAGCGGCAGAACCGCCATCGTGAGTCCCTCCTGAATACTTCCGCGCCGCTGGGGGCGCACTCGCACCGATTGTACACCACCCGCGCCGCGACACAGGCACACGATGCGCGCTCTCCACCCCGTCTCCGCCGCGCTCCAGTACCGCTTGATGTCCGCAGAACAGACCGTCGCGGGGATGTGCCGTGTTCAGTCCATTCCGAGTCCATCGCCCACTCAATGTCTTCTCGCTTGCGAGGGGAACTGATGCTACAATCGCCTGGAGCATTGCACGTTTGGTGCTGCTTCAGATACACAGGCGCGGGCTCGCGCACCTGGCGCAGATTGCCCCCGCTCTTGCTGATGCGGGATAGGAAAGCGGCGGCGCAGCGAGTACGAGGATCGCATCCCGCAGAGGCCATATAGGCCCGGCGTGATGCTGATGGGAGGATAGCCCGCCTCCGGCTCATCAGATGAGCTTCGTGTTGTAGCCGCACCCAAAGCGCTCCGAATTACTACTCAGCATATATTCACATACACGCTTCGGCTGATATGCTCACAGGTGGGTCTAATCACATCTCGAAATCGATGGCTGTCGCGCTGATGCTGTGTGGTTGCCTGTACCTGAGCCGCTGATGAGCTGCCTGATTGATACGGGACACGCACGCATCTATGCTCGAGCTCGACATCCCCACACTCGTCATCATCACCGCGCTGCTTGGTGTGATCCAGCTCGGAGCGATGGTCGCCCTCGCGCACATCGCGCGGCGCTACGCTGGCATCACCCACTGGGCGCTCGCCAACCTGGCGTTTGTCGTCTGCTTCGGCGTGATGGCTCTGCGTGGGCAACCTGACCCCATCGAGGCCGCCCTGATCATCGTCGCGAACCTCGCGGCCCTCCTCGGCATCCTGCTGATCAACGACGGCGTCCTGCGCTTCCTGGGCATCCACCCGCCCCTTCGCAGCCGTCCCCTGCAGCTGCTGCTCCTGGCCTGGCTGGTGATCTTTCTCTGGTTCACCTTTGCCGACGACAACCTGCCGGCCCGCGTTATTCTTGCCGGGGTAAGCCAGGCGCCTATCTGCCTCCATACCGCGTGGGTGCTCTGGCGGCGTACGGCGCCCGCGGAGCGCCTCGCGGCGCGCCTCGTCGCCGTCACGCTTGCCGGCGTCGCCGCGCTCTACATCTTACGCGCGGCCGGGGTGGCGCTTGGCGTGCCCGTCTCCTCTGTGACAGGCCCACCCGCTCTGCGGCAGTTGATGGTGCTGAGCGCGTTGCTCAGCACCGTGGTCATCAATCTGGGGCTGGCCAGTCTGGTCATCCAGCGGCTCCTCGCCGACCTCAGCGCGGCCTACGACGATGCCGAGTCACACCACGCGCGGCTGCAGACGGTGCTCGACACGCTGCCCGTCGAGTTTGGCATCTGGGATAAGGATGGGTTGTTCTTGCTTCAGAGCGCCCGCTCGCGCGCGGTGATCGGCGATGCGGCCGGCAGGACAGTGCTGGATCTCGCGCCGTCCGAAGTGTTGCGCCGCACGTGGAGGGACCGCACGCGGCGGGCGCTGGCCGGGGAGGTTGTGCGCGAGCGCGGCACGATGCGCCTCGGTGATGAGCAACATCCCGCCGAGATTGTCATGGTGGCGGTGCACGAGGGGCCGCTGGCCGGCAACGTCGTCGTGATGCGCCAGGACGTCATCGCGCAGCAGCAGCTTGAGGACGCGCTCCGCGCCAGCGAGGCGCGCTACCGGGCGATCATCGAGAGCAGCCCCGACGCCCTCTGGATCCTCGACCCCAGCGGCACGATCCTTGATACCAACCCGCAGGGCTGCCGCCTGGCCGGCCTCACGCGCGAGGAGCTTGTCGGCGCCAATCTCCAGGAGTTTGTCCCGCCGGAGACCCTCGTCGGCCTTCAGGAGCTGGTATCGGTGGTGCTCGCGCGCGGGATGGGCTCGCGCGACCTGACCTTCACACAGCGCGATGGGACGCTGATGCACGTGAACGCGAGCGTCCTGGCGCTGACCCTGGATGGGCAGCAGGTCATCCTCTCATTCATCCGCAACATCTCGCGGCGCGTCCAGGCGGAGCAGGCGCTGGTGTTTGCCAAGGAGGAGGCCGAGGCGGCAAGCCGCGCCAAGTCAGCCTTCCTGGCGGCGATGAGCCACGAGCTACGCACGCCGCTCAACGCCATCCTCGGCTACGCCGAGGTGCTGCAGATGAGCACGGACGCCGAGCTCACCCAGCGCCAGCGCAGGTGGGTCCAGCGCATCGAGAGTAGCGGGCGCCACCTGCTGGAGCTGATCAACGACATCCTGGACGTGGCGCGGATCGAGGCGGGCGAGGAGCAGCTCACCCTGCAGCCGGTCGACGTGGCGGACGTGTGTGAGCGGAGCACGCAGTTCGTGCGGACGCAGGCCCTCAAGATGCAGCTCAGCCTGTCGCTGGATCTGCAGCATGCGCCGGCGCAGCTGCTGGCCGACGAGCGGCGCCTGCTGCAGATCCTGGTGAACCTGCTGAGCAACGCGGTGAAGTTCACGCCGGAGGGAGGCCGCATCGGCCTCAGCGTCACGCCCGATGCGGAGCGTGCGGAGGTCTGGTTCACCGTGTGGGACACGGGCATCGGCATCGCCGAGGACGACCTGCCGCGGCTCTTCAGGCCATTTGAGCAGCTGGACACGCGGCTCGCGCGGGAGTACGAGGGCTCCGGGCTCGGGCTGGCTCTGGTGCGCCGACTGACGGAGCTGCACGGCGGGAGGGTGGTGGTGGAGAGCGCCGTAGGGCGCGGGAGCCACTTCACCGCCATCCTCCCGTGGCACGTCAGCGAGCCGCGCGTGCCGAGAGAGGCAGCGAAACCTGCCGACACGCCGGCGCCGGGCGTCGACTCGGTGCCGGTGCTGGTGGTGGACGACGACACCGCAAGTAGGATGGTCGTGGTCGACTACCTGACAGCGTTGGGGTACAGGGTGCGCGAGGCGGTGAGCGCCGAGGCGGCGCTGGCGCTGCTTGCCGAGGAGCTGCCAGCGGTGGTGCTGATGGACATCCAGATGCCGCAGATGGACGGCCTGGAGGCGATCCGGCGCATTCGGGCGCAGCCAAGGCTCAATGGGGTGCCGATCATCGCGCTCACGGCGCTGGCGATGTCGGAAGACCGCGAGCGCTGCCTCGCCGCCGGGGCCGACGCCTACATGAGCAAGCCGGTGCGCCTCAGCGAGCTGGCGGAGATGCTGGCGAGCCTGCGGTAGCCGGCTGGGGCGCACACGCGCGCAGCCGTAGCAGTACCATGTGTATAGTGTCGTGTGTTGTTTCTATGTAGTTAGGATAGATCGAATGCCTGCCCTGTATCAGATTAACCCGCTCATCAACCTGATCTATTACGTTGGCTTTGGCCACTGCACCGGCCAGGAGCTGTTCGCGGTTGAGCAGCTCGCGCGCGAAGATCCCCTGCGGCAGCCACAGATGCTGATCTTGATAGATGTCAGCGACGTGCTAGAGCTGGATATCGAACTGATGGACTACCGGAGCATGGTGCAGCTCAATCAGCAGCTTGTGGGCCAGGGGCATACGCTCGAGCATACGGCCATCGTCATTCGGAAAGCGCACGATCAAATCGTCGCAGATACGTATCAGGACATGGTCGAGCATGTGGCCCCCGTCTCCATGGCCACGTTCTTCTCCAGGCGCGAGGCGCTTGCGTGGCTCGGGGTGGTGAACGGTGATCAGATCGTCCAGGAGATGAAGCAGCGTCTCCACGAGCAGTACAAGGCGCGCCGGTAGGTAGGGGCGCACAGGGCCGGGCAGATCGCCACTACCGACTGCCGATCTCCTCCTCCTAGCCGTAGCATCCCACAGCGCCCATGGCCCCGTCTCTCGCGGGAGACGAGAGCCATGGGCATTGGTGTGTCTGGGGGGCGCGGGGCACGTGAGGCTCACGCGGCTGGAGGAGCTATACTATCGACACGCCCCTCGCATCCACTTCCTCAGAGGGGGTCACAGCAGACCGGGGAAAACAACGTGCGTGCAGCAAACTGGAAGCAGGGAGCGTTTTCGACGCTTGCCAATGCTGAGTACCGACGCCTACTTGTGGGCACCGTCATCTGGTGGAACTGCTTCTTCATGGAGCAGGTGGTGCTCGGCTGGCTGGTCTTCGACCTTACCAACTCGGCCCGCATGGTCGCGCTCGTCAGCTTCTGCCGCACCCTCCCGCTGCTTCTGGTCAGCCTGTTCTCGGGGGCGATCATCGACTACCTCGGGCGGCGCCGGGCGCTGATCGCCGCCCAGAGCGCGAATCTGCTCGCCTATGCGGCGATCGCGCTGCTCCTGTGGAGTGGCAGAGCCGCGCCCTGGAACATTGCGCTGGCATCGTTCTGGCTGGGCACTGCCTGGGCCGTCGACTGGCCGACCCGCCGCTCGCTGGTCCCCGACCTGATTGGCAAGGAGCGGATGATCGATGGGCTGCTCCTCGAGAGCTTTCTGAGCGGCATCGGGCGCATCATCGCCCCCACCCTGGCCGGCGCGCTGATCGCCCGCGCAGGCGCGCTCGGGTGCTACCTTGTGATGGCCATCCTGTCGGGCTGCGCGCTCAGCGTCCTCATCCCCCTGCTTCGCAGAGCAGGGCCGCACGAGACAAAGTCGCTCTCGCTCGCGGTCCTGCCGGTCGTGCTCCAGAGTATGCGCTACGTCCGCTCGAACCCGATCATTCTCGCGGTGATGCTGATCACGCTGGTGATGAACTTCTGGATATTCCCCTATGTCTCGCTGCTCCCCGCGTTTGCGCGCGATGTGCTGGGACAGGGTCCGGTTGAGCTCGGCCTGCTGAGCACGGCCACGGGGATCGGGTCTTTCCTGGGCCTGCTCATGCTACAGGTCGTGCGTCGATGGGTTGGTGTGGGGATGCTCTTTGTCATCGGTACCGGCTGGATATGTCTGGCGCTGGTGGCTTTTGCGCTCTCGCACGTGTACTCCTTCTCCTGGGTGATGCTGGTGTGCGCGGGGATGGGCATGTCGTGCTTCGGCACGCTCCAGAGCAGCATCATCCTGCTTTCCACCAGCGACGAGATGCGCAGCCGGGTGATGGGCATTCTGGTCCTGGCGATCGGCGGCGATCCGCTGGGACAGCTGCTGATCGGAGCGCTGGCGGAGCGCGTTGGCGTCCAGGCAACGCTGGCCGGACAGGCGACCGCGGCGGCTGTCGCCCTGGCGCTTATTGTCGCGTGGCTGCCGGCGGTGTGGCGGCCCGAGGGGAAGGGTGACCAGCCGGCTCTCGGTACGCGGGCCTGAGAAGCTGCGCTGCCGCGCTCCCTACAGGCGCGCCTCGACCTCACGGTTCGCCACCAGGGCACGCAGCTTGCGCCGCTGCACGCTGAGCTCCAGCATCTCCTCAAACTGCTCCAGCGACATGCCGCGCGCGGAAGGGTGCTCCCGACCGCGCCAACGCTCGGCAACACAGTGACGTGAAAGATCGCCCCGCTTCCACGCGTCGGGCTGCATGCGGTGTTAGCCCGCCCCTGGCAGCACATCCGGGCGATACGCTGCCCAAAAGCTTAACCACGGTGGTGCGATGGATAGAAAATGCGCCCAGGTGCCTGGTTCCGCGCTGGAATTGGGCGTGAAGCTAGAATAATCTGACAGATGGAGAATGATAAAGCTGTACTCGACGAGGCCGCTAACGAGCGTACTTAACGCGTGGCGAAACTCGCGAGGGGGTGGAACAGGTCTTGTTGGCTTGCTGCGGTCGTAAACCCATGTTTGGTCGTCATAGCTGAGCTCCGCTCCATCAATATACGGATTATTGAGCGTGTAGCCTGCACCATTCCAATCATTCGGGCCAAGGCCGATAAAGAAGGGATTCGCACACATAAAGTGGTACACGCCACCTGGGCGTACGACCCGTGCTACCTGTTGAAAGACACCACGGGCGTTGGGGACAAACCCGAGCGAATAGGCGTGATACACGATATCGAAGCTTGCGGCGTGCAAGGCCGAAAGGTCACGCATATCAGCCTGAAGGGTGGTGATGTCAACACCGTAGTGCGCGGCTGCTTCACGATCCCGTTGTAACTGTGCGTCAGAGAGGTCGACCACGGTCACATTCGCTCCAAGCATGGCGAATGCAACTGACTGTTGACCACCACCACATGCCAGGCACAGCACATCTTTGCCGGAGATGGCTCCAAGCCGACGCTCAGGGTCGAGAGCATCAAGTGCCGTGGGCGGGTCGAGGTCGAAGGTAGGGCGCGTGAAGACGGCCTCGGCTTCAACCAAAGCGTTCCAGCGCTCGCGATTGTACTGAGCAAGCTCATCCATAGCGTGTGCCCCTTGTGCCATACCGTACGACCAGCAACTGTGGTGCATACCCGCCGAGTTCGCAAAGCCGGGCTAACATGGGGGTTCGGTCGCACGTGCGGCCTAAGTGCGACCGAACCATTTGTTGCCGCACTGTAATGGGGCAGGCAATGTCCCTCCTGGCATTATACCGCCGCTGCGCGCTAAATCCGCACGAACAACTTATAGACCACAGGCAACTACCACACTGTATACACGTTGTCGTTATCGGTACTATCTGTTCCATTTCTCCAGAAAGCCCGGTCTCACCGGTTGTGCGGTCGGTCTCATGGGGTGTTGACGAGCCGCTCTCAATGGGTTATGCTGACGTACGATAATGATGGTTATCGTACATCAGCCTGTACGCGAGGTGCCGCGTGGCGAACATGCTCTCCCTCGAGCCCTCTCCCCTCGGCGACCTGCAGCCGACCGCTGAGCGCGCCCGGGCCTACGCCCTCAAGGGCAAGGCGGCGAGCACGCAGCGCGCCTACCGCACCGACTGGGCGCACTTCACCGCCTGGTGCGCCGAGCACGACCGCCAGCCGCTCCCGGCAACCCCGGCGACGATCATCCTGTATGTTTGTGACCTCGCCGAGCACGTCAAGGTCGCGACGATCGACCGCCGGCTCACCAGCATCGGCCAGGCCCACAAGATGGCGAAGCTCCCCCTGCCCACAAAGGACGTCGATGTCGAGCTGACAATGCGGGGCATCCGTCGGGAGAAAGGGGTCGCCCCGGACGTCAAAGCGCCGGCGGTGACCGACATCATCCGGCAGATGGTCGAGGCGCTCCCCGAGACTGTCCAGGGGACACGCGACAGCGCGCTGCTGCTGATCGGCTTCGCGGGTGCGTTTCGCCGCTCGGAGCTCGTCAGCCTCGATGTCGCCGACGTCCAGTTCACGAACGACGGCGTCATCGCGCGCCTGCGGCGCTCCAAGACCGACCAGGAGGGCCAGGGCATGACGAAGGGCATCCCGTACGGGTCGATACCGCATACATGTCCGGTGCGGGCGCTCAGGCGGTGGCTGGAGATGTCATCCTTGACCGAGGGCCCGCTCTTCCGGCCGATCGACCGCCACGGTAACATTCGCCCCCGCCGCCTCACGGACCACAGCGTCGCGCGGATCGTGAAGCGCGCCGCGGGCGCCGCCGGGCTTGACCCGAAGCAGTTCAGCGGCCACAGCCTGCGCGCCGGGCTCGCGACCGCCGCGGCGCAGGCGGGCGTCAGCGAGCGAGTGATCATGCAGCAGACCGGGCATAAGAACCTCGCCGTGCTGCGGCGCTATATCCGCGAGGGCTCGCTCTTCCGCGAGAACGCCGCCGCGAAGGTGGGGTTGTGATGCGGTGCCGACGTACCCCGCGAAACAAAGATACAGCCTCAGGAGCAACCGTTGAGCCCATACCTTTTGCTGTTTGGCGTCCCCGTCAACGTGCGGCCCACCGCCCTCGTGTCCGGCGCGCTCTCCGCGCTGACGATCGCACTTGTTACGCGGGAGCATCGCGCGGCGCTGGGCGCCGCCGCAGGGGTGCTCTGGTACACCGCCGACTGCGCCCACGTCGTCGGGCACATTGTTTCGTCGCGGGCGGCGGGCGCGCCTATGGATGGCGTCGACTTCGGCATCTACCCGAAGAGCGTGTACCTCAACAATGACGTGTCACCGCAGCAGCATATCGGGCGCGCCTGCGGCGGCGTCGGGGCCTCGCTCATTGCCGCGCTGGTGCTGGCGGCGCTGTCACGCGGCGTCACGGCGGCGCCGGCCAGGCGGCTGCTCACGATCGCCGCGGCTCAGCACGGGCTGCTGTTCGTCCTGAGCATGCTCCCGCTGCCGATGGTCGACGGCGGCGTGATCTCTGCCAACCTGCCGAAGATCCGCCGCGGCGTGTAGGAGATGCCGTACGGCATCCCCCTGGGTGCCGTACGCGTAACACTGTTCACTCACGGCTTCCGGTGGGATACGCCCGGGGCAGGGAGGTGGTATGGGTATCGCCGCGGACATCGCGCTTATCCTGGTCGCCGCCCTCGTCGGCGGCTTCGTCGCCCAGCGCCTCGGCCAGCCGCTCATCCTCGGCTACATCGTGGCCGGCGTGCTCGTCGGCCCCAACACCGGCGGCCCCACCGTGGTCGAGATCCACGACATCGAGCTGCTCGCCGAGATCGGCGTCGCTCTGCTGCTGTTCGCCCTCGGCCTCGAGTTTAGCCTCCGCCAGCTCTCCCCCTTCCGCTGGATCGCCTTTGTCGGCACCCCCATCCAGATGCTGCTCTCGATCGGGCTCGGCGTCGGCATCGGGGTCGCGCTCGGCTGGTCTACCTACGCCGCTGTCTGGCTTGGCGCGATCGTCGCCCTCTCCAGCACGATGGTGATCCTCAAGACCCTCATGGCGCAGGGCACCCAGGGCACCCGGGCGAGCCGCGTGATGCTGTCCATGCTGATCGTCCAGGACCTGGCGGTGGTGCCGCTGATGATCTTGCTGCCCGAGCTCGACAACCTGGAGGACGGTCTGCCACAGCTGGGCTGGGCCGGCCTGCGCGCGCTCCTGTTCGTGGCGGCCATGGTGCTCGTCGGCACGCGCATCATCCCCTGGGTGCTTCGCCGCGTGGCCGCCTGGAACTCGCGCGAGCTGTTTACGATCTCGGTGCTCGCCGTGGGGCTCGGGGTGGGCTACGCCACCTATCTCGCCGGCCTGTCCTTCGCCTTCGGCGCGTTCGTAGCCGGGATGGTGCTCAGCGAGTCCGACTACAGCCACCAGGCGCTCAGCGACATCGTCCCGGTGCGCGATGTCTTCGGCATGCTCTTCTTCGTCTCGGTCGGCATGCTGCTCGACCCGGCCTTCGTCGTAGCCAACCTCGGGCCTATCCTGCTGGTGGTGGCGGCGGCGCTCCTCGGCAAGGGACTGATCTTCGCCGGCGTCACGCGGGCGTTCGGCTACCGACGCGAGGTGCCGCTGGCGGTGGGCCTTGGGCTGTTCCAGATCGGCGAGTTCTCCTTCGTGCTGGCGCGCGCCGGCCTCGGCGAGGGAGCGATCTCCACCGACCAGTACGCCCTCGTGCTGGCTGCGGCGGTGGTGACGATGGTGCTGACACCCTTCGCCACCCGCACCTCCAGCCCGCTGCTGGGGCTTGTGGGCCGCTGGCGAGGTACGCCGCCGTTCGAGCCGGCCAACCTGCCGGCGCCCGATCTCAGCGACCACATCATCATCGCCGGGTACGGCCGGGTCGGGCGCTACACCGCCGACGTGCTGCAGCGCCTCGGTCTGCCCTTCGTCATCCTGGAGCGGGACCAGCGGCGGGCCGACGAGATCAAGGCGGCCAAGCTGCCGGTGATCTACGGCGACGCCAGCAGCCCGGTGGTGCTGGAGGCGGCGGGGGTCCACCACGCGCGCCTCATGCTGGTGGTGGTATCCGCAGCGATCGACGTGGAGCTGGTGGTCCGCCAGGTGCGGCGGCTCCACCCAGAGCTGCACATCGTGGCGCGCGCCTCGCGCTTGCGCCAGCTTGAGGAGCTGCGCGGATTGGGCATCCACGAGGTCGTGCAGCCGGAGTTCGAGGCCGGCCTGGAGCTCGTGCGCCAGACGCTGCTGCACTTCGATATGCCGGCGTCGGAGATCGAGCGGCTCAGCGATGGCGTGCGGCGGGAGCAGTACCAGCCGCTGTGGGTGGCGCACGCCGACGCGGAGCTACTGGACGACCTGCGGCGCGCGCGCCACACGCTCGACGTCGTCTGGGCGCGCGTGCCCAGCGAAGCCCCGGTGCTCGGGCAGACGCTGCAGGCCAGCGGCATCCGTCAGCAGACCGGCGTCTCGATCGCGGCCATCATGCGCGGCGCCACTGTTCTGGCGAACCCCGGCCCCGAAGCGACGCTGCAGGCCGGCGACCAGGTGGCCGTGCTCGGCACGCCCGAGCAGCGAGCCGCCTTTCTCGCGCTGCTGTCTGGCACGGGGGCGGGCTCGCCGGCCCCTGCCATCAACCACACACAGGAGACAATGATCTCGCTCGACACCCAAGCCTGAGGGGTAGAGTGCGAAGGAGCGTGCGACTGTCCGCATTTGTGACTGGGGCGCAGGCCTATGATGAGGCAGAAGAGATTCGCCCACCACCCTTGGAGGGACTCCCATGCGCCACCACCCGCCCTGCGACCAGGCGAACCCCACCGATGCCCAGCTCTGCACCCGCTGCGGCGTCTCGCTCGCCTTCCGGATCGTCGGCCGCACCCCGGCTATCGTGACGCTCGCACGAGGCTAGCGCAACTGGGTAGCTTATGAAGACAGGCCCCGACCACCCGGACGCCGTGCTGCGCCTCCTCGAGTGCTGGCTCCCGCTCGCGCAGGAGCTCAGCGAGACCATGGACTGGGGCAACGACCCGCAGGAGCTCGAGCGCCTCATCATACTGGCCGCACCCGCCCTCGCCGCCGCTGTTGACAGCGCCTCCGCCCGTGCTATCCTGATGATCTACCACCTTGTGCTTCGGACAGGACGGCCATGACGCGACGTACCGGCGGCACCAAGCGCTCCTCTCAGCTCACCTTTCGGCGGCGGCTCCTGCTCGTCCGGCTCCTGCTCCGCGGCCCGGCGGACAGCGCCGCCCTGATTGCAGCCGTCCAGCGCGAGCTTGGCGACGAGGGCTACCCGCCCGCGGCCCAGGCCGCCCTCAAGCACGACCTCGACGCCCTCAAGGCTGAGTACGGCTGTGCGATCGTCTTCCGCCGCGAGGCCGGCGGCTACGCCCTCGAAGACCTCGGCGAGCTCGCGCTGCTCGATCTCTCCGACCCCGCGCTTGAGGCGCTGGCCTTCCTCGACGCCAGCTTTCCCTCCGGCACGGCGCTCCCCGAGCTCGCCAACGTTCGCGCGCTGCTGGACCAGGTCATGCGGCTGCTCCCTGCCGAGCGCCAGACCCAGCACCTGCGGCGGCGGGCGGGCGCGCGGCTCACCCTCCCCGGCCGCACGAGCGGCCGGATCGACCCGGGGGTGCTCACGGCTGTCAAGCGGGCGATCGACGAGCGGCGCGAGCTGGCGTTCAAGTACCTGAGCACCTTCGACGCCGCTACGCCGCGGCGACACCGCGTGGCGCCCTACGGCATCTTTTTCCGCCCCGAGGGGCACGTCTACCTGGACGCGACGCTGCTCGACGTGCAGCCGCGCAGGGGCGAGACGCTGCATGCGGCGATCGACTACCGGCTGGACCGTATCATGGAGGGGACGGCCGAGGTGCTGCCGACGATGCTGCCGCCAGCCCGACTCCAGCCGAAGACCTACCGGCTATGCTACCGGCTGCACCCGAACGTCGCCCGCCGGCGCGATGTGGCGGCGTACTTCCCGAGCACGCAGATCAGCTACCACGCGGACGGGGGCGCGACGGTGACGGCGACGGTGACGAATCTGTGGCAGACGCGCCAGGTGCTGCTGCGCTACGGCGACGCGTGCACGGTGGAGGAGCCGGCCGAGCTGGTGGAGCTGTTCCGCAAGGCTGTCGCGGGGCTCGGACGCATCTACGGCGAGTGAGAGCGTGCTGGCCAGCATCTGCCGGCGGTGCCTCGCTCTACGCCGTACCGGTTGCACAGTTGCGATTGACTCTGCTCGTTTTACACCCTATACTGAGCATATCCCGATTGTATTTCGCATAGAGTGCGCGGTGGTGCGCGTATGAACCCGATCTCGTATATCGAGCGGCAGCAGGAGATGCTTCGCTACATCACGGCACAGGGGCGTGTGACCGTAGCGGCTCTGAGTGACCGGTTCGCCGTGAGCGAGGCCACCGCCCGGCGCGACCTTGAGGCGCTCGAAGCCGCCGGGGTGGTGCGGCGCGTCCACGGCGGCGCGCTGGCGGTTCGCCAGGCGCCGCCGGAGCTACCGGCGCTGGAGCGCGCGCGCGAGCAGGCCGAGCACAAGCGGCGGATCGGCGCCGCAGCAGCCGCCCTGGTGAACGACGGTGAGACGGTCTTCATCAGCAGCGGAACAACGACGCTGGAGGTGGCAAGCCACCTTCGGATGCGCCACGGCATCACGGTGATCACCAACTCGCTGATGGTGATGAACGTGCTGGCCGGCTCCGAGGGCGTGACCCTGATCGGCCTCGGCGGCATGCTGCGCCGCAGCGAGATGTCCCTGATCGGCCACGTGACTGAGCTGGCGCTCGCCGAGCTGCGCGCCGACAAGGTCATCATTGGCATCCGCGCCATCGACATCGAGCAGGGGCTCACGAACGACTACGTGCCCGAGACGATGACGGACCGCGCCATCCTTCGTATCGGCCGGAGCGTCATCGTTGTGGCCGACCACACCAAGCTTGGCCGGGTCTCGGCGGCGCTCGTGGCGCCGGTGAGCTCTATGACCACGCTCGTCACGGACTCCGCCGCCCCGCCTGACTTCTGCGCGGCGCTTGAGGAGCAGGGGGTCCGCGTCATCATCGGCTAGCGCAACTGACAAGCGGCGCGGCGCTCAGCTCGCGGCATCTCCTCGGCAGTGTCGGAGAAACCAGGTGCCCATCGCCGCCCCCGCCGAAGGCGAGCAGGGCATAGGTGCCGATCAGCCCCGCGATGACGTAGCCCCTCGCCCGGCCGCAGTTGCGAGAGCAAATGGCTACAGGGCGCTATCATCTGCTCGTGGCCGCACCCTCACCGCGGGTTTCCCCCGCTGCTCCGCCCTCCGCGGCACGCGATCAGCGTGCCGCCCGGCCGTGTCCTGGCCACTAGATTGCTTCAGCAGGCGCACGAGATACCGATGTGGCGACCGCGACCGCGCGGTGCGCACGATGCTATAGGGTTGACCATGCGTGATCTCACCTTCGACAATCGCTTCGTCGCCGAGCTGCCCGGCGACCCAGAGGAAGGCCCGCGCACGCGCCAGGTGCGCGGCGCCTGCTGGTCCCGCGTGATGCCCACGCCTGTTGCCGCCCCCACGCTGCTGGCCCACGCGCGCGAGGTGACGGAGCTGCTCGGCCTCTCGCCGGACGATGTGGCCTCGCCCGCCTTCAGCCGGGTGTTCGCCGGCAACGCGCTGCTGCCGGGCATGGAGCCCTACGCGGCCTGCTACGGCGGGCACCAGTTCGGTCACTGGGCGGGACAGCTCGGCGACGGGCGCGCGATCACGCTGGGGGAGGTGCTGAACGAGCACGGCGAGCGCTGGGAGCTCCAGCTCAAGGGCGCCGGTCTGACACCGTACTCGCGCCGGGCAGATGGGCGCGCGGTGCTGCGATCCTCCATCCGCGAGTTCCTGTGCAGCGAGGCCATGCACCACCTGGGCGTCCCCACCACCCGCGCGCTGAGCCTGGTGGCCACCGGCGAGCACGTGGTGCGCGACATGTTCTACGACGGGAACCCGCGGCCCGAGCCGGGGGCGGTAGTGTGCCGCGTGGCGCCGTCGTTCATCCGCTTCGGCAACTTCGAGATATTCGCCGCGCGCGACGACCGCAGCACGCTGGCGCGGCTGGTGGACTTCACCATCGCGCGCGACTTCCCCGAGATCGAGGGCGACCCGGCCGATCGCCGCGCCCGCTGGTTCGCCGAAGTCTGCGCCCGTACGGCCCGCACGATCGCCCACTGGATGCGGGTGGGCTTCGTGCACGGTGTCATGAACACCGACAACATGTCGATCCTGGGGCTCACGATTGACTACGGGCCGTACGGCTGGGTGGATAACTTCGACCCGGGCTGGACGCCCAACACTACCGACGCGGAGGGGCGCCGCTACCGCTTCGGCGCGCAGCCGCAGATCGCGCACTGGAATCTGGCCGCGCTGGCCGACGCCCTCGCCCGCGTGTTCGAGGACCCGTCGCCGCTGGAGGCCGGCCTGGATAGCTTCGCCACGGTGTACGGCGCCGAAGCACGGGCGCTCACCGCCGCCAAGCTCGGGCTCAGCCGCTTCCACGACGAGGACGTCGAGCTGGTGGGTGAGCTGTACGGGCTGATGCAGCGCGCCGAGATCGATATGACGATCTGGTTTCGCGCGCTCGCCGACCTCGACCTCGAGGCGCCGGCGCTCGAGCCGCTGGGCGAGGCATTCTACAGCGAGGAGCTGCGCGAGCGCCATACGCTGGAGCTGCGAGGCTGGCTCGAGCGGTACGCCGCGCGGTTGCGGGACGATGATATGCCCCCGGCCGAGCGCCGCGCCCGCATGGGCGCCGTCAACCCGCGCTTCGTGCTGCGCAACTACCTGGCGCAGCAGGCGATCGACCTCGCCGAGGCGGGTGACCCGTCGCGCATCCACACGCTGCTGGAGGTGATGCGCCGCCCGTACGACGAGCAGCCCGAGCACGCCGATCTCGCGGGGCGGCGCCCGGACTGGGCGCGCGAGCGGGCCGGGTGCTCCATGCTCTCGTGCAGCTCGTGAGCGAAAGATCGGGAGGCTCTCGCCGGCAGACAGACGCGCTACAAGAGGCTGGGACCAAGCATCTCGTAGCGCGCAGCGAGGGGGTCTGCGCGGGCGGCGCTCGCACGCCTGCTACAGCGTGAGCTGTGCGGTGATGGAGTGGGTTGGCAGGCAGGCCCGCGCCGGATTGTACACCCCCCTGAACGTGTGGCGGCCGCCATCCAGGTGCACGAGGAGCGCGCGGCGTCGCGCCGCTCCTGGAGCATCTCCCCGATCCCCAGGAACAGCAGCGCCTGTCGCTCGGAGCGACGGCAGTCCGCGGCGCGCGACGTCCCCCGCCAGGTTCACCAGGTAGGTCAGTGTGTACAGGCACTTCCACCGCCAGGCGCTCGTCCCCGTGAACCAGGGCGAGCACCCGCTCGAGCTGCTCCTGGGCCTCCACCCGGCTCCCGAGGATCATGTGCTCCGCGCCGGTGGTGAAGTGCGCACGGGCACGGACCAGAGGCACTTTGCCGCCGTGGAGCAGCTCCTCGGCCTGCCCCACGGCGGCCAGCGCCTCCCACGGGCTCTCGCCCGCACCTCTCAGCCGCGCAAGGGTCGGCTCGCTCGTCACCATGCCCTCGCGCAGGAGCCCTATGTCGATCGGCGTGGTCACGAGCGCATGGATCGACGCGCCGAGCCGGTTCACCTGCCCATTAGCGACTGCCCAGTCCCACGCGGCGCGGATATTGTCCAGCTCGACGGCCGGCTCCTCGCGGACGGCGGAGCCGGTATCCGGCCGGGCGCAGGCCTCGGCCACGAGCAGGTAGTAGGTGCTGTGCCGGTCGTGGGCGCGCGTCTGCCCG
>JBDLTZ010000001.1:0-2931 GCA_039805565.1 Chloroflexota bacterium | reverse complement strand
GAAGGAGAGCCGAACCCGGTTCGCGCAGCGGCGCATCCGGCCCGACGAGGTCACGCGCGAGCTCGAGGAGAGCGACGCGGTGCTGGGCGACGCGGCGACCGTCGAGCGCTTCGTGCGGGCGGCGTTCGAGCGCCTGGACACGCTCTATGCCGACGCACAGCGCACCTCCCGGGGCGCTTGGGGCGCCGCGGGCGAGACCTGGGAGATCACCCTTTCGACGCTGCCGCTGCCGGTGCGCGAGCGGCTGCTGGAGCGGGAGCGCGCTACAGCCGGAAGGAAAGCCGCTCAGGCGCCCACCCACCTCGCGGTCGCCCCCGGCAGCCTGACGCGCAACCACCCGCTCACCGCCGCGCTCGCCGACCACCTGCTGGAGACGGCGCTAGCGCCGGAGGACGGCGAGCAGCCGGCGTCACGCTGCGGGCTCATCCGTACCGACGCTGTGGCGCGGCGCACGGTGCTGCTGCTGCTGCGCGTGCGCATGCTCATCGAGAGCTCGCGGCAGGCGGCGCCGACGCTGGCAGAGGAGCTGGTGGTGTGCGGCTACACGCGGAGCGGGGGCTCCGTCGCGTGGCTCGACGAGCCGGAGGCGCTCGCGCTGCTGGAGACGGCCCAGCCGCGGGCCAATGTGGCCGCCGACGACCGGGCGATCGGCGTGGAGAGGGCGCTGGAGGACCTGGAGGGGCTGCGCGCGGACCTGGACCGGATCGCGGGAGAGCGCGCCGATCGGCTCCGCGCGGCCCACCAGCGCGTGCGCAGCGCCACCACCGGCGGCCGGGTGACCGTGCGGCCCCATCTGCCGGCAGACGTGCTGGGAGTCTACGTGTTGATGCCGATGCCGAAGCTGTAGCTTACAGCCCGAACCAAACAGACCGTCTGATGTGTCGCACCATGCGCTGAGAGAGTAAGAACTCCAATGCCCTACACCACCATCACCACCGAGGGCGGGCTGCTCCCCGCCGACATCCTCGACGCCGTGGCGGCCGAGGAGCTGCCCGGCCAGCGCCCCGAGGACTTCGGGCTGGACCGCACGCGGCTGCTCTCCGACCGCATCAGCGCGACGTGGCAGGCGGTGCGCGGGCATTGGGCGCTGTTCCAGTCGTACATGGGCGAGCTGCGCCCCGAGGAGAGCGCTACGTCGGAGACGCGCGAGCACTGGGTGCTGCCGCTGCTGCGCGCGCTCGGCTACCAGGTGAGCTTCAACCGCAGCGCCCACGTGGTGGAGGGCCGCACCTACGCCGTCTCGCACCGCGCCGGCCAGGCCGAGGGCGCGCCGCCGCTGCACATCGAGGGCGTGCGCGTCAGCCTCGACGCCCGCCCGCCTTCCGGCCGGCCGCGCCTCTCGCCGCACGCGCTGGTGCAGGAGTACCTCAACGCCACCGAGCACCTGTGGGGCATCGTCACCAACGGCGAGCGCCTGCGCCTGCTGCGCGACTCCTCGCGCTTCACCCGCCCGGCCTACGTCGAGTTCGACCTGCGCGCCATGATGGAGGGCGAGAAGTTCGCCGAGTTCGCCCTCCTCTATCGCCTGCTGCACCGCTCGCGCCTGCCCGCCACCGATGAGGCCGCCTCCTGCCTGCTGGAGCAGTACCACCAGCGCGCGGTGGACCAGGGCGGCCGCGTGCGCGACCGCCTGCGCGACGGGGTCGAGACGGCGCTGCTGGCGCTCGGCAACGGGCTGCTGCGCCACCCGGCCAACGCGTCGCTGCGCGCCAGGCTGGCGAACGGCGCGGCGCGCGGGGCGGACGGCGCCGATGCCCTGACGCCGCTCGGCTACTACCGTCAGCTCCTCAAGCTGGTCTACCGGCTGCTGTTCCTGATGACCGCCGAGGAGCGCGGCCTGATCGCCGCGGATCTGGACGAGACCGACCCGCTCTCGCCGCTGGCCTACCGCCCCTCCGCCGACCGCCGCCTGGCGGTCTACCGCGACTACTACGGCGTGGCGCGGCTGCGGCGCCTGGCCGACCAGCCCGGCGCGGGCCGCGGCCCCCACGGCGACCTGTGGCTCGGCCTGCTGGCGACCTTCCGGCTGCTGGAGGGCAGCGACGAGGCCACGCCGCGCAGCCTGGGCATGGCGGCGCTCGACGGCGACCTGTTCGGCCCGCAGGCGATCCCGGCGCTTGAGGGCGCCCAGCTCCGCAACGCCGACCTGCTGGAGGCCGTGCGCGCGCTCTCGCTCTACCGCGAGCGGGACACCCGGACCGTGCGGCGCGTCAACTACGGCGCGCTCGACGTGGAGGAGCTCGGCAGCGTCTACGAGAGCCTGCTCGACTACCGACCGGTTGTGGAAGGCAAAGGGCAAAGGGCAAAAGGCAAAAGTGACACCGACGGCGTGGAAGTCGGCCCTGTTGCCTTTTCCTCGCTTACGTTTGCCCTGGCGAGCGGCACGGAGCGCAAGACCACCGGCTCCTACTACACGCGCCCCGAGCTGGTGCAGGAGCTGATCAAGAGCGCGCTGGTGCCGGTGATGGACGAGCGCCTCAAGGGCGCCGGGCGCGACCCGGAGGCCCAGGCGATGGCGCTGCTCTCGCTGCGGATCGTGGACCCGGCCTGCGGCTCGGGCGCGTTCCTGCTCGCCGCCGCCCGGCGCGTCGGGCGCGAGCTGGCGAAGGTGCGCTCGGGCGAGTCCCAGCCCACGCCCAGCGTCTACCAGCGCGCGGTGCGCGACGTGATCCGCGAGTGCATCTACGGCGTGGACGCCAACCCGCTGGCGGTGGACCTGTGCAAGGTCTCGCTGTGGCTGGAGAGCATGACCCCTGGCCTGCCGCTGACTTTCCTGGACAGCCACATCCGCTGGGGCAACTCGCTGGTGGGCGCGACGCGGGCGCTGGTGGAGCGCGGCATCCCCGACGACGCCTACAAGGCGGTGACGGGCGACGACAAGGCTACGGCCACGAGCATCCGCAAGCGCAACAAGGCCGAGCGCGAGCAGGC